>DNGG01000436.1:3465-13732 GCA_003486675.1 Cyanobacteria bacterium UBA11372
CCATAAAGTCACATCGACTTCAAACCACTGCCCCAGAATTTGCTCTTCTGGTAAAAAACCCGTGTAGCCGTAGCAGCGAATGTTCGACAGGTAAATACAATCCATAGTTGGTAATGGGTAATGGGTAATTGGTAATGGGTAATTGGTAATGGGTAATTGGTAATTGGTAATTGGTAATTGGTAAGGGATATTCATGAATGGAGAAATCTTTAATTTTGAGCGACTATATCACAGGGATTCTCAATAGTCCTTACAAGTCATTAATGACGCGCCGACTAAAAACTATTACCCATTACCCATTACCAATTACCAATTACCAATTACCAATTACCAATTTCCTAAATCTTTATGCGTAAAAGGTTTGGCATTAGCGCCCGTGTAAGTGGCGACGATATGACCGTTACCAACTACCTGATATTTATAGGTTACCAATCCTTCGAGGCCAACGGGACCGCGTGGGGGCATTTTTTGCGTGCTAATTCCGACTTCGGCGCCAAAACCGTAGCGGAAACCATCGGCAAAACGGGTGGAACAGTTGTGATAAACACCGGCAGAATCGACGTTGGCAAAAAAGGTAGCCGCTGCATCTGCATCTTCGGTGATAATGGCATCAGTGTGACGCGAACCGTAGGTATTGATGTGAGCGATCGCTTCCTCTAAATCATCGACTATTTTAATCGCTAACACCAAATCGCAATATTCAGTTGTCCAGTCTGCTTCAGTCGCGGGTTCGATATGATGTAAAATCTCCCTAGTCCGGTCATCTCCCCGCAATTCTACTTGCCGATTTTCCAACGCTGCCGCTACCAAAGGTAAGAAATCGGGGGCGATCGCGCGATCAACTAATAAAGTTTCAATTGCATTGCAAGCGGCGGGGTATTGGGTTTTAGAATCAACTGCAATATCAACTGCTTTGGCAATATCTGCTGCTGCATCTATATATAAATGACAAATTCCATCTGCATGTCCTAAAACGGGAATTCGGGTATTTTCTTGCACGTAGCGCACGAAAGAATTGGAACCTCTGGGAATAATCAAATCCACATAGCGATCGAGGTTTAACAGTTCGAGAGTTTCTGCTCTAGTTGTTAGCAATTGCACGGCGGCGCTTGGTACTTCGGTAGATGCCAATCCTTGATGAATTGCCTTGACTAAAGCCACGCAAGTTTGTACCGCTTCTTGTCCGCATTTAAGGATAACGCCGTTACCCGATTTTATTGCCAAACTGGTTATTTGCATCACCGCATCGGGACGCGCTTCAAAAATCACGCCCAAAACGCCCAAGGGACAGGTGATGCGCTTTAATTGGAGTCCTGCATCGAGTTCGCGGTGAATTTCCACTTCACCCACCGGATCGCTTAAACGTCCTACATCGCGCACACCCGCGATCGCAGCTGCTAGTTTATTTTCGTCTAACTTGAGCCGCGCGATTAGGGGTTTGGGGATGTTATTAGCGTGAGCCGCCTCGCAGTCTGCCGCGTTTGCTGCCAGTATATCAGCTGCGGCGGATTCTAGAGACAGAGCGATCTCTTCAATTGCAGCATTTTTAGACTCAGTTGACAAAACTGCCAAACGCTGTGCTGAAGCGCGAGTTTCTTGCGCGATCGAAGTTAAAGAACGGTTTGCTATCTGCGAAGCGGTCATGGCTTGAGGTTTGCCAGATTGTACTACTTTCAAGCTTATCCTTAATTGTCCTACACCTGTTCAATCAGTTGGGACTAACTTGTTCAGTGAATCTACCAGGCCATTTTGCCTCACAATAGTCCATCGGGTGGAGGATTGAGTGTATCCTCAGTATCTTTACTTATTTTTCAGCGCCACTTAAATTATTAATCGTGCAATAAACCGCCTTAAAGGTTTTAATACAAGGGATTTTTCACATGCTGTCCAGTTTGCTCAATTACCTTAGAATCACGCTTGCTTTACTCGTGGCAATCGTAGTATGTTTTGCCCCACTGCCAGCTAGGGATAACACGGACGCGCCCGCCTTCCTCTCCCCAAAGATAGATGACAATTTCGCTAATTTTCCGCAGCATGAGAAGCAAACACCAGCTATCCAGCCTACTGTAGCCTTCAGAGGCAGCGGTCGCATCAGATTACGCATATCTTAACCAACCGCAACCAGAAACCCGGTTTCCCATCAGTTACTGGGTTTCTGAATAGAAGCCAAAAGCCAAGGCAAACATTGTTAAATTGCTTAAAGCAAATACAAAAAAAATCTAAAGACGCTCGCCATTAAGTGTCTGTAGGTGTCAAGCTAACGATCTGTTTAAAAAAAAGTTAATTTATTGGACGGAGTAAAGTTATGGTCACTGCCACCAGACCCGACCAACAGGTTAAGATCGGCCCGACTCAGTTATTAATTAATAACGAATGGGTAAACAGCGTCTCTGGCAAGAGATTTCCGACCATCAACCCGGCGACGGGAGAAGTTATTTGCGAACTTGCCGAAGCAGATGCTGCCGATGTGGATAAAGCTGTCAAAGCCGCAAGGGCAGCCTTTACCAGTGGAGAATGGCCCAAAATGTCGGCAACCAGGCGGGGCGAATTACTTTATAAGCTGGCTGACTTAATCGAACAGAATATCGAAGAATTAGCGCGTTTGGAAACCCTAGATAACGGCAAACCGTTAAACGATTCCTTAAACGCAGATTTGGCATTAGTTATCGCTTGTTACCGTTATTATGCCGGTTGGGCAGATAAAATCCAAGGTAAAACAATTCCGATAAATGGCCCTTACTTCTGCTACACGCGCCACGAACCTGTAGGCGTTGTGGGGCAAATTATTCCCTGGAATTTCCCGTTATTAATGCAAGCGTGGAAATTAGCCCCCGCCTTAGCAACGGGGAACACCGTAGTGCTAAAAACTGCCGAACAAACACCATTGTCTGCATTACGAATTGGGGAATTAATTATCGAAGCCGGGTTCCCTCCCGGTGTGGTTAATATTTTATCCGGTTACGGGCCAACCGCGGGGGCGGCGATTTCCCACCACATGGATATCGATAAGGTAGCATTTACCGGCTCGACGGAAGTGGGACATTTAATCATGGAAGCGGCGGCAAAAAGTAACCTGAAACGGGTGACTTTGGAATTGGGTGGAAAGAGTCCCAATATTGTATTTGCTGATGCGGATATGAACGCCGCGATCGCAGGCTCTCACAATGCGCTATTCTTCAACCAAGGTCAGTGCTGTTGCGCCGGTTCCCGCTTATTTGTCGAAGAATCTTGTTACGATGAATTTGTCGAAAGAAGCGTCCAACGTGCCCAAGATCGCGTAGTTGGAGATCCCTTTGATGATAAAACCGAACAAGGGCCACAAGTAGACCAAGAACAATTTAATAAAGTGATGAGTTACATCGAGTCCGGAATGCGAGAAGGCGCGCAAATGTTGTGCGGTGGTTCTCAAATTGGGGACAAAGGATACTTCATCAAACCCACAGTTTTCGCCGATGTGCGGGATGATATGAAGATAGCCCAAGAAGAAATCTTTGGCCCGGTGATGAGCATTATCAAATTTAAAGATATCAACGAAGTCATCGAACGAGCCAATAAAACCATGTACGGACTCGCCGCCGCAGTCTGGACAAAAGATATTACCAAAGCACATGCGATCGCCAACAGCGTCCGCGCCGGTACAGTCTGGGTAAACTGCTACGATGTCTTCGATGCAGCCGCACCCTTCGGCGGCTTCAAACAATCTGGAATCGGTCGAGAATTAGGCGAATATGGCTTACAGCAATACACCGAAGTTAAGACCGTAACTATCAAACTTTAGCTAATTGCTAATTGCTAATTGCTAATTGCTAATTGCTAATTGCTAATGGCTAATATGCTTCTCCAATAACTCTTATAGGTGAGCATTATGCCTGCCTTTGAGGGTAATTTTTGGAGAGGTAATAATCAAGAGCATAGTGCCTTTTATTCCAATTAGCAATTAGCAATTAGCCATTAGCCATTAGCCATTACCGCTCAATCTTCACCGAAAGAATCTTATCACCCTGGCGGATAGCATTGACGACATTCATATCCTCAGTTTTGCCAAAAGTGGTATGCTGTCCATCTAAATGGGGTTGGGGAGAGTGACAAATAAAGAATTGACTACCACCAGTATCGCGACCAGCATGAGCCATTGACAAAGTTCCCGCTAGATGTTTGTTGGGGTTAATTTCACATTTGATTCTGTAGCCAGGGCCACCCGTTCCCGTTCCCAAAGGACAGCCACCTTGAATCATAAAGTTAGGGATGACGCGGTGAAAATTAAGTCCATCGTAAAAACCCTTTTCAGCCAGATCTACAAAATTTTTCACAGTATTAGGAGCATCCTTGTCGAACAATTCCAAGTGGATCGTCCCTTTGTCGGTTTCCATAATAGCGCGAGTCATGGTTTCTCCTGTCCTTCAGAAATATTGAATGATGGCAGTTATTCTGGCTGGTAATAGCCAAGATCTTAACTATAAACCATATTATGTCTCATGCATAGCGGCTAATCGCTAATCGCTAATGGCTCAATCGAGAAAAATTGTTCTGATATGACGATCAAATCCCAATTAGCAATTACAAATTACCAATTAGCAATTACCAATTACCCATGCTTAAAACAGTACTAGAAAAATCCCTTTGGGTTAACTGACCGAGCAAGGAATCTAAAATCTTCCTAAAATTTACAACGCTAAATATTTAATCTTTACTTAACCCGATTTTAAACAAATTAACGCTACAGTTTGGTACTTGTATAAATCTATCCTTTATCAGGAGAGGTAACCGAACATCCATACGCATTTGCGATTCATTAAATTAGCAAAAATTAAATTAGATTGCTATAGTATCCAAGGAAACGTGCAAAGTAGCAAAACCATCAGATTAGGAAAGCCTAAATTGTTTGGAGGATTACAAAAACAAAATCTAACCGATGGTAGAGGCGAAATAGACAAATTCGCAGAACGATTAAGCAACCTTATAAAGGGAGATGACAAAAAATGGTAGCAACCCCACCAAAACCAACTTTTGACATCAGTGCATTCGGAAAAGCAAAAGCCACCGTTGACGGGTCGCCCCTGAGTCCTGAAGAACTCCGCAAGATAGATGCCTACTGGCGTGCGTGTAATTACTTAGCCGTCGGCATGATTTATCTGCGGGCAAATCCCCTATTAAAAGAACCCCTCAAACCCGAACATGTGAAAAATCGCCTCTTGGGGCACTGGGGTTCCGATCCCGGCATGAGTTTAACCTACATCCACCTCAACCGGCTGATCAAAAAATATGACCTGAACATGATATTTGTTACAGGTCCGGGTCACGGCGCGCCGGCTATCCTCGCACCAGCGTACCTAGAAGGAACCTATTCCGAAATCTATCCCGACAAGAGCGAAGATGAGGAAGGATTGCAAAAATTCTTCTTGCAATTCTCCTACCCAGGCGGCATCGGTAGCCACTGCACCCCCGAAACCCCTGGTTCAATCCACGAAGGCGGCGAATTGGGTTATAGCCTCTCCCACGCTTACGGCGCGGCATTTGACAACCCAGATTTGATTGTGACAGCGATCGTCGGAGATGGGGAAGCCGAAACCGGACCACTCGCGACGGCTTGGCACTCGAACAAGTTTATCAACCCGATTCGAGATGGTGCGGTGTTGCCGATTTTACACCTCAACGGTTATAAAATCGCCAATCCTACTATCCTCGCCCGGGTTAGCCACGAGGAACTGCAAAAACTGTTTGAAGGGTATGGTTACACGCCCTACTTTGTCTCCGGAGATGACCCGGAAACGATGCACCAGGCAATGGCAGCTACTCTGGAACATTGTATAAAAGAGATCCGGGAGATTCAGCAAGAAGCGCGCGCCAGTGGGGTGGCGACTCGTCCGCGTTGGCCTATGATTGTGTTGCGATCGCCCAAAGGTTGGACAGGACCAAAAGAAGTAGACGGACATAAAACCGAGGGATTTTGGCGTAGTCACCAAGTGCCAATGTCAGATGTGCATAAAAATCCCGGTCACTTGAAGATACTAGAAGATTGGCTCAAAAGTTACAAACCCGAAGAACTCTTTGATGACCAAGGTAAACTAATTCCAGAACTCAAAGAATTAGCCCCAACGGGACACCGCCGCATGAGTGCCAACCCGATTACCAACGGCGGACAAGTGCGGAAACAATTGCGGATGCCCGACTTCAAAAAATACGCGGTTGATGTTCCCAAACCCGCCTCAGTTGAAACCGAAACTACCAAGCATCTGGGCTATCTTTTGCGCGACGTGATGCGGCAAAACATGACCACCTTCCGCGTATTTGGCCCCGATGAAACCGCATCCAATCGCCTCACCGCCATCTACGAAGTCAGCAAAAAAATGTGGCTGGCGGAATACCTACCCGAAGACTTAGACGGTAGCGAACTATCGCCAGAAGGTCGGGTGATGGAAATGTTGAGCGAACATACTTTAGAAGGTTGGTTAGAAGGATATTTACTAACCGGACGCCACGGCTTTTTCCACACCTACGAAGCCTTTTCTCACGTAATTGATTCGATGTTCAACCAACACGCCAAATGGTTGCACATCAGCAAGCGCCACGTACCCTGGCGATCGCCGATTTCCTCGTTGAATATCTTGCTATCTTCCACAGTTTGGCGTCAAGACCATAACGGATTTTCGCACCAAGACCCCGGTTTCTTAGATTTGGTGACGAATAAAAGTCCCTTGGTGACGCGGATGTATCTACCTCCGGATGCTAATTGCTTGTTGGCGATCGCAGATCGATGCTTGCGGAGTACCGACTGCGTAAATGTCATCGTCGCCGACAAGCAAAAGCACCTGCAATACCTCAGCATGAACGAAGCGATTAAACATTGCGCCAAAGGTATTGGAATTTGGGAATGGGCGAGTAACGACGACTGCGGAAAAGAACCCGATGTCCCCGATGCAGTCATCGCTTGCTGTGGCGACGTTCCTACTAAAGAAGCATTAGCTGCAACTGCTATTTTGCGAGAAGAGTTCCCCGAACTCAAGATCCGGTTTATTAACGTCGTGGACTTGTTCAAACTAATGCCAGATACCGAACATCCGCAAGGTTTATCTGACACAGATTTTGATACATTATTCACCCCCGATAAGCCGATTATCTTTAACTTCCACGGCTATCCCTGGTTAATTCACAAACTCACCTATCGTCGCACTAACCAGCACCGCATCCACGTGCGGGGGTATAAAGAAAGGGGAAATATTAACACTCCTCTAGAGTTAGCGATCGACAACCAAATCGATCGGTTTAATCTGGTAATTGATGTCATCGATCGCGTTCCTAAATTGCGTTCTGCTGCTGCTTATGTCAAAGAACGCATGAAGAACGAAATTCTCGATAACCTCAATTACGCCTACGAACACGGCATCGATAAGGAAGAAATGCGCGATTGGAAGTGGCCTTATTAACGATTCCCCCAACCCCCCTTGCTAAGGGGGGCTAAGAGGGTGTAAAAGTAGGTTGGGTTGAACGATAGCGAAACCCAGCCTACTAATTAACTTTTCCAGAGAAACTCCGGTTTTTGATAGCAATTAACAATTAGCAATTAGCAATTAGCAATTAGCAATTACCATAATGAAAGTTGCAGTTTTTAGTACCAAATCCTACGATCGCCAGTTTCTAGAACCGGCAAATGCTAACTACAATCATGAGTTGGTATTTTTTGAACCGCAACTGAATCGGGATACTGCGGTTCTCGCGGCTGGATTTCCAGCCATTTGTGCGTTCATCAACGACCAATTAGATGCACCTACTTTAGAAATTCTTGCCGCACATGGCACTCGCTTGCTAGCTTTGCGATCGGCGGGTTTTAATCATGTGGATTTACCTGTCGCGGCTGATTTGGGCTTGACAACGGTGCGGGTTCCTGCTTATTCGCCTTATGCGGTAGCGGAACATACGGTAGGATTAATGCTAACCCTCAATCGCAAGTTTCATCGCGCTTACTACCGAGTGCGGGAAGGGGATTTTTCCATCAATGGATTGATGGGTTTCGATATGCGCGATCGCACGGTTGGTATCGTCGGTACGGGGAAAATTGGTCAAGTGGTGGGGCAGATTTTGAAGGGATTTGGCTGTCATATACTCGGTTATGATGTCTATCCCAACGAGGAGTTTAAAGCGTTGGGAGGGAAGTACGTCGAACTGGCGCAATTGTTCGCCGAATCTGATATTATTAGCTTGCATTGTCCGCTGACTCACGAAACGCATCATTTGATTGATGAAGGGGCGATCGCGCAAATGAAATCCGGTGTGATGCTAATTAACACCAGTCGCGGTGCGCTAGTCAATACTAATGCAGCAATCGAGGGTTTAAAGTCTCGTAAAATTGGCTATTTGGGTTTGGATGTATACGAAAGAGAATCGGATCTGTTTTTTGAAGATATGTCCGATGAAATCATTCAAGACGACGAATTCGAGCGTTTGCTAACCTTTCCTAACGTGATAGTTACCGCGCATCAGGCATTTTTTACCTCAAACGCCTTGCAAAACATCGCCGAAACGACTTTATCAAATATTACCGATTTTGAGCAAGGTCGTCATTGCCCGAACGAGATTAGCGCCAAACAGAAAACGAAGACGCCTGCTTAATAAATTGTGGCTGTAGGGGCACGGCACGAGAAAAGCTTGTCGTTAAGTGCAAAGTTTATTCATGCCGTGCCCCTACAGTGTGGGAACCTTTGATATTGTTTCTGATTGCTTAATCATTATTGGTTGTCGGGGCACGGCGGCAGAAAACCTTCGATTTAAGGGTAAAGTTTATTGATGCCGTGCCCCTACAGTGTGGGAACCTTTGATATTGTTTCTGGTTGCTTAATCATTATTGGTTGTCGGGGCACGGCGGCAGAAAACCTTCGATTTAAGGGTAAAGTTTATTCATGCCGTGCCCCTACAATAACCGCATCCAGCAAAACATCGGGGACGGTTAGCATTTCTCCTTCCCGCCAAATACCAGCGACTATTTCTAGGAAAGGATTTGTTGATAAAACCTCTATTCTTGTTTCTAAAACGCTGTGAATGACTGCCAACGGCTGCAATTTTGGTTGGCAAAATTCGTGCCATTCTTCGATTTTTTCCGGAGATTTGCTGATGATGATATAATGGGTACATTGTTCTATTAAAGGCATCTTTTCTGGCTGGGGCTTTCCTCCCACATCGACTAATACTAAATCAACTAACTCGCGTAGATTTCTGACATCTTCACTATTTTTTTTGAAATAACCTGGGATTAAAGGACGAGTATCGTCATTTTCATGGATGCGGAATTCATTCTCTCGCACGAGTCTTTTAACTAGAGCCTGATTAGCAGTTTCGTATGCCCAATTTCCTTGTCCATCCCAGTTGGCGCGATGCAGAAAGATTTGTTTATTCAGGTTTTTTTTGAGTAAATCCCAGCGCAATGTATTGGCTAAAACGCTCTTACCGCTATCGGGAGGGCCACCGATCAAAATAGCAGGACATGGGGTTTGATTGAGCGAGGCAGATATGGTATCTCCGGGTACTTTTTCTGCTACTTGACTTTGGATGATAACGGCTACGTTCTTGCGGGCATCATAACAAGCTAACCAAGGAACAGATCGACAACGTTCGGTTAAATTTCCGTATAACCAGATTGGTGCTTGACCAAACAATATTACCTCTCGATTTAAATCTAGTTCGCTGGGTAGTTCTAAGTGAGGTAAAATATCCGTCACAATCAGTTCTCTTGGTGGAAGTAAGTTGATTAATAGGGTTTGGTAATTGCCCTCGGTTGTTTTTAGTTGCGTTACTTCCAAGCTAACTTGTTTTTGCCAGTCCAGATTCATTTTGCCCTCGCGCGTTGCTGTTGCGAGAAAAAAGCATCTCTACTTTTGAAATATGGCATCTGGTAAGTCAACTGGCAATACCTGTCCGACTACAACTTCGCGCGTGTGGGCGGCGACGACGATCGCACCTCCAGATTGGGGTTTTGCTTCTCCTAAACGCGGATCGAAGCAAGCTACCCAAGCGGCGGGATGACAGGCGTGAACGAGATAGGCGTATAACCATATTGGCGCTTTGCCTTCGATGACTACGCCTTGACTCCAAACCATGTTTTCGGGTAGAAATAAGCTTTTGAGATCGGCGGGTTCGATCAGTCCGTCGGGCGCTGCAATTTGGATGTGCAGGTGTTGATAGTTGATTCCTGATGCGGTTTGATTGGGGATGAGTTTTAGTTCAACGGCTGTCATTATATAGATGCGTTTTTCACTATGCTGTTACTTTAGCAAGG
>DNGG01000436.1:13922-14908 GCA_003486675.1 Cyanobacteria bacterium UBA11372
ACTATGCTGTTACTTTAGCAAGGGGTTGGAAGGATGCTCTTCCAGAAAGGGGGAGTGCGATCGCGCGAGTGCGATCGCTTCATTTGACGCAATGCTAGACTAATACCAAATCTGCTTTGATCGCCCCTTTTATGCCGAACGACTAAAGTCGCGGCTACACAAACAAAGCCCGCCTTCGCGGGCTATAAAATAAAGGGGGTTTAGAACCTGGATTTGGTATGACAACACAAGCAAAGAAACTGGGTTTGTTTCCTCGTTCACCCATCACCCAATAGCGGCAATGGTTCAAGCTTTTCCAAAATCGCTCAGTTTTGAGGAGTTGATCGCGGATTATGGCGTTCGCGTAGCGTGGCGTCAGCCGTATCGCGATCGCTATGAGTTGATTGATGGAGAATTAATCGATCTGGAACCAACTGGTTCCCATGAGGAGGTTGCAGCTTTTCTGATTCGCAAATTCAATGTAGAAATAGACTGCCTCTGCGTTCGTTGGTTTACTCCCACCCGCTGTTTGATTAAACCTCTCGGACAATCTACCGCTTTCCGTCCCGATGTGGCGATTTTGGATAAAGGTGCGATCGCTAACGAACCACTCTGGCAGCAGGAACCTATTATTACATTAGGAACTTCTGTCAAATTGGTGGCAGAAGTTGTTAGCACTAACTGGTCAAATGACTATGCTCGCAAAGTCGAGGATTACGCCGCACTGGGTATCCCGGAATATTGGATTGTGGATTATCTGGGACTTGGCGGACGGCAGTTTATAGAACAGTCCGCGAAAACCCCGTGTCTTCAGACCGGGGTGACCGCGTGAGACTAAAGTCTCACGAATTCTTTGGCAAAATACAAGCAACTTTAAGTTTGATTGCAGCACACTTGCATTTTAGTTGAAATTAAACTAAAGTTACGAAGTGGAAGAAAAGATTCTCTCTGCGCTGCTTGCTTTCATTGGGCAAAAGACAGAACATTGTTGATTTGAAAGACTAAGT
>DNGG01000665.1 GCA_003486675.1 Cyanobacteria bacterium UBA11372
GGGGTGGGCGTCGGTGCCCGCCCGTATGTTGCTGCAAACTCTAAGTTATATATACTTTTGCAAAATTGTCGCACTTAGTATGAAAGACTACGAAAACAGCGGCGCGTTTGACCCATATTTGAAAAGAATCTAAATTTTACGTTTTGTTAGCTGTCTGAGTATTGAGAAAAGAAAATGGTTTTGGACTTCTTGATTGAATTTTTTACAGGAAGCTTGACAAAACGTTAAAGCCAGTTTTTTCTGGCGCTTGCGAAATTGGGGGCATTACGCAATTGTATCTACCATCAACTCAAACTAGAACCTTTAGACTGTTACGTTTGGAGCTATCACCCGTGCTTGCTCTAGCTGCAAATTTCGACCCCAATCAAATCAGTACCAAAAGAGAGATTAGTGCCGCAGCAATCAATGTCAGCGGTCGTCAGCGGATGCTCTCGCAAAAAACGGCTTTGTTGTGTCTGAGACTGGTCTGTACTCACGATACCGCCGAGCCGGAAAAATTGCGCCACCAGTTGCTAGCTGATATCGATTTGATGGAAACATCGCACAACGGACTGCTCAAGGGCGACGAGAAGATGAAACTATCGGGTCATCTCTCAGCGGCACTGAAGGCGATGTACTTTGAACCACCCTTCAACTTAGACCACCAGATCCGCAGTTATATCGCCCAAGTCAGAGCTTTGGCGGATGCATCTACAAGAGAGCTAACTCAGGATAATCCCCATCTGCGCTACATTCAGGATGCTGCTTCCACTCAATTGCTGACAGCTTTAGATGCGGTTGTCAATCAGTATCAAAAAGAAAATGAGGCGCAACAGCTAGCCCTCGATATCCATCGAGCTGAACTCTATTGTCACAGTTGTGCAGCTACTGCTGCTGCCCAAATACAAGCGGAGAAACTAGAAAAAACGCTGAAGGAATTAAAACAAACTCAGGCTCAACTGATTCATAGCGAAAGAATTTCCAGTCTGGGGCAACTCGTCGCCAGTCTCGCCCACGAAATCAACAACCCAGTCAGTTTTGTTCACGGAAATTTGAGTTTTGCCACTAATTACGTTAAAGACTTGCTAGAACTGGTGCGGGTTTATCAGGAGCAATATCCCCAATTCAATCAAGCAATTCAAGACAAGATAGCAGAAATTGACCTGGAATTTTTGAGTCAAGACTTGCCTCAAGTGCTGTCTTCGATGACCGTTGGAATAGACCGCATTTGTCAGATCGTGCGTAGCTTGCGGAGTTTTTCCCGCATGGACGAAACCGAGATGAAATTAGTCAATTTGCATGAGGGGATTGATAGCACTCTGCTGATTTTGCACACCCGACTCAAAGCTAAAGATAAACGTCCTGCTATTGAGGTGATTAAAGAGTACGGCAATTTGCCCTTGGTGGAATGCTACGCCGGACAAATCAATCAAGTATTTATGAATGCTATTGCCAATGCAATCGACGCCATTGAAGATCGCATCGCCCAGGGCAGTTGCCCTCACCCCAAGATTCGGATAATTACCGCAGTTGTAGGAGAAACTGCCTTAATTCGGATCGCAGATAATGGCATTGGCATGACAGAAAAGGTGAAATCGCGACTGTTTGACTCGTTTTTCACCACCAAACCGCTGGGCAAGGGGACGGGTTTGGGTTTGTCGATTTCCTATCAAATTGTGGTGGAGAAACATGGCGGATCGCTTTGGTGCGAATCGACTCCAGGACAGGGGACAGAATTCTGGATTAAAATACCCCTGTCTCAGGGTGTGAAGGCAGAAGCAACATCCGTCTGTGCAGCATCACCCTTAATGTGCGCGGGAAGTCCTGAAATTGCCAATAGATGGGACAAGGAGGACAAGGGAGAAAAATTACCAATCTAACTAAATTTGGCGTACCAGGCTTGTCAGATTCAGGACTTACCCACGAAGATCCGATCGCCAAAGTTTCTGGCTGCGATCGCGTAGCCTGCGCGAGGCATATCTCTAGTTCTGTGGCGACGATTTTTGATCGAAAACTGGATGGGTGCGCTAGAGTCCTGAGATGATGTCAGTTTACAAAGTTCCTGGGCAATTAAATTCATTCATCGTAAATTTGTAGCTATGCTAAGCTATGACTCTGTTCTACGCAAGCTATATTCTATTGTCAACGACAGCAGACAGTTGGAAGTTTCCCAATTGCAAGAACCGCTGCATCGGGGCGTAGTGCTGGGAAAAGTTGTTGATAAAATTTGGAACTCCAAACAGGGCATAGAATTTGGCAGCAGCGAGATTTTACAAACGGTGGTGGATGAAATTGCAACGCTATTGCATCTAGATTATTGTTGTTTTTTGTGGTATTTTGATAGTAAGAAACAGGTGCAATTAGTCTGCGATCGCGTCACGGGTAATCAAGAGCCTTTACAAAAAGGATATTATCCGGTAGAAATGTTTGGAGGGGATGGAGTAGCGATCGCTCAGGGTAAATTGATAATTAACAGCGGGACTGGTGTCAGTTCCCTGTTGGGTAAGGCAGCGAAATGGCTGTCTCGGTTGCCAATGGCCCAATGCAAAACCGAGGTTGAAGGGGTGCAAGGTAAATTAAAAGCAATGGCAACCAATGCCAATCTATTGGTTCCCTTGCGGATAGAGAACCTTGGGGAAGCATCCCAAACAGATGGGGAGATAGGAATTATAGCTTGCTGGTGCGAGCAACCTCGCAAATGGTCGAGTGCGGAAATTGAATTATTGCAGTTAATCGCTCAACAGATGGAAATCGCTATTCGTAAAACAAAAGTAGAAGCACAAACGCAGAAAATTATCGCCAGAGAGAAACTGGTGAACCAGATCACCAGCCAAACGCGGCAGAGTTTCGATCTGGAAACGATATTAACCTTCGCGATCGCGCAACTGTTAGAAGCGTTGGGAGTAGACCGCTGTCTGGTACATATGGTAGAAGATCCTGGGGATTCAAAGGCGTATCGGCAACAATCGGTTGCTTGCTGCGAAACCATGCATCGCCTTGCGTACCACCACCAGCACCTATACGAAGTTTGTCGAGAACCCTTTGCGCCTTCGATCGAGGATTTCCATCCCTATGGACCAATTACCAAATGGGTAATGCAAAATAGTGAAATGGTGGCGATTACAGACATAGCCGCTGACTCTCGGATTGGTCCGGATAACGAAGAATACCAAAAAGCAGAGATCAAATCTTCCCTAGTCGTGCCAGTGCAGACGAAAGATAAACTGCACGCAATTTTATATTTAAACCAGTGTTCCCACATTCGCGACTGGTCAAAAAGCGACCGAGAATTAGCCCAAGCAGTGGCAAATCAATTGGCGATTTCGATCCAACAAGCTTGTCTGTTTGCCAAAACTCGCGCCTCAATGGAACGAGAATCCCTGCTGCGGCTGATTGGGGATCAAATTCGCAGCACCCTGGAGTTAAAAACAATTTTACAAACCGCCGTGCGGAAGGTAAGAGAATTTCTGGATACGGATCGGGCGGTAATATACCAGTTCGATTCAAACTGGGGTGGGAGGGTAGTTGTCGAAGAAGTGATAGGGAATTGGCGGTCAATTGTAGATCGGGGAAGTAACTCGAGCTGCGACGCTCTAGCCCAAAACGATCGCTCGCCGCGATCGCTGGTCACAGATAATTGTATTCTCCCAGAATATATCGATCTGTACCAAAAGGGCAGGGTACGAATCGTTAACAATGTGGCGACGGAGAATTTCACCAATTGCTATGCTGCGTTATTGCGGCGGATGCAAGTGCAAGCCACCATCGTCGTACCGATTTTAATCGGGGAAAAACTGTGGGGATTGCTGATCGTCCACGAGTGTCGGGGGACGAGAGTTTGGCAGCAGCCGGAGGTAGAATTGCTGCAACAGGTGGCAATGCAGTTAGCGATCGCGATTCAACAAGCCGAACTTTATCAGCAAGCCCGCACCGCTGCCTCTGTGGCGCAAAATAAAGCAGAAGCCTTAGAAGAAGCTACTGCTGCACTCAAACAGACGAATCAAATTTTAGAAAGCGAGATTAGCGATCGCAAACAAGCACAAGCCGAACTGCGGCAGAAAAACAAAATCGTCAAATTACTTCAAGCCGTAACTGCTGCTGCTAACGAAGCCACTAATAGCGAAGCCGCGTTACAAATCTGTCTCCAACGCATCTGCAATCATACTGGCTGGCCTGTAGGACATGTTTATATTCCCACAGAAACGGGTGAATTAATCCCGACAAAACTTTGGAACATCAAAGATCCAGAACGTTTCCAGACATTCCGCAAAATCACCGAAGCCACCCCCCTCGCCCCAGGAAATGGGTTACCGGGTTGGGTTTTCAGCAGCAAACAACCCCAATGGATCGTCGATGTGAACGCTGTGGAACAATACACCGATTTTCCCAGAGTGAAACTCTCAGGAGAACTGGGAGTAAAAGCTGGTTTTGCTTTTCCAGTGTTAGTAGGGACAGAAGTGGTAGCGGTGCTGGAATTTTTCTCATCCGATGCGATACAACCTGACGAACAACTGTTAGAAATTGTCGCCAATATTGGTACTCAACTTGGGCGAGTTATTGAACGGGAACGAGCAGAAAAAGCACTGCGCCAATCCGAAGCAAGAGCCATAGAACAAGCGCAAAAACTAGAGCAAGCTTTGCATAAACTCAAGCAAACCCAAACCCAACTAATTCAAACCGAAAAAAT
>DNGG01000065.1 GCA_003486675.1 Cyanobacteria bacterium UBA11372
CAACCCCTTGGGGAAAATTTTTTGGGAAATTACTCAAACCTTGCTACGATGCGGCTTTTGCGCCAAAATGGGTTAAGCGTAACGCTCGGTGCAGGAAAAAAATTTGTGAATTTTCAGTCGGTGATTGCTACGCTCAATCAGTTTTGGAGCGATCGCGGGTGTCTGATCGCCCAGCCCTACGATATTGAGAAGGGGGCAGGCACCAAAAATCCTCATACCTTTTTAAGAGCGATTGGCCCTGAGCCTTGGTCAGTCGCCTATGTAGAGCCTTGTCGTCGTCCTGGGGATGGTCGCTACGGTGAAAACCCCAACCGCTTTCAACACTATTATCAGTATCAGGTTCTGATTAAACCTTCACCCGATAACATCCAAGATATTTATCTTGATTCGCTTCGGGCGTTGGGTATCCGTCCCGAAGACCACGATATTCGGTTTGTGGAAGATAATTGGGAAGATGCAGCCGTGGGAGCTTGGGGAACTGGCTGGGAAGTCTGGCTCGATGGGATGGAAATTACCCAATTTACCTACTTCCAGCAATGCGGCGGTATTGATTGTCGTCCGGTTTCGATAGAAATTACCTATGGACTGGAGCGACTGGCGATGTATCTTCAGGAAACTGATGCGATCGCTAAAATTCGCTGGACTGATAACATCACCTACGGGGATGTTCACCTTCAGGGCGAAATCGAGCAGTGTACTTACAACTTTGAGGCATCCAATCCAGATTTACTCTTTACCCTGTTTGGTCTTTACGAGCAAGAAGCCGAGCAACTGCTCAAACGCGGATTGGTTCTACCCACCCTGGACTACGTTTTGAAGTGTTCTCATACTTTTAACTTGCTCGATGCCAGAGGCGTGATTTCCGTAACTGAACGGACTCGGTACATTGCTAGAATTCGTCACCTGGCAAGACAAGTAGCTCAACTTTACTTGCAGCAACGGGAAGCGCTAGGTTTTCCCCTGGCGAAATTGGACAAGCCCGAGCGATCGCCTGTTGAGTTGGTCTCGTAGTAAAATTTTGAATCGGTAACTTCTACCAAAGCAGTCGTGCTGGCTATAGAGAAAGCTGTTCCACCCTATGGTTAATCTTTTAGACGTTCTAGAACCAATTGCCGATAAATTCCGGAGTATGGGCATTCCCGATCCGGTGGTACATTGGGGACATCCGTTGATGATGGCAATTGTGGTCTTTGTTATGGGCAGCTTTGTCGGCTTAGCTGGATGGCGGGGACGTACAATCGCAGATGAGGCAATCGCAGCCAAAAGTCGGATGGAACACCGCAAGTTGGCGCCTTGGATGTTTCTGTTTATGGCAACTGGCTATACGGGTGGCGTTTTATCTTTGGTGATGCAGCATCAACCGATCTTGGAAAGTCCCCATTTTTTGACTGGATCGATTGTAATCCTGTTGCTGGCTATCAACGGACTAATTTCTGTAACGGGATTTGGGGGCAATAAACCAAATTTACGTACAGTTCACGCCTACTTGGGAAGTGTAGCCCTTGTAGTTGTCTTTATCCATGCCGTGCTGGGTTTGAAACTGGGTTTGGCAATCTGATGGCTGCTGTTGGTGGGATAATTCTGTGTTTGGCTTACATTGTGGGACTACTGTCTGCGGCAGTAATGTCTTCTATCGCCGAACGCAGATTTTATTTCATTCTGGCTTTAGCATTAGGCGGGTTAGGACTAGCAGCAGCTTTCATCATTCCTCGAATTTGGCGAACAGGTGCGCCACGCAGATTATGGCTAACGGCGGCAACGCTTTTGTTTTTAGCTCCCCTGTATTTTCAACTAACTGTGCCGCAACCAGGGAAAAATGATATTAGCCAGTTTGTCGCCGCACAGACAAGCGGGAATGTTCAGGAACAGATAGTCACGGTGCGCGGTAATATTGCGAGTGCGCCTCGCCTAACTCGAAGTAAACGCGCTCAGTTTTGGTTAAATGCTAATCAACTCAGCGAAGTAGCGGGGATAGACAAACCAGCAAGAGTTGGTCAAAGCGTTACGGGTAAGTTGTATGTGACCGTTCCTTTATTGCAAGCTACAGGTTTAAATAGCGGTCAAGAAATTGACGTGACTGGAAGCTTATACAAACCTAAACCGCCTGCTAATCCCGGTAGTTTTGATTTTCAAGCTTATTTAGCTAAAGAAGGTGCTTTTGCAGGTTTGACAGCTCGAAGCGTGGGCGTTCCTGATGAAAAGGCAGGTTCCCGCTGGGGATGGTGGCGCATTCGACAGCGAATTCTGCGCTCTCAAGCTAGTAAGTTAGGTATTCCTGAAGGTCCTTTTGTTAGTGCCATGGTGCTGGGAAGTCAGGCGGTAAACTTATACTTACCAGCTGGGATTAGAGACGAATTTGCCAAAGTGGGATTGGCTCATGCATTAGCTGCTTCTGGCTTCCAAGTTTCTTTGATTTTGGCAATTGTTGGATCTTTGACTGGGAGATTATCAGCAAGAGCGAAATTTGGCTATGGTGTGGCGGCACTTTTGATTTTTTTAGGTTTAACTGGGCCACAAGCACCAGTGTTGCGAGCAGTAATAATGGGAATTGCGGCATTGACTGCTATGGTGCAGGAGCGAAAAATTAAGCCGTTTGCTTCTCTTTTACTGGCTGCTACTATTTTACTGCTGATTAATCCGCTTTGGATTCAAGATTTAAGCTTTCAATTGAGTTTTCTGGCAACGTTGGGATTGTTGACAACTGTGCCAGCTTTGATGAAATGTTTAGATTGGTTACCACCTGTATTAG
>DNGG01000155.1:0-4481 GCA_003486675.1 Cyanobacteria bacterium UBA11372
GTTGTCCTATCTGGGTTTAGGGCTGCCAACACGGTTCGCCATTGCCATTCTGGAGTTTCGAGCAAATAAAGTTGGGTAGAAATCGATAGGGTTGAGGTATTGGTAAAGGGAAACGGAGCCAGCAGTTGCCTGAGCGAGTTAATTTGAGCGATAGTTTGTTGCAGTTGCTGGTAAATTTGTCGATCCACTTCCCGATCGACCATCAAGGCGGGGACTAAATTCCTGCGGGCTGCTTTTCGTTTGGCTTCGGTGGTTTGAGTATCTTCGACGCTAGCGTCTTCTGGTGCCCAAATTGTCTGTGGGGCAACGGTTCCCACCACTAATTTAGGTTGGTTGTAGAAGCGATAGCCTAAAACGCTGGTGAGAGAGGCTACTGCTACAACAAACACCACCGAGGAGGGGTGACGCGATCGCGCGCTTGTGCAGCTGTGGCGCTTTGGTTGCGTTTGAGAGCAATTGGCACTACGTAGCAGCGCCGACAATTTCTTTGGCAGCAAGGCGATCGCGGAGTCGGATAAAACCGAAGCGCCACCGATGGTTTTCTTCAAAGCACAAGCGCTTGCAGAGCGCCGCCAGTGGTTGAGATGCTGCGTCATCGACTGGAGCATTTTCATATATTTGCGACAGTAGACACCCTGAACTCTCTGTGAAAGTGATACACAGGGGGCTTTTGGCATTATCAGTACAAAAGCCCTTAGAAAACTATACTCTGCTTGCTCTAAAAGCCAATACCGCTTTGGCATTTTGCATCAACGGGCATAGTGCAACTGTGGAAAAATCCATTGTTTAGCACAAGTTACTACTTCTAATTTAAAATAGAATACCCCCACCAGCTTGAAAGGTAAAAGCCTAGAGCTTCGGTCATAGGATACCCAAATTGTTGACCGATGTTCTAGGCTCTTTTGAATTTAAACAATTAGAATTGGTTGGTTTCTGGTGCGGGAGCGCCTATAGAGCCTGGTTGGTTGAGGAAGCGGTTTTTCTCGGCGTCGTTTTGATAGATACAGTCAACTTGGGGTTTATCTCCCAAGTCACCCGTGTAGCCAAAAGTGTTCATCCGATTCTTACACTGGCGCACATCATCCCCGCTCACCGCTTTTCTTTGTTCTAGAATTGACCAGTTGTTGGTACGGAGTACGCACCCTGGTTGCATACGCGGCTGCGTCACGTAGACGTTGAAGGGGTTTAAGGTCACAAACACGCGGGTATCGGTGACAATAGCACTGGCTCCATACTGCACGCACAAGTCTGCGTTTGGCGCACTGCGATCGATGAATTCCCGCGACGCCACGTTGGTCGGGGTTAATGTCGCCGTCGAGCTAAAGGCGATGCCAATTCCCACCCCCAAAATAAACACGCCTGCCAGAACTGCCAGAATCGTAGAATTAAAAAACCCGGAGGATGTAGATTTGCGTCTCATATAGTTTTACCTTTCGCGCCCCCTTTGTAGGGAATCAATTGCTGTGTCTAAAGACGTTGCGTGCAATGTCTCTACTGTTCCCAGTATGCCTTTAAAATTATTCCACCGTTTTTCCCACATACAACATGCATCGGTTTCTAAATTTTCTCATCGCTGGGGTGCTTTTGAAGTCAATGTTACTTATCCCCCACCCAGCTTTGGCACAACAGTGGCGTCCGGTACGGGGTGGCATACTTTTTGGCATTAGCGGGATGGCTTTGGTGCAGCAGCAAAGTAATGAGATGAAATTCCTGATCGTTCACGATAATAAAGGCAAAAATGAGGGTCGTCTCGCGGTTATTACTATCAAGGGTGAAGCACAACCAGAATACGTTGCTTTAACTTGGCCTAGCAATGCTGATTTGCCTAGCGATTTGGAAGCGATCGCATCGATTCCCGGTAGGCTAAACTCTTTCATGGCCTTAAGCAGTTCTGGTAAAGTTTATCATATCATATTAAACAATAACAATACTATCTCTGTTCTCAAGGTCTTTACTTTACCGGGAATTACGCCTCAAACTAATTTAGAAGGATTTAGCTTACAAGAACTCGACGGAAATTTACTAGCCGTTTGGGCGCACCGAGGTGCAGGAGCAGAAGCCGCTACAATTTATTGGGGTAAATTAAACTTAAATACTTATCAGATTGCTCAAACAAGTTCGGTTAATTTAAAAGTACCTCTTCCCAATGGTGCTAATGTGCGCCACATTTCTGATTTAAAAGTAGATAAAGCCGGTATTCTTTTTATTGCTTCTGTAACAGATCCTGGAAATGATGGGCCATTTGAATCTGCTGTGTATGTTGCCGGTGCTTTTGGCGTGGGAAGAAATGCGATCGCTTTCCGTTCCAATCCCGATTTGGTTCCCCTTTATCATTACAATTATCACAAAATTGAAGCGATTGAACTCATCCCCGGTGCTGCTGGCGGCATCATCTTGGGAACCGATGATGAAAATATGGGTTCATCTGTATATTTACCTTAAAGTTTGCTAATTGCTAATTGCTAATGGCTAATTGTTTTTATCTATTATCAATTAACAATTACAAGACTTACGCCAAGTTTCTATATGTAGGGTGCGATCTGCCAGCAGAGTACGGCACCATCAAGCCTATCTTTTGTAGTTCTTCCGGTTTGGCTCTCCCCTACAACAGATCGAGCAATTTATCTAATAATTCGTAGGTTGGGTTGAGGGAGGAAACCCAACCTACAACCTTTATGCATTGAGCTTCTCAGGATAATTCATCAGGTTTTATTATCACCTTAACTATGGGAGAGCCTATTTATCCAGCTTCAGTGTGAACGTTTCCAATAAACACCGCCCCAATCAATTGGAATAATTTCGTCATGAATGCCTTGTGCTTCGCGGTAATCATGAACAGCTTGGCAGCAGGCCGGAACACATCCATAGTCATCAATAATGATATAACCACCAATGGAAAGTTTTGGATAGAGATTCGTTAGTATATCCATTGTCGATTCATACATATCCCCGTCTGCACGAATGATTGCCAATTGATCTACAGGAGCATTTGGTAATGTATCGCAAAACCACCCCTTTAAGAAACGTACCTGTTCGTCAAGCAACTCATACCGCTCGAAGTTAGCCTTTACTTGATCGAGCGATACGGCAAGCTCTTTGTACGTATATAACTTATCATTTGCATCATGTGGATACTTTTCTGGATTTGGTGGTGGCAATCCTTCAAATGAATCGGCAACCCAAACCCTGCGGTCTTTTACACCATGAGCTTTGAGAATCGCCCGTATAAATATAGATGCCCCGCCGCGCCAGACACCAGCCTCAATCAAATCGCCTGTAACTTTATTAGCCAATATATCTTCGACACAAAACCGCAGGTTGTCGAGTCTTTTAAACCCAATCATGGTATGCGCCGAAGGTGGCCAATCCCTACCTTCCTCTCGCTCTTGCTGATTGAATGGCTTAAGTATAAATAAATTAGTTCCCCGAGCAGCTAACGCTTTTATGATATTTCGTTTCAAAAAACCTTTTCCTGAGATAGGTATATATTCGCTATCTCCATAGATCCAGTTTGTTAAACACCGTTTCATTAAATCTAGGTAAAGATCTCGGGTATTCTCCATTTCACTCTCCTTATAAATTGATTTTTAGTTTTCGATTGAAGCCTCTACCTCGCATTCTTTTGTTTCGTGAATATTATTGCATAGTTTTTTAGTTATCGCAACTTTTGTGATATGAAAGCCTGAATTCCAAAGCGACACGATACCACAATGGTATCTTTCATTCTCTGATGGGGGTACAACCGAAATACCTGCTTGCATAGGACAGGACGCAAAGTTTTGTAAAGACAAGAGATGCCCAGTTGAGTTCTCGGGAGAGGTGAGCAATTGCTCTGCTTTTGGAGGAAAGGGCGATCGCCTTTTTGGTTTTACGGGAATTGTTGCGATCGCGGTTCTGGGGAAACGCGAGCGAGCGCAGGGAAGACTCGGTTGCTCCCCATCGAGTTTAAAAATAAAAACAATTATATCATGTCCGGTGGCATCGGTAGTGTATCGTGGGGGTGTGAAAAATACTGTGCGATCGCAACCGAGATGCCTAGACAGTATTCGTTACCAAATAATTTGGTTGCTAGCAAAAGGAAAATTTAGTGCTGAGCTAGCAAATAGTTTTACCTATTAGCAATTAACAATTAGCCTTCTATCTTTTATCAAGCACTAGCAGGCTTTCTACGTGTGGTGTATGGGGGTAAAAATTATATGCTCGCATCCATCTAATTTTGTATTGTTCTTGCAGCGCTGCATAGTTTGCTGCCTGCGTTTTTGGGTTGCAAGAAAGATAGATAATATGCTTGGGAGATTCTTCGATAATTTTCTCGATTACTTTATTGTGTAAGCCGACGCGGGGGGGGTCTAAAATTAGGATTTGGTTGGGAGCGATCGCACTCACGCTCTCTTCCGCTAAACTCTCTATAAATTCAAAATTACCCACCCTATTTTGCTCCGCATTCCTAATAGCCAGTTCCTGGGAACCCGGAGTCACTT
>DNGG01000155.1:4830-4963 GCA_003486675.1 Cyanobacteria bacterium UBA11372
TCTTTAGCCGCTAGTTCAAACACCGGCGGATTAATCTGAAAAAAGTTATCCCAGTTATACGTTAAGTTCGCATTACAAATCGATTCTGTTAACTCCAAACATCCCAATTCATGCCTAATTTCAGTCACAACTG
>DNGG01000424.1 GCA_003486675.1 Cyanobacteria bacterium UBA11372
GATTGAGTCCTTTGCAAGATAATGGCGGTTTTACTTTTACTCACGTTCCTCTTCCCGATAGTCCAGCAATTGATAATGGCAATCCTAGTGCCGCAAACACCCTGGATCAGCGTCGCCTCTCTCGCCCACAAGGTTTGGGCGTTGATATTGGGGCAGTGGAATTTCGACCTGAAAACTTGACAGTAAGTACCTTAAACGATGAATTCGACGGCGATTTAACACCCGGAGATGTATCGCTGCGGGAGGCGATTTTCTTCACTAATGCTGGCGGTACAATTAACTTTGATAACAGCCTCGGTGGTGGTGCGATCGCTTTGACTTCGGGAGAACTTGCGATCGCCAAAAATCTCACTATTCAAGGATTAGGTGCGAACGATCTCGCGATTAGCGGTAACAATACCTCCCGCGTTTTCAATGTAGATGATGGCGATCTAAATACCAGCATTAATGTAACAATCGATGGATTAACGATTACCAATGGCACCACAACCGGCGATGGCGGCGCTATCTTTAACAGCGAAAACGTCACCGTCAATAACAGCACCATTACCACCAACACCGCAAATTTTGGTGGCGGCATCTTCAATGTTGGCAACGCCACAGTCAGCAACAGCACAATCGATAGCAACACTGCCAACAGTCATGGCGGCGGTATCTTAAACCGAGGCAATTTGACTGTAGATCGCAGCACGATCTTTGCCAATTTAGCTTTAAGTGAAGGCGGCGGTATCAACAACGATGGCGGCAAGCTAACCGTAACTAATAGCACCATTAATAGTAATGTTGGTCAAACTTACAGCGGTGGAATTGACAACGATCGCGGCACTGCAACTATCATCAACAGTACCATCAGCGACAACTTTGCCGATAACTTTGGCGGTATCGGTACTTACCTTGCTAACACCACCATTATTAACAGTACAATTGCAGCAAATGTAGGCAATGGCGACGGCAACGGTTTGTTTAACGGTACGGACAGTATCGCCACAGTTACTAACAGCATCGTAGCAGGCAATTGGAATAACAATGATATAGGAGCGATCGCCCCTTTTACCAGCGGTGGAAACAATCTAATTGGTAATGGTAATGGTGTCGCTGGATTCACCAACGGATTGAACGGCGACATCGTTGGTACAGCAACTAATCCCATCGATCCTTTAATTGGTTCTTTGCAAGATAACGGTGGTGCAACCTTCACTCACGCCTTGCTTCCCGGAAGTCCGGCAATTGATGCAGGCAATAACAACAACGCCCCAACAACCGATCAGCGCGGCATTATCCGTCCTCAAAATGCCGTTGATATCGGTGCATTTGAACTTGTGGGTAATCCAATTACCTCAGTAAATAGTGGTAGCGTTCAGTCAGGTTTCAGCGCTGTGTCTTTTAGCACTCTGCGCGATGAATTGTTACCGATACCCAATGGAACCACTAAATTTATGTCAGATAATCTGGGTGCAAATTTGATCGGGAATACAACAGAGTTGCTATTTGCGTAAGTCGTAGAGGCACGGCAGTAAATTATCAGATGCCGTGCCTCTATCTAGCGATCGCTCCCTCTGCAAATAGCTACATTTGTGCGACCAAAAAGCCGAAAATAAGTGGGTTAGCAATGCGAAATCAATAGTAAATATCATGAAGTTAAACTTGGTATTGGTTACCAGTGGTGTTGCGGTGCGTTACGCGCTATGCCTAACGGCACGCTTCGCGAACGCTAACGCACCCTACATTCTTCCTACTGTTTTCTTGAGCGATCGCTGGTTATGACGCTCGTTTTGTGAAGTTCTGTTGTAATAATTTGAGCTAGGTTGCCTTTTTTGTAAAATTTTCATGAAGTTTTGGCTCTAGATGCGAAAAATTTAAGTTTAAGCAGGAGAAACTTATAGAGCTAACTTCTTGCGAGTGTTGTTATGGGATTCAATCATCGATTCTTACTTCGCCTTATTACTAATTTACTCATCTGCACCCTAGTATTATCTAGTGTTAGTGTTCTTCTATGGACAATCGATGAATTTATTGGTTGGGATATCCTCCCTGAAAACATTAGCGTTTACGTTCGGGGGCTAATTATTGGGATCGCATGGGTTACTTTCACCTTCATTGTTGCACATACCCTGTTGAGCATTACACTGTTCGCTGAAGCTAGTGCCAGTCGTGCTAAACTTCCTGACTTGCAAATCTCACTTCCACTAAAGCGTAGGCTAAAGCGAATTTTGGCTCTGACTGTAATGGTGTCGATTTTGCTAATAGTTGGTTTGCAAGCAGTAGATGGAGTTCGCAAAAATATTACTGAGCGAACTGCCAGACAAGAAGCAATAATCGAGTTTAATCAGATTCAGAAGACTGTCGATCAATCGCTCCCTAAAGTCCTGAAGCTATTTACACCATCGCTGCTGAAATCAATTCAGACAAATACAATTTCAGCATCTGAAATCAACCAGATATTTGAATCAGTAAGGGTTTCTTTCCCTCACGAACCCTCTCTCGCTTTGTTAATACCAGCCAAACAACCCTACAAGTATTACAAGCTCGATCGGCAAGCGATCGCCCTGGATAAAAACAGCGTTCCTTACCTGCGACCACAGTTCTATTTAGGATTTCCAAATCAAGTGGAAAATCAAGTTGTAGCCAAACTATTTTCAAAGCAAGTTTATGCTTTAAAAAATGAGTTAAAAGGAGGATTCATCAACAATACTAATCCCAGTTACTGGGGAGTTTTGAAGCTGAATAATCAAGCGATCGCATTGGTTTATCTAGGAGTAAATTACACTTGCCCTCAGCCAACCAAGTTAATCAAAGATACTTGTATTTCTCCTGGGCCTAAAACTTTACACACCAATTAATTGGGGTAATAACTCTATGATTTTGTAGGGACGGTTTTTGTAGCTGTAGGGTGCGTTAGGGGCATTTCTGCATAAAATTTGACAAAAAATCTACTTTTTGCCCTATAACGCACCCCCGAACAATTGTGCGATCGCTATATTTGCCGCCTGTGATATGGTGTCCCTTCGCACGCAAGCGATCGCAGCGTTAGAATTAGCAAAAGAGCCAATCAATCTCTAAAATCAAAATATTTATGAAAAGTTAAGTTCCACTCCGCCTCAAACTCCTTAACTTTTCTGTATCGACAGCTCGATTGCCAAATCCTATAAAAAGAACATTCGCAACTGCGAGGCAATCGAGATGAACAACAAGTCAGGGTCTAATCTCAATCGTACTTTGGTTACAGCCGCCATTTTAAGTACGCTCGTTAACATATCTTTAATTATTATTTGGCAAGCGTCTCTCTCACATCATCCTAGCGAGAGTCGTTCTTTTTCGCTAGCGGATTTTGCGGCGATTTTTCGGATGCCTTTGTAAATTAAGGATATAATTTAACTCAAGTTGCTAGTTATCTCAGACATAGCAGCTAATGGCTAATGGCTAATGGCTAATGGCTAATGTCAGTAAAAATCCTATATTAGCAAGCTTGCAATTAGCAACACCGAAGTTTATAACTAGCAACTTGCGTTAATTTACTATCACCCGATCTTTCACCCGCAGCAGGCTTTCCCCTATGCAAAAACTGATTTCATCTTACGAATATCAAGTGGGTGGTCGTCTCCCCGTCGATGCGCCTAGCTATGTGGTTCGACAAGCGGATGAAGAACTTTACAATGCTTTAAAAGCGGGTGAGTTTTGTTATGTTCTAAACTGTCGTCAGATGGGAAAATCTAGTTTGCGGGTGCAAGTGGCGAAGCGATTGCAAGCAGATGGAATTGCCTGCACAACGGTTGATTTGTCTGGAATTGGTAATCGCAATACGACTCCGGATCAGTGGTATGCAGATATTATTATGCGACTGGTGCGGAGTTTCCGACTTTCCAATCAAATTAATGTGCGTCAGTGGTTAGCGGAACGACAAGATTTATCGCCCGTTGGTCGTTTGGGTGAATTGTTGCAAGCGGTATTACCAGAGTTAATCGAGCAACCAATTGCGATTTTTTTCGATGAAATTGATAGCACTATTAGTTTACCGTTTAATACCGATGATTTTTTCTCGCTGATTCGCTCTTGTCACGAACACAAACGCCTGACTTTTGCTTTATTGGGAGTAGCGACGCCTTCGGATTTGATTGTAGATAAAACCAGGACGCCTTTTAATATTGGTCGGGCAATTCAATTGGATGGATTTAAATTGCCAGAAGTTGAACCATTAGCAGGAGGATTGGTCGATAAAGTGGACAATCCGGAAGCAGTATTGAAAGAAGTTTTAGCTTGGACTGGAGGGCAACCATTCCTGACTCAAAAGCTATGCCAGTTAATAGCTGAAAGTAAAGATAAGGGAAAGGAAAATATTTCCCAATTACCAATTACCAATTCCCAATTACCAATTCCCAAAACCGAATTTCCCTACCTGAACAAGTTGGTGCGGGAGGTGCTGACGCAACATGGGGAAGTAGCGGAACAGGTGGCTGGTATTGCGCGATCGCATATTATCGAAAACTGGGCGGCACAAGACGAACCGCCCCATCTGCGGACAATACGCGATCGCATCCTCAATAACGAACAACGCGCCAGCCGACTCTTGGGATTGTACCAGCAAATATTACAAAATAATGGCGCGATCGCCGATGATTCCCCCGAAAAAATTGAATTACTTTTATCCGGATTAGTCGTCAAACAACAAGGTAAACTGCAAGTTTATAACCGCATCTATCAGGAAGTATTTACCCAAGAATGGGTAGAAAAGCAATTAAAGAAATTGCGCCCCTATGCCGATTTAATTAATGCCTGGGTCGCTTCTGAATATCAAGATGAAAACTGTCTCTTGCGCGGACAAGCGCTTAAGGATGCACAAAATTGGGCAAAAGGCAAGAGTTTAAGCAACCAAGATTATCGATTTTTAGCAGCTAGCGAAGCGTTGGATAAACGCGAAGTGCAAAGTGCTTTAGAAGTCTCCGAACGGGCAAACCAAATATTAGCAGAAGCCGAACAAAAAGCCAGACAAACCATTCGACGCGGACTAATATTAATCTCAATGCTGTCTTTAGGCGCAGTTACCCTTTTGGGATTGTCGGCGGTGCTGGCATGGCAAACCGCGCAACAAAAACAACAAGTTGCCTTTGGTGAAGTTAAAGCGCTGACTCTCTCATCAGAAGCAGCTTTTGAATCCCATCAAACCTTAGATGCTTTGCTCGAAAGTCTCAAAGCAGGTATTAAATTAAACCAAATAGGTTATAAAAATGCGGATACAGACCTGAAAGTGCGGGTAGAAAAGACACTCAGACAGTCGCTTTATTGGGTAAGAGAACGCAACCGTTTGGTCGGTCACGGAGATTTAGTCACGCGGGTGAAATTTAGTCCTGACGGTCAACTTTTGGCGACTGCTAGTTGGGACAAAACCGTCAAAATTTGGCGGCGAGATGGGCAACTTTTGCACACTTTACGGGGACATACCGATGCAGTTTGGAGTACTAATTTTAGTCCCGATGGCAAGATGCTTGCTACTTCCAGTCGCGATAAAACCGTTAAAGTTTGGCGCGTCGAAGATGGTCGAGAATTAGTTACTTTTCGCGGTCATAAAGATTGGGTTGCTTGTGTAGGTTGGAGTCCCGACGGCAAGACGATTGCCTCGATGGAATGGAACGGTACGATGAAGCTTTGGAACTTGGCGGGTGAGGAATTGCAGTCTTTTCCTACTCATAAGGAACCCGTTCTTGCTATTAGTTTTAATCCTGACGGAAAAAGCATTGCAACTGCGAGTCGCGACGGTACGGCTAAACTTTGGAGTTTGGATGGCAGGAAATTGCAAACGTTTCGCGGACATAGCAATT
>DNGG01000673.1 GCA_003486675.1 Cyanobacteria bacterium UBA11372
TTCGGCGTTGCTTGGTAGTCATGCACTTCCACACCCGGAGGTACTAACACCTCCACCTGCGCCAACTCTCCCGCCACTGCCTGTGTAAACCAATACATCGGCAAGAATGTCGCTATTACCCTGAGTTTTGGCTTTTCAGGTGTAGCCTCTGCTACTCGAGATGTAGGCGTTGTTGTGGTTTGCGTGCAGCCTGCTACTGGCAGGCAAGTCAACAACAAACCTAGTATAAATTTTTGCAATTTAGGCCGATTCACGGTTTCCCTCCTTCGATCCCACGGCAGCCTCGCCAGCTGTGAAACCATTTGAGAATCGATCTTATTCTAAAATGGATGGCACGATCGGGATCGTTCTGGTGACAAATCCCTATCTTCCCCAGCGGCAAGGTTTGGAAAGGGTGGCACGATGCAGAGTTATTGCAAGTTAATAGCACTTATAGCGGGCGAAAAACAAAGTTTTCTGGAAGGGGTAGCGCCTGGAGCTTAAGTGGTGTAATGATAAATTGCTGTTAAGCTGAAATAGGTGTGAGGATTAAGAGATTGAATACGTTGAGAATAAACTGCAACAAGCCGCCAGTCAGTCCAGCTCTAGTGGGTGCGGTGTTAGCGATCGCTACAGCCACCATCCCTGCCACCCCGACTTTATCTCACGCAGGAGAAATCTCACCAAACTCCCAAGAGGGAGAAACTATACAACAAATTGACCAATACAGCAACACCAGTATCGCTCCCGAAGACCCCCTCGCCCAAGTTACCTCGGTTTCCCAGCTAACCGACGTAGACCCTACCCACTGGGCATTTCAAGCGCTACAATCCCTAGTTGAGCGCTACGGTTGTATAGAAGGTTACCCAGACCGCACTTACCGGGGAAACCGCGCCTTAACGCGCTACGAATTCGCCGCCGGGTTAAATGCTTGCTTAGACAGGATTCAAGAACTAATCGCCGCCGCAGTATCTGACTTACCGAGTAAAGAAGATATCGCCACCATCCGGCGGTTGCAAGAAGAATTTAGAGCAGAACTCGCTTCGTTGCGGGGAAGGGTAGATGCGCTAGAACCTCGCGTCGCTAGGTTAGAAGCACAACAATTTTCTACCACGACCAAGCTAGCTGGGGAAGTAATCTTTGCTGCGGCGAGTATTGCAGCGGGAGAAAATGCCTTTGGTGAAGAAATAGACCGCGTACCCGTTTTGGGACACCGGACTCGTCTGAATTTTGAAACGAGTTTTAGCGGCAAAGATTTACTGAGGACGCGACTTCAGGCGGGGAATTTAGATGCCTTCTCTGCTAATAATACTTTGACACCGGAAGGCGATTTAATCTATGGGGCGGGGGCGTTTGGCACCGGAGATAGCGATATCGTACTTGATGAATTGTCCTACACGTTTCCCTTGGGCGATCGCACTCAAGTCGTAATTCGTGCCAATGCAGGGGGATCGGATAGTTTTACCGATACGCTTAACCCCTTCTTTGACGGGGATGGTGCTAGCGGTGCCTTGTCGCGTTTTGGCACGCGGCATGGGATTTATTATCTCGCTGATGGAACTGGGATCGGACTGCGACACGAGTTTAGCGATAGTGTAGAACTCAGCTTAGGCTATGCCGCAAATTCGGAAACAGCTAATATTCCCTTAGATGGGAATGGGTTGTTTAATGGGCCATATGGTGCGATCGCTCAACTCACCTTCAAACCCAGCAAAAACTTCAAGTTTGGTTTCACCTACGTTAACTCCTACAACACCGATCTGGGAACGGGTAGTCGCATTGCTAACTTGCGATCGTATTTAGCCGATGGTACTGATGCGCAATTGGAAGCAAGTGGTTTACAAGGCTCCGATCTGCCAATTTCCAGCAATTCTTACGGATTTGGCTTATCTTGGCAAATTAGCAAAGGATTTGCCCTTGGTGGTTGGGCGGGTTACACCAACACGCGCACTCTATCATCTCTGGGGGGGGAACTTCCCCGTGGCGATATTAAAATTTACAACGCCGCCGTTAGCTTAGCCTTTCCCGATCTCGGTAAAAAAGGTAATCTAGCAGGTATTATCGTGGGTGTCGAACCAATCGCCGATGCGAGTTCTAATTTATCGAACGATTTAAATAACCGTGGTTTGGGTGGCGACGATGACGATGTTTCTTTCCACATCGAAGCCTTGTATCAAATCCAGGTGACAGATAATATCTCTATTACCCCTGGATTTATTTGGCTCACCGCCCCCGACCACAACAAAAACAACGATGATGTCATCATCGGTACGATCCGCACGACTTTTAGTTTCTAAATTCCCCAGCTAAAAAGTTGTTTAATTGTGAAAGACCAGCCGGATCAAAGGCTGGTCTGAAATAATACATATGTTTTGTTGTCGTTTGAAACTGAGGAAACCCGGACTGCGCGTTCCCAAGTCGTCAGCGGGTTAAGTTTCTTAACACTATAGTATCAGGGTATGCGTACCTTTGCGATCGGTGCTTACTCTGACTTTTGTTCGGTATTCTTTACATAATGGCTTCCGCGTTGGGGACGCCCCC
>DNGG01000508.1 GCA_003486675.1 Cyanobacteria bacterium UBA11372
ACCTTGGAATTAGAGAGCCAAGCCGCCGTGAGAGAGAGCGCTTGAGGAGTACTAATTACATAGTGTTTCATACCCAGATGAAATACGGGTGAAATTTTTCAGAAACTGGGGATAATAGACAAGCCATATTGCTGACGTTTATTTAATTGGGTAACTTTGGAAAAAGTTGATAGGAATTATACCCAATTTGGGCAAATGAATCGGTCACGGTTGAGCGATCGCCTATTTGAGGGAATTAAGCGTAGACTGTTCGCTTCTTTGAGTGGGCGGCATTTTAACATCATCTGGCCTAAAATGACAGCCCAAAATGAAATTAGGATGAAATTTATAGAGCGCGATCGCCACCACCACCCCTTTAGCGATCGCGTTTCCCAACCCAAACTGCTTGTCAACAAACATCAGTGCGCTTTTTTGATAATTAAAATCATTCTCTTGCTATCTTGATAGCGATTTTGATTCTTATTTTCAGGTGAAAAACATAATAACAATTACTGCCATAAGTTAATATTTTTCTTTACATTTTTTACTTGACTAGCAGCTAATTTTAGCTAAACTATGAATAACTGTTCATATTTCTATGCTTACCCTCTACCCTTGGAAACACAATGAATAAGCCACAGGATACGCATTCCTGCTGTAGTTGCAGTCACGACGACGATCGCGACCATAACGAGGGTCACGACCACGATCGCGATCGCAGTCATGGTGGTGGAGAGTTTGACCTCAAAAAGGAACTAACCCCCGTCTTGTTGGTTGTTGTATTATTTACAGTCGGTCTAATTTTTGAAGAATCATTACATAACACACCTTTCAGTATCGGGGAATACTTAATTTTCATTCCCGCCTATCTTTTAAGCGGTTGGAATGTGTTAACCATTGCTGGACATAACATTTTACGAGGCAGAATATTTGACGAAAACTTCTTAATGACCGTGGCGACATTGGGAGCGATCGCAATTCACAAACTCCCGGAAGCAGTCGGCGTAATGTTGTTTTTCAAAGTGGGAGAGTTATTCCAAGAATATGCGGTTGGACGTTCTCGCAGTTCAATTACATCACTATTAGAAATTCGCCCCGACTATGCTTACTTAAAGCAGGGAAATGAATTTACCAAAGTATCGCCGGAAATCGTCAAAATCGGCGAATTTATTTTAGTCAAGCCAGGGGAAAAAATTCCCTTAGACGGTGAGGTCATAGAAGGTAATTCCCAAATCGATACATCTGCCTTAACGGGCGAATCTGTTCCCCGCACGGTGCGAGTAGGGGATACTGTTTTGGCAGGAACGATTAACCAAACAGGTGTCCTCAGTATTCGGGTGACAAAACTGTTTGGTGAGTCTTCCATCGCCCGGATTTTAGAATTAGTCGAAAATGCCAGAAGTCAAAAAGCGCCAACGGAGAAATTTATTACCAAATTTGCCAGATACTATACACCGTTTGTCGTATTTGGTTCTTTGGCAGTGGCATTGTTACCGCCTTTATTCATTCCCGGTGCAACTCACTTTGAATGGGTATATCGCGCCCTAATTTTGTTAGTCATTTCCTGTCCTTGCGGATTGGTAATTAGCATTCCCCTGGGCTATTTTGGTGGCGTTGGAGGGGCTGCCAAGCGAGGAATTTTAGTCAAAGGGTCTAAATTTTTAGATACCTTAACACAGGTCAAAACCGTTGTGTTTGATAAAACGGGAACCCTCACCCAAGGCGTATTTAAAGTCTCGCAAATTGTGCCAAAAAACGGCATGACCGAACCCGAATTACTGGCAATAGCTGCCCAAGCAGAATCTCACTCTAACCATCCTGTCGCGCAATCAATTCGAGATGCCTATGGGGAAAAAATCGATGCATCCCAGGTGAAAGATTACGAAGAAATTGCCGGACATGGCATTCGAGCCAAAGTACAAAATCGGGTAGTTTTGGCAGGAAATGACCGCTTATTGCATCGCGAAAATATCGACCACGATGTTTGTCATGCCGATGGGACAACCGTGCATCTAGTCGTGGATAATCTATATCGGGGTTACATTGCGATCGCCGATAAAATTAAACCAGATGCAGCCAAGGCAATTTCTGAGTTAAAGAAACTGGGTGTGGAAAAAACCGTGATGCTGACGGGGGATAATAATGCGATTGCATCCCGCATTTCTCAACAACTTGGCTTGGATTCCTACGAAGCTGAATTATTGCCAGAAAATAAAGTCAGCGCGTTGGAAAAAATCATCGCTGTTGCTCCAAAAGGCAGTAAAGTTGCCTTTGTTGGGGATGGAATTAACGACGCACCCGTGCTTGCAAGAGCAGATGTCGGATTAGCAATGGGTGGTTATGGTTCTGATGCAGCAATTGAAACCGCTGATGTTGTAATTATGACCGATGCTCCTTCAAAAGTCGCCCTTGCGATTCAAATTGCCAGAAAAACTCACAGCATTGTTTGGCAGAATATTATTGTGGCAATGGGAATCAAAGGCTTATTTATCGCACTCGGTGCTTTTGGTTTAGCGACGATGTGGGAGGCGGTTTTTGCTGATGTTGGAGTAGCGTTGCTGGCGATTTTTAATGCTACTAGAGTGTTGAAATAGAAACCTTTCGCCTCCTGCTCAACAGGCGGCAGAGCCGCTGTCTTTTGGTTCCCAGGTTCAACCTGGGAACCAGTCTAACCAATCTAGAATCTGACAGATGTTGCCTCTCCCTCGATGACCGAAGTGTAAAAGCTGAGATTGTCCAAATCTCGTTTCTTTTTTTCCTTTCAAACTTCAGGAGGAGAAAGTATTATGATTCAACGTCGTTCAAATCCCTGGATACATCGCTATTCGCGTCCAATGATGGCAGGAATAGCCACAATTGGAGCAGTAGGAACTGCATATCTAACAATCGTCAAATTAACTCAAGGAAGCGCTGCTTGCCCGACAAGCGGTTGTGACGTGGTGCTTAACAGTCCCTATGCCGAAGTTTTTGGTTTACCCCTGTCTCTGTTTGGCTTTTTGGGATACATTGGTATGATAATTTTTGCTACCGCTCCCTTGTTTCTAAATGGTTCCTCGCAAAAGCAACTGCGCTCTAAATTAGAGAATTGGACAGGAATTTTGCTGTTTATGGGTGGTACAGCCATGATGGTTTTTAGTGCCTACCTGATTTATCTACTGGCTTTTGTAATTAAAGCAGCTTGTACCTATTGTATTGCATCTGCTTTTTTATCTTTGAGCCTGTTTGTACTAGCAATAATTGGTCGAGAGTGGGAAGATATCGGACAACTATTTTTCACGGGAGTTTTAGTCAGTGTCGTTGTATTAGTGGGAACACTGGGCGTTTATGCCAACATTACGAACCCCCGTGTTTCAACTCAAGTGGAGGGTTACACAATTACCACTGGATCTGGTGCATCTGAAATCGCTTT
>DNGG01000538.1 GCA_003486675.1 Cyanobacteria bacterium UBA11372
AAAATATGGTCGGCGCGGTCTGGGTGCAACCGCACGTGAATGCCACCGGCTACCTTTAACGTCGGAATTACCGCGCGGGTAATCGGGATCGCCGTCGCTTCTAGGTTTTGCAGGTGGACGCCGACGGACATTAACCCGGCAATTAAAGAGCGACTGACCATGCGGGAAATGCCGCGCTGATCGCGGGAAATCGCCACCGTGGCACCGGGTTTGAGCGTCGAGCCGTAAGCCGCGCCCAGCTTAACGGCGAATTCTGGCGTAATATCGATATTGGCTAACCCCGATACGCCCCGCTGACCGAACAGGTTGCGTTGAGCCGTTTGACCCCAAATCAGGTTAATATTTAACGTTGCCCCAGATTCAATTTGCTTGCTGGGCCATACCCGCACGCTGGGGGCGACATTGGCTTCTTCTCCCACGCTGGAAAGCGACCCGACGACTGCCCCTTCCAGAACGTTGGCGCGCCGGTCTACCCGCGCCCCGCGACCGATGGTGCAAGCGCGCAGGTGGGCTTCTTCGCCGATAATCGCGCCGTTCCAGACAATCGGGCGCTTCAGGTTGGCATCGGCGCCGATGGTGACGTTATCGCCGATCACCGTACCCGCTTCCACGATCGCTCTCGGCCCGATGCGGCAGTTATCCCCGATCAGTACAGGTGCTTCGATGTGGGCGTTGGGGTCGATATAGGTGTTTTGACCAATCCAAATCCCAGGCGATCGCTCCTGGTAGGCAAAATCAAGTTTAACTTTGCGGTGCAACGCATCGTACTGCGCTTCCCGGTAAGCTTCCAGGTGTCCGACATCGCACCAGTAACCGCTGGCGATATATCCGTACATCGGTTCCCCTTTGTCCAGCAGCAAGGGGAACAGATCTTTAGAAAAGTCGCTTTCGGTCATCGGCGGGAGATAGTCCAGCACTTCCGGTTCTAAAATGTAAGTCCCCGTATTCACCGTATCCGAGAAAATTTCGCTACTTGAAGGCTTTTCCAGGAAGCGGCGAATCCGCCCTTCGGTATCGGTAATTACCACGCCAAATTCAATCGGATTCGGCACGCGGGTGAGAATCAGCGTGGCTTTTGATTGCTTTCTCTGATGAAATTCAATCGCTGCGTTTAAATCAAAGTCGGTAATACTGTCGCCGCTGATCACCAAGAAGGTAGAATCGAGCAGGTCGGCAATATTTTTAACGCAACCTGCCGTCCCTAACGGTTGGTCTTCTTCCACCGCATAGGTCATTTGCACGCCAAAATCGCTACCGTCAGAAAAGTAGTCCCGCATGACGTCTGGCAGGTAGTGCAAAGTGGCAATCACTTCGGTGATGCGATGCCGTTTGAGCAGATTGATAATATGTTCTGCAATCGGTCGATTTAGGATTGGTACCATTGGTTTGGGAAGATCGCAAGTCAGCGGTCTCAGCCTCGTTCCCGAACCGCCAGCCATCAGCACTGCTCGCATAAGTCCTCCTTCGGGGTTTTTACTCAACGCTAGTTGCTAATATTTTGCGTTTGTTGCAACACAAAACTTACTCAAAGCAAGCATTTCGCTGTCTTTGACGGAAAGCTTCCTGCTTCAACCAAGGATGACGCCATCTTCTTGTCCACAGGCGTAAATTCCGCACTTGCCGCACGTACTATACTTTTAGTGTCCTATGTTCCTGAACTTTATTAAACGGCGCGGCAATTGCTCATCCTCTAAAGGGATGGAATGCCTGCACCGCGATCGCGACGTCGAACAACCACTCACAGATGTTAAAAAATTTCTTTATTTGAACCATAATACAATCTGGCTATGGGCGTTCGCTTGTTCCCTGGCCCAGTGCTTTGTTCGCTAAGCTAGATCCAGGCTGCCATCAGTTTGGCGACCTTCACTGGAAACACCTATGGCAGTGGTGTAACAATCAATAGATACTTTAATCTAAATCGGGTCAATTCCTCGGAGTTGTTCAATGGCTAAGCTAATTATCTTCGTTTTATTAATCGTGTATGCGGGTGGCGTCTGGAAGTTTTGGAAAGGTTTCCAACGGACTAATTTTACCCGCAGTTTACCAAATCGGCTGGTTTTGTCCCTGTTGTGGCCCGTTTTACTCGTCGCTAATAAATCCTATCGTCAGAACTTTACCAAAGCCCTGAAGGGTTAGGATCTCAGGACTTACGAGCGAAGATCCTAGAAACCGGGTTTCTTTGCTTAAATCATGGATCTCAACCGTTGCATCTGGCTCATCGGTGGTACTACAGAAAGCGTTCAACTCGCAGAGGCGATCGCATCTGCCGCTTTACCCTGCACGATTACCGTCACCACAGAAGCCGCCCGCGCCCTCTATCCCAACTCGCCATTGCTGCGAGTCTGGGTAGGGCGTCTTTCACTTTCGGATCTCAAAATGTTCTTGCAAGAACATAATATCGTCGCCGTTGTGGATGCCTCCCACCCCTACGCGGTGGAAGTGTCGCGGTGTGCGATCGCTGCCTGCTCCCAGTTTAATATCCCCTATTTGCGCTACGAACGCCCTTGTTTGGAGAGGGAGACGCGGGGAGATGGGAAGACGCCCCGACGCCCCGACGCCCCGACGCGGGGAGAAGAATTACTTGATCCCCAATTACCAATTACCAATTACCAATTACCCATTACCAATTACCAATTACCAATTACCATTCATTTAAATAGCTGCGAGACGCTGGTTACTGGCAATTATTTAGCAAAACAGCGAGTATTATTAACTGTCGGTTATAAATACTTACCCCTGTTTCGTCCTTGGCAAGAAAAAGCAACTTTATTTGCGCGTATTTTACCATCTTTGGTATCAATAGATGCAGCATTAGCAGCGGGATTTACACCCGATCGGATAATTGCCTTGCGCCCGCCGATTTCTGCCGATTTAGAAACAGCTTTATGGCGTCAGTGGGAAATTTCGATGGTAGTAACGAAAGCTTCCGGTGCGCCTGGAGGGGAAGATGTGAAGCGAAAGGTAGCGGCTGAATTAGGCGTAACGTTGATTGTAATTGACCGTCCATTGATGGAATATCCGCAACAAACGAGTGAATTAGCGACAGCGATCGCCTTTTGCCAAAAATATTTATAGCTAGGGGCTAGGAGCTAGGGAATAGGGACTAGGGGAAGAAGGGCTAAGTATCAAGGTTTTCAGGTATGAATCATATGATGTTCGTTGAATTGCCCCTAATCAAAAAATCTCACCTCGTCGTTGGGTAGGAACACGGCATCATAGATATCTCGGACTAACAGATAACGTTAATCGTGCCGTGTCCCGGCTTCCGATATGATATAACACTCTTTTCCCGTCA
>DNGG01000621.1:0-1677 GCA_003486675.1 Cyanobacteria bacterium UBA11372
CTACCTTGGATTGATAGTTTAGGTTTGACTTACCATCTCGGCGTGGATGGGCTATCTTTGCCTTTGCTGGTGTTAAATAGTTTGCTGACTTGTCTGGCAATTTCTAGCACCGAGACATCGATCTCGCGACCCCGATTTTACTACACTTTAGTTTTGTTGCTAAATTCTGGTGTAGCTGGTGCTTTTCTGGCGCAAGATTTCTTGCTGTTCTTCTTGTTTTACGAGTTGGAATTAATTCCACTGTATCTGTTGATTGCCATTTGGGGCGGTCAGCGTCGGGGTTATGCAGCTACGAAATTTCTGATTTATACGGCGATTTCTGGAATTTTGATTTTAGCCGCTTTCTTTGGGTTAGTTTGGCTTAGTCATAGTCCCAGTTTTGCTTACCAACCGCTATTGGGCAACACCCTACCTTTGGCAACGCAATTGATACTTTTAGCTGCAATTGTTGTCGGGTTTGGGATTAAAATTCCCCTCGTACCTTTCCATACTTGGTTACCCGATGCACACGTCGAAGCTTCTACGCCGATTTCCGTGCTGTTAGCGGGCATACTGTTGAAATTGGGAACTTACGGGTTACTGCGGTTTGGATTGGGTTTGTTTCCTCAAGCTTGGGCGTATGCCGCACCTTGGTTAGCGACTTGGGCGGTGATTAGCGTATTGTACGGGTCGTTTAATGCGATCGCACAAACCGACATGAAAAAAATGGTGGCCTTTAGTTCGATCGGTCACATGGGTTACGTCCTCCTCGCCGCCGCCGCCGCTACACCCCTAGCTCTATTGGGTTCAGTTGTGCAAATGATCGGTCACGGTCTAATTTCTGCCCTGTTGTTTTTACTGGTAGGGGTTGTATATAAAAAGACAGGAACGCGGGATATCGAGATTCTGCGCGGACTGTTGAATCCGGAACGAGGTTTACCCGTCGTGGGCAGCTTGATGATTTTGGGCGTGATGGCGAGTGCTGGAATTCCGGGAATGGTGGGCTTTATTGCGGAATTTTTGGTATTTCGCGGTAGTTTGCCGGTATTTCCGACTCAAACCTTGTTGTCGATGATTGGGACGGGGTTAACCTCGGTTTATTTCCTGCTGTTGGTGAACCGGGCATTTTTTGGCAGACTATCGGAAAAAGTGACGTATTTGCCACCTGTGCAGTGGAGCGATCGCGCGCCTGCGATCGTTCTTGCGATCCTGATTGTAATCTTGGGCGTGCAACCAGCCTGGATGGTGCATTGGACTGAAACCACCACCAGCGCAATGCTGACAAATTATCCAGCAGTTGCACAAGTTTCTTTTGTTGAACATTAGTTAGTTGTCAGTCACTAGGGACGCTTGGGTGAGGAAATAAATAAAATCCAAGCGTCTCTAATTATCGCCAATTACCAATTACCAATTAGCAATTAGCAATTAGCCATGACCAACACAATTTTAAAACATCAACACCCGCTAACAGAATATATTAACCGCCTGCAAAATGGACAGGCACTGCTGAAAGATACGCCAGAAAATGTCTTGGAAGTGGTGGGAATTCTCAAAAGTTATGGCGTGGTGATGGACGCCTACTATAAAAATCTCCTCTACATTTCCGAAGATCAATTTTTAGTGCTGTTCCCCTTTTTTAAGTACTTCAACGGCGAGATTACTTGGGAAAAATTGCTGCGTCATTGGTGGCACGATCGC
>DNGG01000621.1:1948-2923 GCA_003486675.1 Cyanobacteria bacterium UBA11372
GGCGGATTGGATGCTTATTTAGATTCAGAGGAATTTAGGAAGCGATCGCAACCCGCAATCCAAGCCAAAATAAAGGGTAATTTCTTCATCCAAGGATTGCAACAACTGTTTCCCGAATTTTTACCAGAACAAGTGCGCCTCTTTGCTTATTACAGCGCCTTGGGTCAATTTTGGCAGGTGATGTGTCCGATGTTCCTCGATTTATCCGATCGATATGACCGAGGCGAAATTAAAACCATTCCCCAAGTCGTACAGCATATCTTGGATGCATTAGTAGCAGCTGCCAATTTGCCGATTACCTACTCGGTTAAAATTGAGGGTAAAGTTTACGAAATTATCCCAAAATCGGCAGGATTAACCTTTCTTGCCGATACCGCCGTGCCTTACGTTGAGGCAGTTTTCTTTAGAGGAACGCCATTCCCCGGTACGGTTTCTTACAACGCACAAGCTCAAGCTATTTCCCCGGATCAAGGTCGATTTGAATATGGCGCATTGTATGCCGATCCATTACCTATTGGTGGCGCGGGAATTCCACCAACGCAATTGATGCAAGATATGCGTCATTATCTCCCAGAATATTTGCACGAAGTTTACCGGAAAAGCCGTCGAGGAGAAGACGATCTGCGAGTGCAAATATGTCAGACTTTCCAAAAGTCTATGTTTTGCGTTACCACGGCAGCAATTTTGGGATTGGCACCTCATCCTGTAAACACAACCGATCCGAAGGAACAAAAAGCAATTCAAGCTTATTTGGAAAATTGGATGGATCGGTTTATGACCTCGCGCTTGATCGGTGTGAATAGTTAGAAAGAATTTGATACCCTCTTTCTTGGAATAGGAAAGGGGGTATTTTATTTTATGCGATCGCAAATTGTCGGGGTAGGGACACGGCATCATAAATATTTGATTTTGTGGGAAAGATTGTCGATGCCGTGTCTCGGCAGATTGATGGGGGTGCGATCGCAAATTGTCGCG
>DNGG01000179.1 GCA_003486675.1 Cyanobacteria bacterium UBA11372
TACAAGTCCTACCGCTGAGACTGGAACCAAAAGACTAAAGCTAGATGTGCGGTTTGCCGATGCTGTCGGGTAAACAAACTACAAATTAGGATGTACCAAGATGACAAGCACTCATCTAGCTGCTGGCGTACAAAGAAGTCAGCACCAACCTTTAGTCGCCCTATATTGCGATCTTCAAAACGTCTACTCAATTGTAGAATACGCCGATCTATTACTGGCTTTTGCCAATTCCAAAGGACGTTTGATTAGCAAAAAGGTCTACTATAATTCACAGTGTAAAAACCAGGCTTCTGCAAAAGATAAGCTAAAGAGTCTTGGTTGTGTCTGTGTTGATGTTCCTTGTCTTATCAAGGACAGTGCAGACAATCAAATGATAGCTGACTGTCTTGGGGATATTGACAGCAATTCTTGCCCCGACACAGTTATCCTTGTATCAGGTGATGGAGACTTTGTAAAATTGGTTCGTACTCTGCATAAGTGGGGCAAAAAAGTTATAATCCTTGCTCAAAGAGGTAATGTCAAGCAAAAACTGAGAGAAATTGCTAATGAATTTCATTTTTTAGACGAATTGCCTCAATTAGTTGAAGCAATGACTCAGCAAGAGACAGATTCCGTTCAGTGTCAGATTGCTTACGATAAGGCCATCGAGTACCTGATCGCAGCTATCAATACTGCGTTAAGCAAAGGTGAGGCTACAAGCTTTTCTAAGATTGACAACCTGATGCGTCACCTTTACCCATGCTATAAGGGAGTTGACTCTATTTGTAAGCCCGATGGGAAGAAGTTTTCCAAGTTTAGTAAGTTTGTTGAGGCGGCTGTAAAAGATGGAAAAGTACGAATGCAGAATCAGGAATTGTTTTTAGTTGAGGCTGATAAACTGGCTGCTTAAAATCTTTTTCCCTCAGCTATAAACCCGGTTTCGCAGAAGTTACCGGGTTTCTAGTCGAGAGCGATCGCATCTAAAAGCGATAAAATTTTTATGGACTCTATCACAACAGTACGACCGATAAAAATGTCGATTCCAACGTTCAAAAATGAAAAACTGCTGCGTCTGGCGCTGACTCATCGTTCCTATGTCAACGAAAACCCTGGAGAAGGGGAAAATAACGAACGCCTAGAGTTTTTAGGCGATGCTATCCTGACTTTTTTAAGCGGCGAGTATCTGTATAAACGTCACCCGGAAATGGGGGAAGATGAACTGACTCGACGGCGTGCAGCACTGGTAGATGAAAAACAGCTAGCAAAGTTTGCTATCGAGGTAGGTTTAGATTTCATGATGCGTCTGGGTAGAGGCGCAATTCGAGATGGTGGATTCACGAATCCAAATTTGCTCAGCAGCACTTTTGAAGCGTTTATTGGCGCTTACTATCTGGACAATAATTCCAATATCGATCCAGTGCGAGAATTTGTTGAAAATTTGTTTGGTTCCGTACCTATAAATGTTGTTGAGATTCGCTCTAGTGTAGATTCTAAAAATCGATTTCAAGAATGGGTGCAGGCAAACGTTAGCCCAACTCCCCCTAAATATGTCACAGTTCATGCAGGTGGAGAGCCTCACGCACCAGAATTTCTCGCTAAAGTGTTGGTGGGTGACAAAGAGTATGGACAAGGTAAAGGTCGCAGCAAAAAAGAGGCTGAGAAGCGTGCTGCTGAGAACGCTCTAGCCAATCTGAAAAAAGGAGTGCTATAGCGGTTTGCAGCCAAAAGAGGTACGGCGCATAATGCGTCAGCGGCAGCCATTTTTGCTGCCCCTACACAAACGAAGAAGGCTTTCCCTCACAAAGAGCGCCATCCGCTATCATGTACAAACGCCCTATTCTGTGAAAATTGCATCAATCGCCCTGTTGTGTCTTCAAAATAGTTGTGCCAACAGAATTCTCAAGCTCAATATCTTCAAGGAACATTTCATTAACGGTTTGTTGACGGTAAATCATCCTATCTCTTACCCATTCTCTATTGCTTCCCTCCATGTATTTGCCGATGCAGTAGGCAGAATACTCGACGTGCTTCGTCTCGTCGTAGATAAACATGTCAGACATGCGAGTCACTATGGGCAGATCCGCAGGTGTAGCGTAAGCTTGCAGCACAGGACGTAGCAGCAGTTGCAGAATCAATGCTCGAATTTCCAACAAATTAATCTGGATAATTTCATCCATGACCAGCTCTTCATCCATCATTTCATTGTCAGAAACTGGCTCAATGGGAGGATGTTTGTGGTGATAGTATTCGGGGGATAACGCTTGCAATTGTTCCCGGTAGTCTGCTTCCATTTGTGTGGGGAAGAGTCTATTAATCAGCGCAACGAACATTTTTGAGTGGCGAGATTCGTCGATGGAATGACTGCGAACTAACTGGGAGAACTCCTGGTTTTCCACCTGCCGCGCGAAATCCCAAACATGCCTTGCGCCGTTTCCTTCTTCGGCGGCATTGAGAATCAGGGAGTTAGCGAACCACTCAGGATTACAGGCGCACTTGCGATACAAATTACCGTACCATGCCTTGCCGTGGGGTGGTGGGTTAATCTCACACGCTTCCCTCAAAACCGTTTTATAATCCTCAGAAATCGGGCAGTTATAACGCCCAAGATAGTCAATTGCTAACTCGCTGACGTTGTTCATAAAACCTCCTGGAAGTGTGAAAATACGACACAAGCAATTTTAGTTGCTATAGGGTGTTGATGCTCCCACCCCTTGAAGGGGTGGGATGGCTAGCAATCTAAGACGGGACTCCCATGACCTCTCTCTAGGGGGAAAAAGAAAAACTCAGATCTTGCACTATTCTCAACCAGCCTAGAAACCCTTGTTTCTTTACGAAAAATCTAGGCTTTCAAGTTT
>DNGG01000272.1 GCA_003486675.1 Cyanobacteria bacterium UBA11372
AAAAAATTTACCGCCCTCGATTTCCCCATCGAAAGTCGCGAGCAGCGAGGTTGGCTGGATATTACCTATCTGGATGAAGACTTGCGAATCGGGCGGGGTAATGAGGGCAGTGTGTTTGTTTTGACTAAAAAATGAGGGAATTGCAGATTTAAGATTTCAAATTGACTTAAATCTGCAATTCTTCAATCTAAAATCTAAAATCTAAAATCTAAAATCTCTATTATGCGCTTATCTCAAGGACATTTAAACCTACTCGCCACCTGTCCCCGCAAATATCAACACACGTTTATCGATCAACTTGGTTCGCCGATAACTCCGGAACAACAGGAAAAACAAGCTTGGGGAACCAGGTTTCACTTGTTAATGCAACAGCGTGAATTAGGATTGCCGATCGAATCGATAATTCAAGCAGATGCTCAACTGCAACGTTGGGTGACGGGGTTAGTCGGTGTGGCTCCAGACATTTTAACTCCCGATCCGAATAGGGAAACTTTCCGCGATAGCGAACATTGTCGCACCTTGGTGTTTGGGGACTATTTGCTGACGGTTATTTACGATCTGTTGATTGCAGATATTAATTTTGCCCAAATTTTGGATTGGAAAACTTATCCCAAACCTCAAAAACGACAATGGTTAGCACAAAATTGGCAAACTCGTTTATATCTTTACGTCCTAGCTGAAACCAGCGATTATGCACCGGAACAGATTTCGATGAGTTATTGGTTTGTGCAATCTCAACCTGAGCCAAAAAGTCTTAAATTTACCTACAATGCCGGATTGCACGAGCAAACGCGACGAGATTTATCTGGGTTGTTGAATCAATTAACTGATTGGTTGCAGCGGTATGAGAAGGGAGAAGAGTTTCCACTTGTTGTAGAAAAAGCAGGGAATTGCGATTTTTGTCAGTATGCGGTGAGATGCGATATTGCTTGGCAATGCGATCGCACAGCACAAACTCGCGAAGTTGCAACTGATGCGGACTGGATGCCGAATTTAGCGAATATTCAGGAAGTTTCGCTTTAAAGTTAGCTGACAATTACAAGCGCGATCGCACACCCAAACCCCCATTCCGCTGACGTGAATTTTGAGCAAAAGCTGCCAAATTGGCAACACAGCTAGGTTGGATTGCTGTTTCATAAGTTTTAGCGAGTTAAAGTGGGTGTTAATATGATTTCTTTGAACCCGAGTTTACTTCGCATTGGAGCTGGACTAATCCTCAATCGCACTAGCGGCAACAACACTCTCAACGGCAGCAATAGCGAGGATATTATCAATAGTGGCTCCGGAAATGACATTCTTAATGGCTTTGACGGAAACGACATTCTTAATAGCGGTTCAGGAAACGATACTGTAAATGGTGGCGCTGGAAATGACATTCTCAATGGCGGTTCAGGAAACGATAATCTAGATGGTGGCGCTGGAAATGACATTCTCAATGGCGGTACGGGAAACGACTTTCTTATCGGTGGTTTTGACTTCGATATAGTCAATGGCGGCTCCGGAAACGATAATCTAGATGGCGGCGATGGCGATGATATTCTTACGGGCGGATCTGGCAGCGATTTTGTAGGTGGTGGTGCTGGTAACGACATTGTCGTTGGTACTGACGCTAACATCATCAAGACGAATTCCTTCGTTCAGATTATGAGTTTCGGTACTCCGGGGCGCGGAGAAATTGATACTCTGATTGGAGGTTTGGGCGCAGATCAATTCATTCTGGGGGACAGCAAAAATTTTTACTATGACGATGGCAATTCTGCAAATCCTGGTAATGACGACTATGCTTTAATTGTTGACTTCAACCCCATCGAAGATAAAATACAGCTAAAAGGATCTGCAACAAACTATAGCCTGGTTAGATCTGGTATGGATACCAGAATAGTTCTCGACAATGATGGGATTGCAGGCTTGAGTCAGAAGGACGAATTAATCGCCATTGTTCAAGGAAATACAAGTCTGAGTTTTAGCAGCAACTACTTCGTTTACGTCTAGCAATATAGTCATGTTTGTGCAGATAAACATGAATCTTTGAGCGATGAAGATACAGCAGATTGCCAGGAGCGTGAGGTACAGCCCTTGGGCTTCGACAGCAGTGTGCGGGCAGCATTAATGCTGCCGCTACACAAACCTTCGGTGTACCTCATACGGCTGCAAGACGCTATAATAGTTTTGCTAGCTAAGAGTTGATAGTTAGAGAAGAGCGATCGCATCCCCTGCTACCTCCACAAACCCCAAAAGCGAGATGCCTTCTGCGGCAAACCTACACTTGCCAAATTTAACACTACCGTTGTCATTGTCTCGACCTCTGCTATAGTCTGTCGCTTTTTATTTTAGGCGCTTCCTGCTGCGAGTGTGCATTTGCGCCCGGGTTGCAAAGCATTTAAATAACTCAGAGCTTGCACCATTATCAACAAGCCTGAAACCCTTGTTTCTTGAGGAAAAATCTAGGCTGTATAGTTTAGCTATTTGCAAGACACTAAGGTGTTAGCCGTGGTGCAAGCTCTGAGATAACTAACTCTCAAAAACCAGATATCCTAAAAAAGGAAGTATTTGTTTAATTGTTATGACGAACGATACAAATGACTCTGATGCCCCCACCAACGTATATATCGACGTCCGCGAAATGGATATTGATGACCTTGCCCATGTCTATCACTTGGGAGAAGATGTATTTACCAGCGATTTGTATCCTTATATCTATCGCACTTGGGATGAGTGGGAGGTAATTGGGCTTTACAACACCGATCCGGAATATTGTCTGGTTGCCGAAATAGACAATCAACTGGCAGGTTTTATTTTAGGAACTGTGATTACCAAAGGCAACTGGACTTATGGTTATATTATGTGGTTGGGTGTGAATCCTAACTTTCAGCGTCGAGGTGTGGGAGATAAATTGGTAGATAAGCTAGTTGAACGCATGATTGAAGATGGGGTGCGTTTCATGATGGCTGATACCGATCCGGCAAATACTCCAGCGGTAAAGTTTTTTACGCGCAAGGGATTTGGTAATACTCGCCAGCATATTTTCTTGTCGATGAATTTGAGCAAGCACGAATATTATGGTAGACTAATTGCTTACGAAAGAGAGAAAGCTGAACGGGCGGCTTATAAGCGATCGCGTCGTCGTCCTTCTGCTAATAAACCCCAAGAAATTGTCAGCGAAGCTGCTACTAAAGTCATCGGCACTGATACTCCATCTGAAAATTTAAATATACCGCCAATTTCCTGACAGATCCCCCCCTGCCCCCCCTTGCCAAGGGGGGGTGTAAAATTCACATATCTTCCCCTGCCTTCCTTGCTAAGGGGGGTGTTTAAGAAGTAACATCATATGCCGAATCAACAATCTCAGTGGATACTTTCTCCAACCGTTCAACCGCCTGAATGGTTTATTGATGCAGTCAGACAACATGCACCGGATTTATCGGGAAATTATGCTGCCCAGCTTTTATGGCATCGGGGTATTCAAGATGCGGAACAGTTAGCTGGTTTTATCAATTATCGGTTGTATAAACCTGCTAGTCCGTTTGAGTTTGGGCAGGAAATGGAGCGTGCGATCGCTAGATTAAAACAAGCACAAGAATTGGGCGAACAAGTGGCGATTTGGGGAGATTTTGACGCTGATGGCATTACTTCCACTTCCGTCCTTTGGGATGGATTGGGGCAGTTTTTTGCCCAATATTTACAATTATCTTACCACATTCCCAATCGCTTAACCGATTCTCACGGTTTGAATTGCCACGGAATTGAAGCTTTAGCCAATCGCGGAGTTAAACTAATAGTTACCTGCGATACGGGCAGCACGAATATTAAAGAAATTGAATACGCCCAAGCGTTGGGAATTGATGTGATTGTTACCGATCACCATACATTGCCGCCGGAACGTCCCCCGGTTGCGGCTATTATCAATCCTCGTTATTTATCGCCGGAAAATCCGTTATTTAATCTTTCAGGGGTGGCAGTTGCTTATAAGCTGGTAGAGGCACTTTATCAAACTTTGCCAGATGTGCCGCAAGAGCCTTTAGAAGATTTATTGGATTTAGTTGCGATTGGGTTAATTGCAGATTTAGTACAGCTTAGCGGGGATTGCCGCTATTTAGCACAATTGGGGATTGAAAAACTGCAACGGGATTTACAAAAGCCTGCGGAATTGCGGCGGCGTCCGGGGGTAGGAAGGCTGTTGGAATTGTGTCGAAAAAACGGCGATCGCCCAACGGATATCTCCTTCGGAATTGGGCCGAGAATTAATGCGGTTAGTCGCATTCAGGGCGATGCTTCTTTTTGCGTGGAATTGCTCACGAGTCGCGAGCTTCAGCGGGTGGAAAAGTTGGCTCAAACGACGGAATTAGCCAATACTCGTCGTAAGTCTTTGCAAAAAGATGTGGAACTGCAAGTTGATAAAAAATTAGACAAGTTAGATTTATCAACTACGGGTATAATTGTCCTCACAGAAACAGGTTGGCCTGTGGGAGTTTTAGGTTTAGTTGCCGGTCAAGTCGCCCAAAAAACAGGCCGTCCTGCTATTTTATTGAGCGTAGAAGAACCCGAAACCAATGATGTAGGGGCGAGTTTTACTGATAGCTTTTCGGAAGCTCAAGCACAACCCTTAAATCTAAAATCTGAAATCAACAATCTAAAATTAGCTAGGGGTTCGGCGCGTTCGGTGAATCAAATTGACCTTTATCAATTGGTGCTGGAACAAGTTAATTTATTGCATCGGTTTGGCGGTCATCCTTTCGCGGCGGGTTTGAGTTTACCTGTGGAAAATATTCCCTTGTTTACCGAGGCAATTAATCAAAAGTTGCGGTTACAAATGGGGAAAGATAGTAATTTGCTGGGTCAACAGGTTATCAAAGCCGATTTATTGGTCAAAGTAGCCGATTTGGGGAAAGA
>DNGG01000403.1:0-6979 GCA_003486675.1 Cyanobacteria bacterium UBA11372
TTCAGGACGGGGAGTTGTCAAATAACTTTGTCAACTAAGATCTTGCACCTGTTGCAATAATCGGGAGGCGGAGCCTCCAAACACTCGTTCCCAGGTTCAACCTGGGAACGAGAAACGAGAAACCTGGGAACGAGAAAACGAGAAAAAAATATCTTGCACCTGTTGCAATAATCGGGAGGCGGAGCCTCCAAACACTCGTTCCCAGGTTGAACCTGGGAACGAGAAAACGAGAAATAAAGAGACAACTTACCTGATTGGCTAATCTCTAGCGATTGTTGACACCGGGGATACCACCGCGCTGTTGCAACATTTGCTGCACATCCGGACTGGGGCGATAACGGTAGCCAAATGGAGCGCCAGAGGCGTCATCCATCACCTGGGGCGTCAGCAACACAATCACCTCTTGTCGGGCGTTTTGCCGCTCTGTTCTTCTAAACAGCGCCCCCAGAATGGGGATATCGCCCAAAATCGGTACTTTACTGACACTTGTACGGTCTGAATCCTGAATAATCCCCGATAGAATTAACGTCTGACCGTCTCGGATGCGAATTTGTCCGGATTGTAAATCCCTTCTTGCTAACAATGTAATTTGACTGCCCCCAGCAATAGTGCTGACACCTGAAGGCGCTGTAATTGATGGATTCACAGTCATGGTAACAAAGCCGTTATCGTCAATCCGGCTCACCTGAATCTGAAGAGTTAAACCGGCATTTCCTTTTTCTACCCTTTCGGTTACAGTTTGTCCGGCGTTAGTATTTTCCCGCTGAATGATTCGGTTTGTTACCACTTCTTGACCGAGGTTAACACTGGCTGTCTCCCCTTCTTGGATGAGCAAAGTCGGGTCGGTCAAAATCTTGGCGTTGTTACTGGTAATTTGAGCTTGTAGGAGAGATAGAAAACGGCTGGGGAACTGGAACAAAGACGGCAGAGCAGTAGTAATAGTACCGGGCTGACCCACACTTACCGATCTTGTGGTTGTAGGTGGAGTGGGTGGCGTTCCTGGAGTTCCTGGAATAAATTGTCCTGGGATTACGGTGACTGTACCATCTGGTTGTGTAATAAATCGGTCAGGAGTCGTTCTGTCTTGAGTTGCTGGAGTTCCTGGGGTTCCTGGCGTGATTGTGGTGGTGACGGTAGTAGGTGTTGCTGGAGTAAATTCTGTTATTCCTCCAATCAGCGGGTTGCCACCCGGTCCAAATGGGGCAACTGGTCTTGGAAAAGCTCCAGGCGTGTTTGGTTGAACGTTTATGCTGCCGTCTACGCCAATGTCAACTCTACCGGGCGTAGCACCTGGAACAGAGATTGGGCTGGTTGGATCTAAGAAAGGCGTTCCTTGGATTGGATTGGGGATAACCGTTGGATTAACCAAACTCCCAGATGCCTCCGCAGCTTGGGGGGGTCTGAAACCACCATAGTTAAAGTACGCCGCTCCGCCGTCAACCGAAAAGAAGGCTCGCCCCACCCCAAAGGAAAAGCTCGTATTTGCCAGATCGGTGTTTAACAAGTTGACATCGATAATCTTGACGTTGACCGCAACCTGACGACGGCGGGCATCAAGTTGCGTCAAGTAGCTGGCGGCTAGTTCTACTTTGCGCGGGTCGCCTACAATAGTAATGAAGTTGAGTCGTTCGTTAGTGCTCACCGACAAGCCTCTCAGGGGTAGCGGCCCAACTCCCTCTACTGGTCTGAGGGCTATAATTGCTGGCTCTCTAATTTCAACCGTGCGAGCTGTTGTCGTTCCCGGTACCCCAACGGTTTCAATTCTCAATCTTTGTATGGGAACTTGGGTTTCTGCTCCCAAGGTAGTCAAAAAGTTGGCGGCTGCCTCAACAGTTACTTGATTGAGCCTTAGAGTTCGCGAAATGACGTTTCTCGCTTCATCAGGCAATCTAGTCCCCACAAAAATCGTGCGCCCGCTGCGGTTGGCTTCCAATCCGGTAATCCGCAAAATGTAGTTAAAAACGTCTTGCAGCGGCTCGTTTTCAATATCTAACGAGATAGTAGAATCAAGTGACTGAGCCGCCCCAGGTTGTCCAGGGGCGCCCTGTTGAGTTTGTCCTTGTTGTCCGGGGCCACCAGCTTGCGGCCCGACAAATACAATATTGAGGCCAGCGGCGCGGGAAAGTAAAGATAATACTTCCCGCACAGGGGCTTCGCGCAACAGCAGGCGGGGAATGCGTTCCCCCGTTCCCAGGTCGATGCTACTGCCAGAGGGGTCAACTTCGGAAACGGCAATATCGCCTACGGGGGGTGCAACTGCTCTGGGTAAGAAAGGTGGGGTGGGGCTGGTGGGTTGAATTGTCCCGGCTGCCGGTGCGGGTTGCCCGTTGATCGTAATTTGTGGGTTGGGAACTAATGGGGTTTGCCCGGTAGGCGGCTGTGACGTTGGTACTTGCGCTGTGGGGCTGTTCCCCTGAGTTGGGGTTGTCTGGGTGGGTGCAGCTGCCGCTCCTCCACCGGCGCCGCTGAAACTTAAGGCTATTCCCCCGCCGCCCGGTCGATCGATAATCTGTCCCTTGGGGGGGGCGTTCGTGCCGCTGACGGTGACTCGGATGCTGTTCGCATTCATCTGCGTTATCGTCACCGCAGCAATACCGGGGGCTGGGTTATCTTGACGGAAGTTGTTGCCTTGTGGTAGACGCAACTGGGTATTCGTGATATCGGCAACCAAGTCGTTTCGGCGATTAATCATAAAGATTTGCGGGCGATCGCCGTCTCGCGTCTCCAGAACCACCTGCACCCCGTTGCCATTGGGATTAACCCGCACACCCGTTACTTGAGTTGCTGTTGCCCATACCGGCTGTGTGGTTACGAGGACTGCTCCCCCGATCAATAATGCTCCCAGTCCTTGATGCTGTTTCACCTTTTCCTCCTCACTCCAACAGGTTGGCATCTTCTGGAAACTTGAGGGCGATGTTGCCCTGCAAGATACGTTTATTTATTTTTTATGTTTACGGTCGCTTCTTCATGGGATTATTTATACCATTTCTATATTTTTCTTGGACATATAGGAAACTTAAAAGCGAAGTCTTGCGTCTCTACTTGCCGATCGGCGTGGACAGTTTACTCAGCCTTACGAGCCCGGACTTATATCATGTCCGCTTGTATCGGCATCGCTAGGGGGGCGGGTTGATCAACATAATTCGCTCTTGCTCAAACGAAACTTGTAAAACCCGCCCCTACAAGACGATTAACCTTAGAAGTCCGTATGCGTTGGGACGAGGGTATTACGCAGCCAAGCCATATACGAGCGTAGCGGTGCCCTACACCCGCGATCGCACACCCTACACTTAGCTGTATATTTTCTCTGAAACCTGCCCCTAGATCCAGCAAAATTTAGTCTATCGAATTAACCGAGCGCTAATTATACCATTTATCCTTATTATTGTCAAATCTTTTTCCCCTTCTGCCCACCTGCCCCCCTGCCCACCTGCACCCCTGAAAGCGGGGTAGCAGGAAGGGTGGCGGTGCTATTTAGCGGGGGCTTGACCATTAGCAGCGGGTGGGGGAGCCAGCTTCGCTTTTTCTTCTGCGGTGAGGGGGCGGAGTGCCTGCAACTGAAAAGAGGTTTTCAGCTTTCTGACCGGGTTGAGGACGGGTTTACCTTGGTCAAATTTGGCGATCGCTTGTCCGGTTCCAGTTTCGTTCACCTTGACTGGAACCAGTTTCCCTTGCTGTTGCAGCACGTAAAATCTATCGTTTGTATCCAACTCGGATTTCAAATTTTTCACCACTAGCAGGGGTTTGAGGCGCTCGAGATCGAGCATGAACAGCATCGTCTGAGCAAAAGTACCTTCCAGCTCGACGATATATGCTTCCCGGTACAATTTGTTGTTGACCGCCGCGCCTAAAGAAGAGTCGGTGACTGGACCAGAAACCTTGGGATCGGGCTGAAACTTTTTCAGCCTTGCCTTGACATCATCTGGTTTGAGGTTGGTATTTCTATTTTCAATTCGCTTGTTGAGGTCTAGCAGCAAAGTCTTTAAGCTGGGTTGATTGGCAAACAATGTAAACACTGATGCTTGTTGCTGCTTAGCCTGTGCCAAATCTACCTGGGCTTGTTGGAAGTCGAGCTGGAGTTGTTCTTTGTTTTTAGCGTTGGCTTTCTCTGTGTTAATTTCATCAGTCAGGGTTTGATTTGCCTGCATTACCGGCTGCACAAAATTCATAAACAGGTAAGCGGCGCCTACCAACCCGACGACGCCTATCAGGATACCAGTGACCTTGGGGGTGAATTCAATGCCAAACGCACTGGGATATTGCGAACCACCGTTCTGCTCGGCGCCATCCATCATGCCGTCATCAGCGTAAGCCATTTTGAAGCACTCCTTTTTGCTGAAGGTTTTCGATTCGAGTTACCAGTCCCAATGCACCCTTACGCTCTAATTCTCGCAATAACTTAGAAGCCGGAGTATCGCTCAAGCTCGTTCTAATCGTGAATTCGACTACTTTTTTCAGTTTTGGCTGTTGAGTGTTGGTGGCGGTGGCACTAGACTGACTCTGTTGCCACTGAGCGGGGTAGTCTTTTAATTCGGAGATGACGATTTTGGTTTCTTCTGGTTTAAAGAACGGGGATTGCTGGAGTGTCAGCAAGAAATCGTTGATGCTGCCAAAGTTGTAGGTTATGCCGCTGATGACGATGGTATCGGTTGCTGCAACCCCTGTGGTGGTGGTGGTGGAACTCGTGCCCGCCGATGCGGGTTGGACGCTTTGGCAGTTGGCGATATCTGCTGTAGTCGGTATAGTTTGGGCTACGCAGGTGAGCTGGACTCCGGCGGGTAAGCGATCGCGTACATCCTGCAACATCGCACTCCAAGGCTTCAGTTGGTCGAATACCGTGGCTAAGCCGGTTGTTTCCTCTCTAATGTCTTTAACTTGTTTTTTGACAGCATCGATTTGCTTTTGCTGGGCTAGCGTTGCTTCGTTTTCTTGCTTGATCTTGTCTCGTTCTGCCGTCAGCTTCCCTGTCTCAGAATTCTGGTAAAACCACAAACCGCCCACCAATGCCAAGGGCAGCAACCCCGCCGCCACCCCGGCATACATCAGCAATTTTTCATCCATGGGTACTGGTTTTTTCCCACCCCCAGGCTGTGGCACTACTGGCGCGCGGTCTCTGAGAAAATTAATTTCCAGGCTATACATTGCATCAAACCTCTCTAAGTCCTAATCCCAGCACCACTCCCAATCCCGGTCGCTGCACTGAGGTAATATCTTCTCCAACTTCCAAGCCTAAAGCCGCCACCGGATCGACCTGCATCGTGGGCAAGCTCAACCTTTGGGTGAAAAATTCATCCAACTGCCCAATCCCGCCTCCAGGTCCTGCCAGCAGCAGCTGCGCCACTTCCAAATTGCTGCTTTGATTCAGATAAAAATCAATCGAGCGACGCAATTCGTCGGCTAGCTCTCCCAATACTCTCAGCATAGCTGCCATGCCCGGATTAATTCCCGTGGCACCGCTTCTGACTCCCGTATCCACTGGCGTAGTTGGAATGGTAATTCCTTTTAGTACTTCCGTGTTGCGGTCGGTGGGCAAGTTCATCGCCCGCTTGAGGGCGCTTTGAATTTGGAACATGCCGATAGGGACGGTACGGGAAAACTGCGGCACTCCATCGACAATAATGGCAATTTCCGTACTCTCGAACTCGATATCCACCAGTACCGCCGCTTCTTGGGACGAAAATTGCCGCAGTTGCTCTCGAATCGTCCGAATCAGGGAAAAACTGTTAATTTCCAGCACGTCGATTTGCAATCCCGCCTGCTTAAATGTCTCGATGTAGCTATCGGTGACTTCTTTGCGGACGGCGGCTAGCAGCACTTGCACTTTTTCGATGCCATCTTCATCGGTGAAAAATCCCAGTTTTTGATAATCCACATCGGCTTCTTCCCGTGGAAATGGCAAGTAAAGCCCTGCTTCGTGGTTTAGTACCATGTCCCGCAGTTCGTTTTCATCGAGTTCTGCCGGAACTGGTATAATCCGCACGATCGCTCCCGCTACCCCCGGTACGGCTGTGGCGACGCGGGTGGCTTTAATCTTTTTTTCTGCCATCGCCGCCGAAATCAGTTCCGCCATCTGCGGTGGGTCAACGATCTGACCTTCTTGGAAGACGCCTTCCGGCACTTCCACCGAGTGCAGCGTGACTAATTTATAGCCCTGACCTTGCTTGCGTAGCTGGGCAATATTGATCCGTTCTGGGGCTAGTTCGATTCCTATCCCAGGTTTGCGTTTCGAGAAGAGATTCTTTAAGGCGTTAACCACAGTTTTAGCCCGTTTTTTTCAAGTGACGAAAGAATGATAAAAAATGTACTGTAGACCGATAACAAGGGAACTGTTACCCAATTTTATCTACAACTCACAGAAACGATTGGGAGGACAGTACATAGGATACCCCCAATTATCGAAAAAGCTATCATTGATTCACATGCGTGTATTTCAAACCTGGAAGCGATTGAGGTGCAGCCTTTTGGCTTGGTGTGCAAGCAGCATTAATGCGGCCGCTACACAAACTTTCGGTATACGTCATACGACTGCAATCCGCTATAAAACCTGGAAGCGATTGAGCGTTTTTGCATTGTTGGGATTGCTGACAAGCTGGATTTTAGCCATAGGCGGCTGTACCCCTGCATCTAACAGGGGTGCAACGAGTAACCACGAAGTAGAGTTCTGGACGATGCAGCTACAGCCGCAATTTACCGATTACTTCAACAAACTGATTGCTAGTTTTGAAGCGAAAAATCCCGGTGTCAAGATCCGCTGGACTGATGTACCTTGGTCGGCAATGGAAAGCAAGATTCTGACAGCGGTTTCGGCAAAAACAGCCCCCGATGTGGTAAACTTAAACCCCGATTTTGCCTCTCAGTTGGCGTCGCGCAATGCCTGGTTAGATTTGGATGCTCAAGTGCCAGCTCAGGTACGTGCTTCCTATTTACCCAATATTTGGCAAGCAACAACGCTCAACGGTAAAAGTTTTGGCATTCCTTG
>DNGG01000403.1:7187-9528 GCA_003486675.1 Cyanobacteria bacterium UBA11372
TTGGCATTCCTTGGTATCTGGCTACGGGAATAACGATTTACAATACCGCATTGTTGCAGCAAGCTGGGATTAAATCTCCGCCTGCGACTTACGCAGAGTTGGCGCAAGTAGCGAAGCAAGTTAAAGAAAAAACGGGCAAGTACGCTGTTTTTGCCAGCTTTGTTCCGGAAGATTCCGCGCAAGTGCTGGAATCTTTCGTCCAGATGGGGGTTAAATTGGTCGATGACCAAGGTAAGGCGGCGTTTAATACTCCCGAAGCGAAGGCGGCGTTTCAGTATTGGGTGGATTTGTATAAAAATGGGCTATTGCCGAAAGAAGCCTTGACACAAGGACACCAGCGCGCAATTGAGCTATACCAAGCCGGAGAAATTGCCATATTGGATTCGGGAGTGCAGTTTTTGGATGCGATCGCTAAAAATGCCCCCGCGATCGCCAAAGTCTCCGCTACCTCCCCCCAAGTTACCGGCAAAACGGGTAAAAGAAATGTTGCGGTAATGAATCTTTTTATCCCCCGCGATACCAATCTGCCCGATGCGGCGGTTAAGTTTGCTTTATTTGTTACCAACGACGACAATCAACTAACTTTTGCTAAAGCTGCTAAGGTTCTCCCTTCTACAGTTAAAGCGCTGCAAGATAATTACTTTAAAACTCTCCCCGGCAATGCTACACCGATGGATAAAGCTCGCGTTGTTAGTGCGAATCAACTAAAGCAAGCTTCTGTGTTAATTCCGGCAATGAAAGACCGCAATTTGTTGCAAAAAGCAATTTATGAGAACTTGCAGGCGGCAATGTTGGGTGAAAAAACTGTGGATCAAGCTGTAACAGATGCGGCGACTGAGTGGGATAGTCGTTCTTAATAAGCATGGCGGGGGGCGGGTTTAAATTTATTGTCGCTCTGGGATAGTCGTTCTTAGCAAACATGGTGGGGGGCGGGTTTAAATTTATTGTCGCTGATGGCATAAATGGCTGGTATAACCCGCCCCTACAATCTTGGTTTTGTCTCTTGATTTTATTGGTTTTTTGGGCTATTCTTATAATGGGGAAAGATGCGCCCATATAAGCACTATTTAAATTGCAAGATTTTGGCTAATTAGGATATGTAGGGTGCGTGAAAACAGTCACGCACACGGATCGATCCCCCCAACCCCCAATTGCATGGGGGCTTTTGAAACAGGAGGCGTTATGCTGCCAAGACTTGAGGCATCAATCCCCCCAACCCCCAATTGCATGGGGGACTTTTGTATTCGTCAGTGGTGACTGCTTTAAGGCAATCCACAAGCTAAAAAATGACCGATTAGATAGAGGGAACCGCATAAAACTGTTAAGGTTTCTTTGTGGGTGAAGGCGGCGTCTAAGGCGGTTTCTAAGTTGGGATAGATGTGACAAAAAGCTAAGTCGGGGCAGATATTTTGGGCTAGGGTTGCTAGGTGTTGCGGGTCGGCGGTACTATTGTCGGGGACGGGAACTAGGAATAAGCGATCGCCCGTTTTTAGCAAGGCTTTAAATATATCTCCATGGTCTTTAGTAGAAAGCATTCCCATCACCCAGGAGATGGAGTATGGGTAATGGGTAATTGGTAATTCGTAATTGGATAATTCTCCCCTGATCCTCTGATCCTCTGCTCCCTGATTTCTCAAAGAATCGACATATTGGCGCAGGACTTGTGCGGCGGCGGGGTTATGGGCACCATCGATTAATAATTGATGGTTTTTCCATGTTGTCCATTGGATGCGCCCAGGCCATTTTGTGTTTGCCATACCAGATGCGATCGCTTCTTCGGAAATCTTCCAACCCTGTTGTTGTAGGATTTGGAGGGATGCGATCGCTAACGCCGAATTCATCAGTTGAAATTCGCCCCACAAAGGCAAAGGATATCTAATTCCTTCATATTCTGCCCACCCGGTTTTTATTTGTATTGCTGGAGATGGGAAAATAGCCGGACAACCTAATTCTTCAATCCGCTTTTCTACCGCTGCTAAAGCTTCCGGCGGTAGCATTCCGATAACAGCAGGACATCCAGGTTTAAGTATACCTGCTTTTTCGTTAGCGATATCTGCTAAAGTTGGCCCTAGAACCTGCCAATGTTCTCGACTAATAGAAGTAATCACCGTTACTAAAGGGCGATCGCATACATTTGTTGCATCCAAACGTCCGCCCAAACCTACTTCTATGACCGCAATATCCACTTGTTGTTGAGCAAAATACAACCAAGCGGCGGCGGTGATAACTTCAAACTGAGTCGGCGATTCTTCATCGGGATTAATTGCAGGGGCGGGTTTATTTAGATTTATAGTTTTCCGTGTAGATATTGGTAAACCCGCCCCTACGACTTGCAGCAATA
>DNGG01000403.1:9722-16007 GCA_003486675.1 Cyanobacteria bacterium UBA11372
CGCCCCTACGACTTGCAGCAATATTTGTTCTAATTCCGTCAATGAAATAGCTTGTTCGTTGATGCATATGCGTTCGTTCCAATCGATTAAATGGGGAGAAGTATAACGCCCGACGCGATAACCTGCGGCTGTTAATACAGCAGAAAGATAGGCGCATACAGAACCTTTGCCATTTGTTCCCGCGACGTGGATAACGGGAACTTGTTGATGGGGATTTCCTAAGTTGGCTAATAACTTGTGAATGCGTTCGAGTCCGAGGTGGACGCCGAAGTGTTGGAAGGGTTGGAGAATAGAATCTATGGTCACTTGGGGAATGCGATCGCTCTTTAATAAAATTATGCAATACAAGGTAAAATAAATAATCAGAAATTGAGTGAAATAAATTTTCGGATGTAGGGGCACGGCATTAAACAACCTTTGCATCTAAACCAAAAATTATTGCCCGCCGTGCCCCTACCCAAGGGCACGGCATTAAACAACCTTTGCATCTAAACCAAAAATTATTGCCCGCCGTGCCCCTACCCGAGGGCATGGCATTAAACAACCTTTGCATCTAAACCAAAAATTATTGCTCGCCGTGCGCCTACAAAACCCGTTAAAACTGTTTAGAAGATTTGTATTATAGCCCGCGTAGGCGGGCGAGAGTTTGTGTAGCCCCACCCTTGAGGGTGGGGGCATTAATCAAGCGCGAGCGACAAATGCCATAAAAAAATAGGCCAGCTTTCGCCAGCCTAATTTTAACTAACTCCCGCTGAAACCTTTAACCAAACAGATCAAAACCCGCAACTGCTATTGCACCAGCTAAAGCGGATATAGCGACGGAAGTAATCGCCGTACCAAACAACCACCAAGCAGCAGTTGCAGCAGTTTTCCTGGCTTCTTCGCCTTGTTCTTTAGCTTTTCGCTTCAAATCTTTGATGCGTTTCTTAGCTTCTTCTTGCAGGCGTTCTGCGCGCATTACAACGCTATCCCGTGCGGATTCAATTTGGTCGATAATGCGGTTCGCATCTGCTTCGGAAATATCCTCGCGCGAACTGAGAACTGCGACTAATGTATCGCGGTCAAATTGACCCAAACGTTGCTTCAATGCATCAACTCCAGCTTGTGGATCTTCAAATAATTTGCGGAAGTCGCGTTTGATGCCTTCGTAATTGAGTTCGGGACGTTCTAAGGAGTTGAGATAATCTCGAATTCGGGCAAAAATTGAATCAACTGCGGATTGAAGTCTAGTTTGAACCAGCTGAATTTGTTGAACAGTTTGATCGCGCACCGAGATGATTTGATCCGCAATGCGATTTGCTTCTTCTTCCGAAATATCTTCCCGTTGGGAGAGGAGTGCAACTAAGGTAGAACGATCGAAGTGTTTGATGCGATCGCCTAAACTTTCCACCCCTGCTTTCGGATCGCTGAACAACAATTGCAAGTCGCGTTTAATCGCATCGGGATTGAGTTCTTCTTTGTTCGTATTCCGCAGGTAAGTTTCCAAACTTGCTTGGAAATCTTGTACCCTTTCTTTAGCGCGCGATGCTAAGCGACGGGGTGCTTTAATAATGCTGCGAATTTGCTCTTGTACTTGGTCGATGATGCGATTAACTTGCTCTTCAGTCAAGTCTCCCCGCTGACTCAGCAATTTAACCAAGGTTTCCCGATCGACTTGAGAAAGTCTTTCGCGCAATGCTAAAGCACCCGATCTGGGATGTTCAAACAGCTTGACAAAATCGCGCTTGATACCTTCTGGGTTGAGTTCTTCCAGGTTAGTATTTCGCAGGTAATCTGCTATTTTGGCGCTAACTTCGTCGAACTGTTCTTTGATTTCTTGGGGTGCGTGTAAAATGCTATCGCGAATCGACAATATTTGGTCGATTGTTTGATTGATTTGTTCTTCGCTGAGATCTCCCCTGGCGGTGAGTAATTGCACCAGGGTATCGCGATCGAATTGGGATAGACGCATCCTCAAAGCGGTAATTCCTGCTTGCGGATCTTCTAGCAGCGTTTGGAAATCGCGCTTAATTGCTTCAGGGTTTAATTCTTCCTTGTTGGTATCGCGCAGGTAAGCTTCAACTCGTTGGCGAAGTTCGTCAGCTTTTGCTTTGAGTTGTTCTTGGATTTCTTGCGCTTGGGAGATGACGCGATCGCGCGTACTTTCCAATTGACTAATCAATCGCTCCGCTTCTTCTGGGCTAAAATCTTCCCGCTGTCCGAGTAATTGAACTAGGGTATCGCGATCGAATTGGGATAAGCGATCGCGCAGTTGTTCAAATCCGACATTCGGATCTTCCAACAGTGCTTGGAAATCCCGTTCGATTCCTTCTGGATTTAATTCCTCTTTCCCCGTTGAACGCAGATAATTTTCAATCCGACTGCGTAAATCTTGCGCTTGTTCTTCAGCTTCCCCAGTTTGGACGGTATTCAAAACTTCCGTCCGAATTTCTTCTAACTGGTCGGCAATTTCTGCGACTTTAGCTTCATCAAAATCGCCACGCTGATTCAACAATTGTACCACAAAATCACGATTCAGTTGCTCTATTTGCCGTCGAATTGCTCCCGGCGCTGCTTCTGGATCGTAGATAACTTGTTGAAATTCCTGCTTGATCGTTTCCCGATTCAGATGCCAAGGTTGGGAATTAAGAATGTAGTTTTCTACATCGGCGCGAATCGGATTAAATTGCAACTTCGGCAGATTTTCCGCAACTTTACTGCCAACTTTTTTGGCTTGTTCCGTTGTTTCGCCTGCCAGCTTTTGCAACTGATTGGAAATTCTTTCGACATCTAAATCAGAAAGGTCTACTCGTTCCAATACTGCACCCATCACCGCACTCACGCCCAGTTGCAACAAGCTCTTTTGCTGCCCGTTGCTATACTGTTTTTGTTCGCTGCCTCCTCCATTTACTTGAGCCAGCTTAGCGACGATGTCGGTAGATTTCAAATCTTCTGGACTGGCAGATTTGAGGAATTTTACTAATTCCTCTTGCGGATCTGTTTGCTTGCCTCCTACTACTTGTTTCCAAACCTCTTGCAACTGATCGGCAATTGCCTCTACATCTTTTTTAGATAAATCGGTGCGACTGCTAACCAAGTCGATAAAAGTTTGGCGATTGATGTTTTTCAAAACATCGCTATCTACCAAAGATTTTAGATCCGAATCGTTGAGCAACTTTGCAAAGTTACTGCGAATGTCTTTTAGGTCAAATTTGGGCAGTTTCAAATCGCCCAAATATTCTTCTAATGTTTCCCTAACGCTGCTAGGATCTACCCCTGAAGTTAATTCCTTTCTCACCGCAGCAACTGATGCCTCTACCGTATTCACAATTTGCGAATTTACGGCATTGGCACCTAATGCAGCGGCGGCTGTTCCCATCACGCCTTGCATTGAAGAAGAGGCGGTTTTTACTGCCGTACCAAGCAAGGAACCAATCGCATTAGAACCCAGCCAAGCTAGCAATAAAAAGTAAGCCGACCAAATGACAACGCCAATAATTGCCCCTAAAATTACGCTATTGGTTAAGCTGAGTTTTACCGCCAGAAAACAAGCGATAAACAAGGCAATATTGACCGTTACTACGCTCCAAATTCCTATTTTTGATTCAATGCTGCGAACTTGCTTGCCCCAGCTTTCATCGTCGTCGGCATCGAGTTCTATAACATCGGCGCTATCAGAAATTTTAGCGGCTACGGACAAGTTAGTTAATACTAATTGAAAAGCGAAGGCCATTAATACCCCCGCAATTAATGCCACAAAAAACTGAGGACTGGAAAAAATTAGTGCTAAATCTCCTGGGTGTTCTGCTACTCCATAACCTGGTATCTGAGAAATCCAAAATTTACCCCTGAACAATTCCAGGGGAATGCTTATAGCTTGAAACATGATATTTTCCTCAGCTAAACTTAGAAAAACGCAAAACTTTTGCGTTGGAAAACTATGTATGGGTTCCAGATTTAATTTTGTAAAATTATCAATTGCTCAGCTTCCATCTGAGGTAAGATCTCGCCTTGCTCCTTTAGTAGGAGGTGTTTATCCTCAGATCTTGCACCTTGAGGCGGAGCCTCAGTATTCTGGTTCCCAGGTTGAACCTGGGAACGAGATCCGGGAGGTAGAACCTCCTGTGCGTTTAGAATTTTTTTGTGAAAAAAATACTGCCCCCAGGGTAGGGGGCAGTTGGGGTGATGGCTGCAAAGTGCCTAAACTAGGCTTGCTTGTTCAAGAAGGCTTGAGCTTGAGCGATCGCTATCTTGCCGACTTGGAAGAAAGCCCAACCACCAGCAGCGATCAGCGGCAGCAACACGATTAACAAACGCCAATCCATATTAGTGACCTCTCTTAAAGATTTATGAATGGATTCTCATCTTGCTTATATTTTGCAACTAACTGCGCTAAATTACCAGACCCCCAGGGAGAATTGAGCAGGTGAGCAGGTGGGCAGGTGAGCAGAGGAGAATTTGAACCTGGATTCTTCTTTGCTCAGCCGCTCGTAAAACCCAGATCCGTTGCCTTCCCCGCGTGAACGAGTGCTAATTTCTCATACTTCTGGGCATGTACGATCAACTCTGCGGCTTCTTCCTCAGATAAATTGCGTGCCCGTTTGGCAGGAACTCCGACAACTAATGATAAAGGTGGTACATCTTTCGTTACAATCGCCCCCGCGCCGATGATACTTCCTGCACCGACGCGCACGCCGTCGAGTATCACCGCACCAATGCCGATCAAACAACCGCGTTCGATATGCGCCGAATGAATCACCGCCCGATGTCCAACTGTAACGTGGTCTTCCAGAATCGTCGGCTTTCCGGGATCGCCGTGTAAAATAGCACCATCTTGGATATTGGTGTATTCGCCAATTTCAATGCGTTCCACATCTCCGCGCACAACGGCAGCATACCAAATGCTTACACCTGTCGCAACCTTTACCCAACCCATGACCGTGGCGTTGGGGGCAATAAAAGCAGCAGCAGAAAGATCGGGGGTAGGCCAATAGAATGGATGGTTGAGATCGCTCACAATGAATGTCGAATCGGTAACACAATCCTTCCTAGAATATAGGCTCAAGCTGGGACACGATCTAGGCAAGAGTATGAGAATCGCAAAGAAAACCCATGACTGGGGTACAATATCAATATCAGCCCCCCACTGATAAATTCTGTGTAGTATTCTCTTAATCTCACTCTTTTAAGTGTAGGAATGTCAAAATAAAGGCATTGAGATCGGCACAGAAAGGACATGCGGTGACACAATACATGACCAATCCAGGCTTGCAATACCCAATATTTGGTCCGGAAATACAGTGTCCCCACTGTCGCCAAACGATTCCGGCTTTGACGCTGACAGATACGTATCTTTGTCCGCGTCACGGTGCGTTTGAAGCTAACCCGAAATCTGGGGAACTCGTCCATCTCCAGTCCGGTCGTCAATGGCGGCGGTGGAATAATGAGTGGTATCGCCAGCATACCCATCCAGATGGAATTCGGTTTGAAATCCACGAAGCGCTGGATCGACTTTATACCCAAGGATACCGGGCAACGCGGGTGATTATCGCCAAACGCTATCAGGAGTTAATCAGCGGCTATCTGGAACGCAGTACGCCGTGGCGGGGACAACCCGATGCCAATAAACCCAGGCTTTACGGTTTACCAGTAGAATTTAGCCCCGATCCGTCGGAAGCACCTTGCTGGGAAGTAATTAATTTTGACTTGGAAAAAGAGCCGGGAGTACCCGTAAGATATCCTTATTTCAGGTTGTTTGAATAATAGATAATTGGTAATTATACCCGTGACCTAGAAGCAAAAAATTTATGCATCACGCTTCGATCCGCACGGCAAATATACATCGAGCGATCGCATTCTACGAGCAACTGGGGTTTAGTGTATGCGATCGCTTTACCACAGGCTACACCCTCGCCTGTTGGATGGAAGGTTTAAACGGACGCATCGAATTGATCCAAATTCCTGAACCCCACCCCGCCCCCGACGCCTTCGGGGATGAACACTACGTCGGATATTATCATTTATCCTTTGACCTGACAGAAGCAACCACCGATCTGCTCTCCTGGTTATCATCTTTAAAAGAAAAATTAGACGAAAGGGCGCGCGAGCAACCAGATCAATTTCAAGCGCTGAAAGTATTATTAGAACCGACGCAACAAATGATAGGCGATCGCGTCTACGAAGTCGCCTTTATCGCCGACGCCGACGGACTCCCCCTGGAATTTATTCGGGTTTTGAGCGGGTGAGCGGGTGAGCGGGTGAGCGGGTGAGCTTCAGGTGATGGGGAGCTTCTAGATAGCTAGTGAC
>DNGG01000049.1 GCA_003486675.1 Cyanobacteria bacterium UBA11372
AAATTTTTTTGATCGTGTCCGCTTATATCGGAAAGCAATAGTTAATAGCGTCGTAGGGGCGGGTTTGACGAGAAACCTTTGATACCAAGCGAATTGTGTTAATAAACCCGCCCCGGGAGCGATGCCGATGCAACCGGACATGATATAAGTGGAATATTCCGAGTTTTTATGAGAAATCCTTGAGCAAGGAAAGAGATCTAGGCTACCAATCTAAGACGGGACATTCTGGCTCTCTCTTGAAGGGGATTTGGGGAAAGACTTGTTCATCCTTACCCCAAATCCCTTTTCCCTTTTCCCATTTTTAACTGCGATCGCTCTACCAAGAAACAAAGGTGATGGCCTTGAATCCAATTACCAATTACCCATTACCAATTACCAACTAGGGTTATAAAGCTTGTTCGTAGGATTCGAGTTTATATTCAACCGTTAATCCTGGCAGTCCCTCTAGTTTTTCTTCGAGTGGCATTTCTACGGTTAATGGCGGTACTAAAACGGTTAATCCAAAAGGAATGCACTCAACTTCAAGGGGAGTCGTCCCGACAATTTCTCCATCTAGGACAACTTTTTGGGGCGGATTGGCGGTAATTTTGCAGCGTTTGGCGCGCAGATAACCGATATCATCTCGATTGGTAGGATTGCCGGTAAGTGCGGTGCGGAATAAATGATAGGAAGCTGCGATCGCTCCGGCTACATTTGCTGGTGCGACGACGGTCAAATCGAGCAAACCATCATCAAAAATAACACCAGCAGGGCCTTGCGCCAAAATCGAGGTAGCCGGTGCAGCATTGGCAACCGTGACGGCAACGGCGTTGACTGTAATAATTCTATCCTCGGTTTCGATCTCGACCTCAAATGGTTCCATTTCTTGCAGCTGTTTAAATCCAGCCAAAATATAAGCCCACAATCCAAAACGATTTTTGGCTTCTCGATCGGCTTTTTCCACCGTTTCGGCTTCAAATCCAATCCCGGCTAACAATACCATCGGTTTGCCATTACAGAAAGCCGCATCGACTTGGCGCGTCGCCCCGGCTAAAATAATCTCACAGGCGCCTTCGATGGTATCGGGAAGACCTAAAGCAGAGGCAAAAGCATTGGCTGTACCCCGTGGAATTACTCCTAAAGGAATATTGGTTCCCACCAAAGCAGCAGCAACCGCAGAAAGAGTGCCATCGCCGCCAGACGCGATTACCGCCTCTACAGAGCGAGCGATCGCGCGTTTTGCCAATTCGTCAGCGCCCACTTCTTCTGAGGTCAGAAGTATTTCTAAATCGATCTCTGGCTCCAAAATTGCCCGAATTTGGGCTAAATCTTGGTCTGGGTTGCTTTGACCTGCTACAGGATTAAAGATTAGGCAAGCAGAACGGGTCATAATCAATTTCAGATATTAGACGATCAAAAGTGACAGCGCTGGACAGTTCTCAAGCGCTGCGGTTAATGTCAGCAGCCTATAACCCTTGCATCTGACGTTTACTGCCCCTAAACTAACAGCGGCTTGTCACCCTTCGCGACTATCCCAAGTAATAAAAACCAAAAATGCCAGACCCGTTAATGTATAACCAGGATGCTTTTGTCGTCCTCGAACCTAACCAAGCCGAACAACTCCTGACGCCCGAGGAATTGTTAGAAAAGCTCAAGCAGATTTTGGCGCAGATGCAGGACGAGCTACCCCGCGATGTGCAAAAATATACTTCCGTTGACGAGCAAGCTCAGTATTTGCTCGAAACTTCCTGCGAATTAGATGTCGGCCCCGGACAGTATTTGCAATGGTATGCTGTACGGCTGGAAAAGTAATTTAGATATTGGTAATGGGTAATGGGTAATTGGTAATTGGTAATTGCTTTCTTTGAGATTAAAGAAAAGCAGATTTAATCTAAAATCTCAAATTACCCATTACCCATTACCCATTACCCATTACCTCAATCTCGGAGCAATCAAGTTTGGTAACGCAACGCCACGGGGATATTGACACTTGTCATTTTTTTGTAGTATATTTATGCCTTTTCTAACCAATCAATTAGTTCTCAATTAGTTCTAAAGTCCCCGATCCTACATCCTGGTTTTTCTCAAATAAAAGGTGAAAATATTATTTTAATTCCGGCAAATTTTATATTAAAATCGAAGCTTTTTTGGCTTTTTATAATCAACTTATTTTCGGCTTTCAATCAAATATATTGACTTCTTTTCAACCATCAAAAATGCGGTATATTTCTTTAAGATTAAGGGCTTGAGACGTTTGTTTTTGAGAAACTCTAGCTTGATTTAATTCTTCATGAATCATTTTTGTCAAATGAAATCTGTCTACTGTTACGTCAGCATTTGGACAAACTTTTTGGATTAATGATTTTTGCCTGTCATATCCATACTAACTTCTTGGATTTGAGCCAATATTTTTTCTCCCGAAGAACGCATCACTTTCTCAATTTCAGACTGTTTTCGCTCGGCAACTAACCCAATTAATTTATGACTCTCTAAATCTACTAAAAATGCAATATTGTTTGTGTATAAAATAATTTATATATCCCCATTTTTCGCAAATTGTCAATTGCAATAGGTAGAATAAATTGTGAAAAAAAATGACCTTTGACTCAACTTATTCTGATGTTAATCCATTATTTTTAGCAAGATTATTAATGTCACTATGTATAACTTGTTGGGTAATAGCCTGTGCATATCTATGAGTAAAAAAAATTTCCGATAAAATATTCGTCAAGAGGTTCGGTGGAGAGCGATCGCAAAAGGGGATTATATATATCAAACTCTAAACAATAACCATACCCCAGCCAAAGCAATTAAAACTCCCAAAAATGCTCTTAAACTGACTTTATCGCCCATCCAAATGGCAAAAGGGAGAACAAATAAAGGGCTAGTCGCGCCCAATGTTTGAGCAATTCCAGCGGCAGTAAATTTGAGGGCAATCTGCTGAAGAAAGATTCCCAAGTACGTACTGAAGAATGAAGTAATGGCGATAATTCCTAACAACTTTACCGACAACTGATTAATTTCTCCTCTGCTCCTCTGCCCCTCTGCTCCTCTGCTTTTTACTAACAGCCACAGTAACAATACAAACACGCCAGCACTCAGCCGCAACAGGGTACTCCACATGGGGATAATATTAGACTGAGTGAGAGCAGCGCGAGATAAAATTGCACCTACTGCTTCTCCCAATGTTGCTACAATTGCCCAGCCAATTCCTGGTAAGAAGTGTTTATTTACATCTGTTGTAGCAGCAACTCGTTCGCTAATTACCCAGGCAATGCCCAATAGGGTTAATAAAATACCGCACCAATCGGCAGCGGTTAATCTTTCTTGTAAGAAAATTAAACCGAGCAACGCCACCAAAGGAGAAGTTAAGGTTTTTAATAATAGCGTCCGTCGCGCCCCCAGGAAGTTATAGGCAGCAAATAAAGCCGTATCGCCGATGCCAATTCCAAATATACCGCTAACGAGGAAGAAACCAATGGCTATCCAATTCAACTCTGGTAACCATTCACCCTGGATGGCGAGGGTGACGATCAGGAATGCGATCGCTACTGCTCCTTTGAGCAAGTTTAACTCCAACGGCGGTATCATAGGCCCCAGACGTGAGAATACCGTTGAAGCCGCCGCCCATAAAAACGCGGCTAAAAGTGCCGCCAGTTCGCCTTTATATAGTTCTAACATCTGTCATCAGGATAACTCGCCCCGAACGAAATAATTTGTAAATTTAGTTACTTTACCATCTTTTAGGACTTAGTATTAATATTAGTAATTATGCAACTAATACACCCGCAACGGACGTTTTGTCCGGCGGTTTACATTGGCACTAAAAGACGGTGAGTGCTAAAACAAACCCGATTTTAAATTAGCACTAAAACCGTCAGAGTGCTAATTTAAAACCCCAATCTAGTTTAGCACTATAAGGCCAAGAGTGCTAAGCCAAAATCCAAAATGATTTTAGGAGTTGAGTATGAGCTACACCTTTGATATCCTGGGGGTTTCTCCGATTCTGTACTTTTTTAACCAGCAACAAGAGAAGCAGCAAAAAACACCGACGGGGGTGGAATACGTGGCGACGCATAAATGCACCCTCGACGCATTAATTCAATCGGTGGAAAATGCGGTGCATTATAAAGATTGGAATTTGGATAAAGTAGTAGACACCGTAATTGACTACTGGATGAAAAATTCGGATACTATCGGGTATTGGAAAGCGCGCCTACTAGATGCTGGGAGCGAAAATTTATTAGTCGGAAGAGTAGCGGATGTTAGTTCGTTACGGACTGAATTTGAGTTGTTACTCGGTAAGAAGGGTAATTGGTAAAAGCTCGCGCATTCGCATACAGATACTACGCTTGATTTATATGTATGGTGCGTTAACGCAGTGTAACGCACCATCTCCAGTACAGACTCTTAAGATACTCTGAAATTAAGCAAAAAACTAATAAAACGGGTGTAAACGATTACCCCCTGCCACTCGCGCGTGAAGCGTACCGCTAACGCCGAACCCGTTCCCCATAGGGGTTCCCGAAGGGTAGGGTAGCTATCGCGGAGCGCGAATCGCATTCGCGATTTAGAAAATGGGTGGCTAGTTTAACATGAAAAGCTGAAAATTTACTTACTCCTTTGTAGAGATGTCACGGCGGGAACAGATGTTTTACTATCCAACATGTAGCAAAGACCACTGTCGGCGGCTTGGCGACGAATCTGTGGCAAAAATCCCGCGTATCGGTAAGATCGCAAGAGGTTGAATTAGGCGAAGTGCGAAAGCTGAAATTATCAACTTCGTTTGATTAATTCTCGTTCAGGGAAAAAAGCAGCCCTGTTAGCTGGAGTTTGTTTAAATAAGCAAGGACTTAACAGCGTATAACCCAAAAGCTTGCAAACGCTTTTGGATTCAATTTGCTGCGTTCTTTGCCGTTTGACTGAATGTATAATGG
>DNGG01000605.1:0-2329 GCA_003486675.1 Cyanobacteria bacterium UBA11372
CTGTTTAAAGTATGTCCAAGAAGTCATATCGCTATCTAACGGTGCTTTGGGAGCATTTTTATACAAAGGCACCCGCGTATTAATTTCATCTTGCAGCACTTGAGGTAATTCAGTGAGATCTTTCACCTTAAGACCGTTGGCACTATAAATTAAATGACCCGGTCGATTTCCCATTTTCATCCAAGGAACCCAAGGCCCAATTCTATCCCAACTTATCAACATTTTAGAAACTGAAACAACTTCCGGGTCGAGTAATTCTTGCGTAGGAACCGTGAGTTTAAATAATTCGGCTGCTTGATAGGTAGCTTGGGGACTGTATGCGGCAAATTTGGGATCTTCTGCTAGGGGATTTGGGTAGGTTGAAAATAAATCAAATACAAACGTTGTAATTCCCCCATTCACTTGGGCGGGAAACGTTCCTTTAAAATGCCCTTCTACGGGATTATTAGCCACGTGCATCACTGTCAGGGTTTCTCCCGTCCAGGGGTTTTCCCAATTGTGCAGAATTTCTCCCGTACTGGGGTCAAGATAATAGGTTAATTCCCTAGATGTAAACTCCCAAGTATCATCGGGATTGGCGATGCATCGGCTGACGCTCATTCCGGCTATACCGAACAAGCGCCTTCTCTTTTCGTTGGGAACAAAAGCGTAAATCGAACCAGTCCAGGTGAGAAAGCTTTGATTACCATCGAGGGAAGCGCGTGCTTTGACCCATTGTTTGGTATCAAATTCTTTGACTTCGTTGATCATATCTATACCCTTGCCAATCCCTATGTACTTATTATTGCAGAAACCCGGTTTCTTCAAGAAACCGGGTTTCTCTAATAGGGGCGGGTTTAACAAAATATGCAAGTGGTTCCACAGATTGGTTGGTAAAACCCGCCCCTACAGGTATTTCTCACCTGCTCACCTGCTCACCTGCTCACCTGCATTCTTGGAGGTATTTGCACCAAAGCGACGTTCGAGATAGTCAATTAAGAATATCCACGCGGGTAGAGAGGCGTTTAGCCCCATCAGTCGCACTAGGTGACCTGCGGTGACGATTTCGACGTTACGATCTAAGGCGAGGGAGACTAAAATCATTTCTGGTGCGCCTCCGGGTGCGGTGACTAAGATACAAGTCAGCCAATCCCAGGGGGTTAATTGATGAGCAATTGCCGCCGCTATCAATCCCGCTCCAATTATCAATCCCACGGGGATTAAAGCATATCCTACCGCTTTTTTGCTCAAATAAGGTTGATTTCCCCAATGTTCGCCGACGGCGACTCCCAGTAACACTTGACCGATTAAATTCACCAGTTTAGGGGGAGTAAAATCTAAGTCGGCGATCAAGGGAAGAGAATTCAACATCGGATTGAATATTATCCCCACAATTAACGCGCCAAAAAAGGGCGCGGCGGGAATTTTTAGCAGCGTCGCCACTCTCACGCCTAACGATGCGATCGCTAATGCTAAAACTAATAACGGTATCCCTTGAATATCAATATTAAACAAGCTGGGAGAAATCCCCATACTGGCGCTATTGATATCCCCTGATAATAGCCTCGCTCCGAAAGGAATTGTCAAAACAACGGTGGTGACGCGCAGACTTTGAACTAACGCCACTTGGGAAACATTTCTGCCATAATCAGCCGCGATACTCGACATAATTCCTACCCCGCCCGGAGCAGTCGCCAGCATGGCATTAAACAGGTTTACTTTGCTAATGCGCGAGTATAAATAACCGATGAATGTTCCGGTTACCAAACTAAATAATGTCAGCAGGATCAAAACGTGTAATTGCGACGCAATCGCAGCTAGGTTGCTCGATGCGATCGCAAATCCTATACTCAGTCCTACCAAGGTTTGCCCAATCTGCCTTGCTTTTTTATTCGCTTTAGGAGTAATTCCATAAAAATTTTGGTAAGCTTTATAGACTAAAGCTCCAGAAGCGATGCCCCCAAATAACCACGCAACGCCACCGATACTCAATTTTGTTATTGCTATACCAAGGGGTATAGCCAGCAGCAGTTCTAAAACAACAATTGTTATGAGATGTTTTGCAGATAAGCTTTTATTCACAAGCGAATCCTCTTCCGTTTGGCGGAATCATTATTTTTATTTATATCAATAATTTGTTTTATTTATTGATAGTACAAACTCAGGGCAACCAGAAACACGGGTTGCCTACTATGAAGTATTATAACAGTTGTAAAGATTTATTGCAAGTATTTTTACTCATATTGAGTAGGGTGCGTTAGGCACTAGCCGTAACGCACCATCCAGGATTTCGCTGCGTTATACCTTTTTCCCATGAATGCGCCACACTTGGGGGCGGGTTTATAGAAAT
>DNGG01000605.1:2584-10086 GCA_003486675.1 Cyanobacteria bacterium UBA11372
AACATGTTTGATCTGTAGCACGCCTTGCAGGGAAATTGGTATTACTGGGAACGAGATATGGGTAATGCATTTTAATCCAATTACCAATTACCAATTACCAATTACCGCTACTCTTTAAATTGCTGCTCGATTTGGAGATACTTGGAAACGCCGATGAGTTCTTGAAAGTCTTTAAAAGTCACCAAATCCTTCAAATTAGCTGTTGTTCCCTCTGCTTTTAACTGACGCAAGCAAGCAGTCATTACCTGTGTCGCCGCTAGCAGGGTAGTAACGGGGAAAAAGACTATTTTGAAGCCGAGTTGCTGTAACTCCGATGCAGAAAGTTGGGGAGTTTTACCGCCTTCAATCATATTGGCGACTAAGGGCACATCTGGGAAAGCTGCGACGATGGCTTTCAATTCCTCAAGCGACTGAGGTGCTTCCACAAATAGGATATCAGCCCCGGCTTCAATATAAGCGCGACCGCGATGAATTGCTTCATCTAAACCTAGCGGCGCACGGGCATCGGTACGTGCAATTATTGCTAAACCACTTTCACCCCGTGCTTGGACTGCGGCGCGAATTTTAACCGCATGTTCTGCCATCGAGATGACGCGCTTGCCTTCAAAATGACCGCATTTTTTAGGCCATTCTTGGTCTTCTAAAAGTATCCCAGCTAGCCCTAACTGTACGGCATCTTTGACTGTCCGCATCACGTTTAAAGCATTGCCATAGCCGGTGTCCAGATCGGCAATTAAGGGAATATTAACAGATTGAGCAATTCGCCCTACACTGTAGAACATTTCAGTAGCTGTGAGCAACCCGTAATCCGGCAAACCGAGGGTAGAAGCGGCAATACCAAAACCGCTAGTAGCTATGACTTCAAAGCCTAATTGTTCGGCTAGTTTTGCTCCCAGACAATCGTATATGCCTGGAATTACCATAATTTCTGGACGTTCGAGTAACTGTCGCAATTTTTGGGTAGAGGACATATATGAATCTGGGGAAAGCGGAGATTTTCAGTATATATCTAGGAAGCGATCGCACCCAAGCGCACCTCTTGACGGTTGGCACCAATGCCGGTATGCTCACAAATATAGGTCGCCAGCTAAGAAATACAGGACTGACGCCAAGAAACCGGGTTTCTATGAAAAATAGTCGCTTTGAAACTAGAGATATACCTAGAAACCCGGTTTCTAGGTTGCCCAAGCGTAAGTCCTGAAATATTTGATCGACGGCTTCCCAGAGCGCGATCGCAGAACTCAACCCCGATGGCTACCCCTGGAGATGGCAGGCTCGGAAGTTTGATGATGCGATCGCTGCAATTGATATTTCTGCAATCAACCTCAACGCTCTACCTTCACTACTGCTAGCAAACAAACAAAAACTGCACTAGCTGAGCGCCATCAATTTTGTTACAGATAGCGATAAATTGAAACAGGACTCGCTGCTAAACTCAAAACGCCAAACTTTTTATGACTTTACGCCAGAAGACACTGCTGCTGATTGGCGTCACCCTGATCGGGTTACTTGGGGTGCTATACGCTACTTTATCTACCATCCTACTGGGCTATCTTTATGACTTGGAGGTCAGAAAAACTCGCCAGGAACTGAAACGGGCAGTGGATGCTTTATCAGAAGATGTGGCACAACTCAGCGTTGTGGCGCGTCAGTGGGGTGTGTGGGACGATGCTTACAAGTTTATGGAGAATGGCGATTCGCTACGCGACGGCTACGCCGAACGCAACTTTATTAAAACCAATTTCAGCGACTCGTTATTTTTCGATTTCAGGCTAAATTTAGTACTGCTTAGCCGTCCTGCCGGTCAAATCGTTTTTAGCCGAGGCTTTAATTTGAGGAAACAAAAAGCGATGCCGGTGCCACAAGCGCTGATTGATGCTAACTTTGGGCTGCAAAGCACGGATTTAAGAAGCGGTTATCGAGGCATTCTGCTAGTGCCGGAAGGTACGCTGATTGTTGCTTCACAGGCGATTATTACCACGAATGGCACAGGTCCTAGTCGCGGTAGTTTAGCGATCGCGCGCTACCTCAACACTGCTGAACTCAATCGCTTAAAGGCGCTCAACCAATTATCTATTACCATCCACAAGGTTAACAACCCTCGCTTACCAACTGATTTTCAGCAAGTCCGTTCTGAATTTGAGCTTTCTAAAGAAAGATTGCTCAATCTTGAATCAAACCGCTTACTCAGCAGCGAGGAGTTCGTTATCCGTCCGCTGAATAACGATACCATGTGCGGCTATGCCTTACTCCGGGATATCTACAACAAACCGGCTGTGCTATTGCGAGTAGATAGCCCCAGAGTCATTTACAAGCAAGGTTTAGTAGGTCTGCGCTATCTAATTTTCTCCTTGCTGGGAGTAGGCTTAATTTTTATTGTGGCGACGCTATTGCTGTTAGAAAAATTAGTTTTGTTGCGTTTAGCTCGCCTCAGTAAAGATGTCAAATGTATCGGTACTACCAATGACTTATCGATGCGGGTGTTAAGTACAGGAGCCGATGAATTATCAACTTTAAGTAAAACGATTAACTGGATGTTGTCAGCTTTAGAATCTTCTTTAAAAGAGCTAAAATCAGAACGGGAAAAAGCCGAACAACTGCTGCTTAATATTTTACCCCAACCGATTGCCAATCGGTTGAAACAAGAAGAACGCACCATCGCCGATAGCTTCAACGAAGCTACGGTTTTATTTGCCGATATCGTTGGCTTTACCAATTTATCGGCTCATACACCGCCGGTAGAATTAGTTAACTTGCTCAACCAAATATTTTCGGCTTTTGATCGATTAGCTGAACAGCATGGATTGGAGAAAATTAAAACAATTGGCGACGCTTATATGGTGGTTGGCGGTATTCCCACTCCAGGAAGCGATCGCGCCCAAGCCGTGGCGGAAATGGCCCTGGATATGCTCAAAGCAATTCAAGAATTCAATGGCATTAATCGTGGTGAGTTTAATATGCGAATTGGCATCAATTCAGGTCCCGTTGTCGCGGGAGTGATTGGCCTCAAAAAGTTTATTTACGATTTATGGGGCGATACCGTTAATATTGCTAGCCGCATGGAGTCTCAGGGTATTCCTGGATGCATTCAGGTTACAGCTGCTACTTACGCTCTTTTAAAAGATAAGTATGAATTTTCCGAGCGAGGCGTGATTCAGGTAAAAGGCAAGGGAGAAATGATGACTTATTTGCTCCTGGGAAGAAAGTCAGAATCTGGTGCGTTATGATACTCAGTAATGGGGCGCTAGTTTTGGGGTCCATTTGGCAGCCAGAGAGTTTTAGTTAGATATCATGTTTGAGCCAAAAAGTCAATCAAAAAAGAGTTACAAATTGGGTTGTTTGTGGCAGCATAGGCCCCAACCTGGCGCCACCCCTAGGAGGCAATCCGACTAAGTTAAAACCAGTCCTCAAAAGACCCCAAACTTAGTTTTACTAAAGCTTGAGATAATTTTTGCAATTAATCCGGATTAGGGCATCTCTCATAGGTCATAAGTATGGACATGGTTCGTTAAAAGAAAATCTATAGATATATGACCTATACCGATCATCTGGGGGCACTTTAATGAAACTGTATCAAAAGACACTGCTTACGATTGGTATTACCCTGACAAGTCTATTCGGAGTGTTGTATGCTACCACATCATCGATCTTGGTGAACGGCTTTACCCAACTGGAAAAAAGAGAGGTACGGCAGAACGTTCAACGAGTTCAAAACGCCTACTCTAATTACCTGAGTGAGTTTAATTCTTTGAATTATCAATGGGCTGCTTGGGATGAAACTTATGCCTTCATCAAAAATGGTAACCAGGATTACATTAAACGCAATCTCCGTCCAGCAGATTTCCAGACGCTAAATATCAATTTGATCCTCTATCTTAACTCGTCTGGCAACCTGGTTTATGGGCGGGGATTCAATCTCAAACAACGCCAATTTAAGCCAGTGCCAAAGGGATTTTTGCAAAGTCTGAGAAGTAATAAAATAAACCTGCGACAGCAGCCAAACAACCTCAGCCGCTTCAGCGGCATTGTACTGTTGCCTGAAGGCGCGCTAGCGGTTTCTGCATTGCCAATTCTTACAGGTCAAGGAAAAGGTCCTGTTCGAGGCACTTTAATCATGGGACGCTACTTAAACAGTGATGAAATTAAACATTTGAGTCAATTAACCCGCTTAGATATTACCGCGTACAAGGTAACCGATCCCCAGTTGCCGATAGACGTTTCTGCGGTGAAGGTTGCTTTGTCCTCCGAGGTGCAGTCGTCTGAAAATTCAATTGTTGTCCAGCCGAGTTCAACGGATAAGATCCGAGGATACACGCTATTGCGGGATATCTACAATAAGCCTGCGCTGCTATTGCGAGTAGACTTGCCCAGAGATATTTATAAGCAAGGTCGAGTCAGCCTGCATTATTTTATAGTGTCCCTAATGGTGGTTGGGTTTGTATTTACCGTTGCGACTTTATTGCTGTTAAGGAGATTGGTGTTGTCCCGCTTGGCGCGTCTGAGTAATGAAGTCAAGATCATTGGCACGACGGGCGATTTTTCCATGCGCGTAGCGGTTTCTGGTGCGGATGAACTGTCAAGTTTGGGTAGCACAATTAATTGGATGTTGGAAGCATTGGAATCTTTTTTAAAAGAACTATCAGCAGAACGAGAAAAAGCCGACCAACTGCTACTAAATGTCTTGCCTCATCCAATCGCAGATCGGTTGAAAAACGAGCAACGCACGATCGCTGACAGCTTCGCTGAAGCAACTGTTCTATTTGCCGATATTGTTGGCTTTACCGCAATGGCTAGTCATACATCTCCGGTAGAACTGGTCAGCTTGCTCAATCAGATATTTTCAGCCTTCGATCGGTTAGCTGAACGCCATGGTTTAGAGAAAATCAAGACGATTGGCGATGCCTATATGGTGGTTGGTGGAATCCCCGTTCATCGAGAAGATAACGTTGAATCTGTTGCCCAAATGGCGCTGGATATGCAAGAGGCAATTAGCCAATTTAATCAAGAGAAAAATTCTGAATTTACCATGAGGATCGGGATCAGCACTGGGCCAGTAGTGGCGGGGGTGATTGGTATCAAAAAGTTTATTTACGATTTATGGGGCGATACGGTTAATATTGCCAGTCGCATGGAATCACATGGGCTTCCTGGATGCATTCAAGTTACTTCTGCCACTTATGAGCGTTTAAAAGATAAGTTTAAGCTGGAGAAGCGAGGCGTGATTCAGGTAAAAGGTAAGGGAGAAATGACGACTTATTTGCTGCTAGGAAGAAAGTAAGGATATCCTAGCTTACTTAGAGCTGATTTTCAACTAAATATTAACCAAAAGTAGGGTGGGTTAACCCACCCTACTTTTCAGAGCGATCGCTACCCCTTAGATAAAATATTAGACAAAACATTGGGCAATAGTGACGGTGCGATCGCTTTGTCAATTTCTTGGTTAAAATCCGGGTTTGCCAGTGGCTTGAAACTCAGTTCAGCCCAGTTATTTGCTTCTAAATTCAAATCCGGATTCAATAACAGTTCAAGCATAGAATCTTTAGCAGGCATGGTAGCAGTTGTCAAGCTTGTTGTCGAGTTAGATCCGAGCTTGCTACCAATCGCCAGCCCAAAGAATAGCATAAATAGCAGGACAAAAGTCAATACGCGCTTGTACATTGCTTGTAAGTTTACCTTAGCTAAACAACAATTTCTGGTAACTAATTTTATATTTCCCACATTGTTTCGCCAAATAACATTGTAGGGGCAGGGCATTAATTATTTTGCCCCGATTCAAAACATTTATCTATGCCGTGCCTCTACTGTCTCCTTTCGCCTTGGCTGAAAACTTGCTCCTGTTTTCAGAAATGCGCCGAGTTGGATTTGTAGGAGTAAAGGCACGGCACCAACGATTGTTGTACTCATTCACAATATTGGTCGCCCTCACTTTCGACAGCAGGCGAAAAGGTTTATTTAGCTCGCCTGTAGCATTCGTTTGGAATAAAATTGAGGAATTACCAGATGAAATCTTCCAACAAAGGCTGGGTGTTTGCTTTTTGGTTTTACTTTGGTATCTTGATGAGCATTTCTGCTTCGGCTTATTTAAAAATTCTCCCAGTCAAATCGTCAACTATTCCATTTTACGATACAATCGGGCATTTTGTTTTAGTAGGATTGGCATCTTTCTTCAGTCATCTAGCGCTTAACAAGCGGCGGATTAACTGTTTAAATATTAGCCTGCCACTCGGTCCAAGTTTAGTTGTAATTTGTTCGATTGTGGATGAATTCCTTCAGCGCCTTTCCCCTAACAGAAGTTTCGACCTCACTGATTTAGCGGCTAATTTGGTTGGCATCTTATTTTTTTACTGGTTAGCCGAACGGTGGCAGATGAAAAAAACCTCAGCTAATACAGGCGCTAGATAGTTAATTCAAGTTGCTAGCTAATCGCTAATGGCTCATGGCTAATAATAGTAAAAATTTGATCTGAGCAATTAGCAATTAGCAGTTAGCATCTTGGGTTAGTTAGAATTAACTATCCAATTCCACATGGATGTTATTTTGATACCAATTGTCCTCGAGAAATCAGTATTTTTCAATATTGCAGAGTCAAAGACAGCATTGCTTAAATCGGCATTAATAAAACAGGTTGCCGCATATTTGTTGATGCCTTTGAAAGTTAAAATCAGCGAGTTGAATGTCAACGCCAGGTAAGTTAGCGAGAGCATAGTCAAGCCAATTCCCCAAAGAAATTGTTGTCCGGTTAGGGAAGAAAGCGCAAGTGTCCATAGCCAAAAGGCTAATCCATATCCAGTTACCGCGCCAGCGCTGGCAACTGCAACGGCTACAATTCGAGAGGGAAACCTTAAAGTGTAAAACGCCATCAATAGACCACCAATTGTTGCACCTAATATTGCTATTTGCGGATTTTTATCGGCAGCCAATCCGGCATAAACAAACCCAATAAAAGTAGCGGATGCTGTTGCCGATAATACAAAAGTCAATTTGGAAAGTTGGGGAATAATAAATGTTATTATTCCCGAACCTGCGCCAGAAATACCCAAGCTTACTATCAAAGCGATGATGTATGACCAATTTTTTCCGAGTACAGGTTCACCCAGGGACGGAAATACGGTGCGAAGGACAGCATTAGCGGTTAAAATAATGGTAAAAATAGCAATTATTGCTCCAAGAATCACCCGGTTAAAAGTTATTCCAGTCCGCACGCGCTCAAAATTGGCTCCTGCAAGTATGGCATAACTGAAATCGCAGCCGCGAATATCAGATCCGCTGAAGTTTGATCCTTTGAGGTTGCGGCCTTTAAAAGAGCGGTTTCGCAAGTCTTTATTGGTAAAATTGTAGTCGCGATCGCTTGTCATAAATCTCCATGTCACAAATAACTTAGATAAATCCGCCCAATTCATTTTAACCAGCCTAACCGGGGCGGGTTTATAACAAATGTCGCCCCTTAGTATAGGTGGTTTGGAAAACCCGCCCCTACCCAATTACCAATTACCAATTACCAA
>DNGG01000067.1 GCA_003486675.1 Cyanobacteria bacterium UBA11372
TTTTTTCAAGCAGAAGACGGCATACGAGATAAGGCCACGTGACTGGAGTTCAGACGTGTGCTCTTCCGATCTGTAGATCGTACTTTCGCCTACTCCACCATAGATCGAGTCGTTGTCTTGGTTGCCGTAGAGTTTATCTTTGCCTTTACCGTAGATGCGATCGCTACCTATATTGCCGTAAAGGACATCGTCGTCCCCATCCCCGTAAACATCGTCATCGCCTTGACCGCCGTAGAGGGTGTTATTGCCTTTACCTCCATACAAAGTATCGTTGTCTTGGTTGCCGTTGATGTCGTCGTTACCGCCGTCACCGTAGAAGAAGTCCTTGCCTTTGCCGCCAAAGGCTTTGTCGTCCCCATCCCCGGCATAAAAGAAATCATCGCCATCGCCGCCAATTAGGGTGTTGTTGCCGTTGTCGCCGGAAAGGGTATCGTTGCCTTTACCACCCGTCTGCGGTGTTTCGGGTAAACCCTTACCGCTGCCACCGTCGTTATCCAGAATCGTACCAAGACCTTGGGCGTCGGCGATCGCCGCGCCTTTGGGGTTGCTCAAAAAGATCGGCGCTGTTTCGTCAAACTCCGGCAGCCTGTCGTCGATAACGTTTAAAGTAATAACTTGTTTGGTTTGGCCTGGGTTGAACGTTATTTGACCCTTAGAGGCAACGGCGCTGACATCGGGACGCCCGCCGGTAATTTGACCGCGAATTTCACCCCCTGGCGACGCTTTGGTATGAACGTTTAGGTACAGCTTGGTATCGTCTCCGGGTGTTGCCGATTGGAGACCGGCGGTAAAGTTGCTAATGGATTGATTGGCTTTATCGGTTGTTTCCCAAATGCCAGTAATCGAGGTGGAACCATCTGGGTTAATCGTAGCCTTGAAGTCGTCTGCGTCTTGACCTTTGGTAATATCTAAGGCAATCGGGCCGTTGACGCCTAATGAACCGGCGTGAAAGTGAACCCCAGTAACATCATCGGCTGTATCGGGGGTTTGAGGCGCTTTGCCCAACAACGGCCCAAAATCTAAGCCGGAAATCTTTGTAGCATAAGTCAGAGCATCGCCTTTGCCGTTTAGTTGGAAAAAACCGAAGCCGGTGGCTTTGGAATTGACGGGCGGGACTTCTTGCTTGCCGGATAAAACGGTTTCGTAGGCGGTATTGCCCTCTGTGTTGGCAAATGTCAAAGCATAGTCCACCGTCACCGTTTGCTTGCTTGGCTCCGACAAGCTGATGGTAAAGTTTAAGTTCCCGCTACCTTCCGTTACCGATGGATCGTTAACGGAGATTTGCGGTAGGGATGGATCGATACCGGGTTGGGGGGTTGGGGGATTGGGGTTTTGGGGATTGGGGTTTTGGGGATCGGGGGTTTGGGTGGCTTGGCGATCGCTTGTATCGTAGACATAACCCAGATCGGCGCTAACCAACAGCTGTTCGGCAGAAATATCTCCGAAACCAAATAAAGGGTCGTTGATGTCAACTCCAGCACTCCCCGGCGCGCCTTCTAAGGGAAGATACCGGCGAAAGTTGGGATTGTTTTGGTTGCGTTCGATCCACTCATCCCAGAGGCGGTCAATGTTGGCGTGATGCAGGAAAAAGACTGGATCGTTAGGAGAAGTCGCCAAACCCATTGCGCCACCCACCCAGACATGGGGGCGTCCGTGGGGCGTCGCTTCCACAGTCGATCGAAAGGTATCGTAGGTGGGTTGGCTCAACGCTGCTTCTACATCGGCTTTTGTGGGTAAGTTGGCACTGCCAAAAAATACTGAGGACGGATCGAAGATAGAACCAAAGGTGCGCTGTAAAAATCGCGCCTGTCCGGTCGGATTTACTTGCGATCGCGAATTAAACGTCAGCGTCCAAACGTTCTGCTGGTTTAGCTGCTGCGTCGGTACATTTCGCCGCGAGACATCAGCTGCTTTAAACGGCCCGGTTTGCACAAAATAATTATCTTGCGCTGCGCCGGAACCTCCCATAAAGTTGTCGCTGAAGACGGCTCTGGTACTTTCCGAGCTGGTAGCGTCCCAGTAAGGTAGCACCACGCTGGGGTCTACTAACCGCAGTTCTTGCTCGAATCGGCGGATAAATTCGCGATGCCACGGCAAAAAGGGTGGCCCACCGTGGACGGGTGGCATTTCAAACGCCATTTCTCCCCTGGCATCTACTTGCCCAAAGGCTATTTGGTGCAACCTGACGAAGTAATCATAGGCATTGGGGGGAGTTTCAGTTGTATTGGTTGCCGGATTCAAAATTGTGTAGGAGGAAGGTCTGTTTTTTAAGGCTAAAACTGCATTGACAAACCGCTGTCTCTCCTCAGCGGTGATATCTTTAGCATCTTTACGAACTAAGAGGTTATCGTCAGTGTGATTCATCCGTTTATTGTTTCCTTAAAACAAAATTCCTTGTCAAACTAAGCACCCTGACCTGAACAAAGGAAGTGAATTGGGTCAAAAAAGTTCCCTAGACAGCGATCGCGCTTTTTCACGGCAAAACTGCGCCGCGCGATCGCTTGCTGGGAAACCATATCCCATCCAGCTAAACCAAGGCTCAGGCCAGACTTAGGTTATATGAACTCCCAGCAGCTTTCCAGGGTTTCTACTGATAACTTAATGTTAATTTATACTTTCTTTTAACTTAAGTGTAAAACTTAATACATTGTTAAACTTAATATCAAATCAAAGTATTTTTGTCAATAGTAATTGAGTAGGTAGGGGCGGGTTTTACCAATAACCTCTGGCAGAAACAGATATCTAAAATAAACCCGCCCCGGCGGTGTGATGCTTGAAGTAGATTAAAGTCAAGAAAAAAGCCCCCAGTTGGGGACTTTTTGGTCAAAAAGTGCGTGCAAGGGAATCTAAAGAATGTAAAGCAAGAAAAACAGAATCACCCAAATAATGTCTACAAAGTGCCAGTAGAGTTCGGCTGCTTCGATGCCAAAGTAGTGTTGACTGGAATAGTGATTTGGTTTAAGACTTCGCCACAACACCGCCATAATTGCCAACACGCCAATGCAAACGTGCAAACCGTGGAAACCAGTTAAAACGTAAAACGTACTGGCAAATAAATTGCTTTTCAGACCAAACTCCAGATGGCTGTATTCGTAACCTTGTCCGGCGAGGAAAAGTACGCCCATCACAGCGGTAACGATAAACCAATTTCGCATTCCGACGACGTTGTTATTTTTAATCGCCGTATCGGCTTGGTGAATCACAAAACTGCTAGAAATTAGCACCAAAGTATTAATTCCAGGCAGCAATAAATCTAACTCAGGCGTACCTTCGGGAGGCCAAACGGGGGCGACGGCGCGGAAGGTGAGATAGGCGCTAAATAGCCCCATAAAAATCATTCCTTCTGCCACCAGAAAGACTAGCAACCCAAATAAACGATGATCGGGATGGGCTTCATGAGTTGCTTCATCTTTATGGTGATAGTTTAGCTCTGTTTTAGATGGATCGATGGTTTGACTTTGCATGAATTGCTAATTGCTAATTGCTAATGGCTAATTGAATTGCAGATTTTAGATAACAGATTTTAGATTGAAATTAAATCTAAAATCTGAAATCTCAAATCTCAAATCTAAAATTATCCTTGACGATCGTCGGGATGCGCCGCTTTTGCGGGATCGGGATCGGCACGTAGTGCAGAATTTGGTCCGGCGGATAAAGCTGGATCTTCTGCTTCCGAGAAGGGGACATCGACTTCGGTGTTGCGGTTTCCCATACCATAGTCATAAGGGCCAATTGCTAAAACCGGCGTAGTAGCAAAATTTTCCGCTGGTGGTGGGGAGGGGGTTGTCCATTCCAAGGTTAGTGCTTGCCAAGGATTATCACCCGCTAAGGGGCCATATAGCCAACTCCAAATGGCGTTGACAAGGAAGGGAATAGTAGAAATCGCCAGCAGATAAGAACCAATAGTACATAACAAATTCAGCGGTGCGAGTGCGGGATCGTATTCTGCCACGCGGCGGTTCATTCCCAATAAACCGAGTTCGTGCATCGGTAAAAAGGTCAAATTAAAACCAGCAAACGTGAGGGCAAAGTGAACGTAACCCCAAACTTCATTCATCATCCGTCCCGTCATTTTGGGGAACCAATGATAAAGCGAGGCATAAATACCAAAAACCGAACCGCCAAACAAAACGTAGTGCAAGTGGGCGACGATAAAGTAAGTATCGTGAACGTGAATATCAAACGGCACGGAAGCCACCATAACGCCGCTGATTCCGCCGACTACGAACATAGAAACAAACCCCATTGCAAATAGCATGGCGCTGTTTAAACGTAACTTACCGCCCCAAATTGTGGCTAACCAGCTAAATACTTTAATTCCGGTTGGTACGGCAATCACCATAGTGGCGATCATAAAAAACATCCGCAACCAAGCGGGAGTGCCGCTGGTAAACATGTGGTGCGCCCAAACAATTAAACCCAAGAAAGCAATGGCGATACTTGAGTATGCGATCGCGCGATATCCAAAAATCGGTTTGCGGGAATGCACCGGAATAATTTCCGAAATTGCCCCAAACAAAGGCACGATCATAATATAAACCGCTGGGTGCGAATAAAACCAGAATAAGTGCTGATACACCACTGGATCGCCCCCGCCAGTCGGGTTAAAAAATGCCGTTCCCGCAATTAAATCAAATGCAAGTAAAATCAAAGCACCGGCTAACACTGGCGTGCCAATTAAAATTAGTGCGGAAGTCGCCATCATTGACCAGCAGAACAAAGGCATTTGATTGATGCTCATGCCGGGAATTCGCATTCTTAAGATGGTGACCAGAAAGTTAATTGCCCCCAAAATTGAGGAAGTACCGAGTAAAAGAACGCTAGTAATCCAAATTGCCTGACCGACTTTGGCGTTCAGAATGCTCAAAGGTGGATAGGATGTCCAACCTGCTTGGGGCGCTTCTAAAAAGAAACTGCTAATTAACAATAAACCGCCAAACGGGATAATCCAAAAAGCAACGGCATTGAGTTTAGGAAATGCCATATCCCGCGCTCCAACCATTAACGGGATTAAAAAGTTAGCCAATCCCGCCCCAGCTGGTACAATCCACAAGAAAATCATCACCGTTCCGTGAACAGTTAACAAGCCGTTATAAAGTTCGCGAGTGACAAAATCCACATCCGGTGTTGCTAGTTCGGTTCGCATCGCCGTGGCTAAGGAACCGCCGATTAAGTAAAACAAAAACGACGTCACCAAGTATTGAATTGCAATAACTTTGTGGTCGGTATTAAACGTAAAGTAGTCGCGCCAATTTCTAAACAACGGTTCTTCGTTATGAACCTCTTTATTGGCTTGGGCTTGAAGTTCTATATTGCTGGTCATGGCTAATTGCTAATGGCTAATTGCTAATTGGTAATTGCTAATTGCTAATTGGTAATTGGTAATTGGTAATCGCGATCTAAAATTACCTATTACCCATTACCTATTACCTATTACCAATTTAATGGTGTAATTGGGCTAGAGTTTCTGAATTAACTCCGATTTTTTCTGAGTAGGGCGCTAAAAATTCTTCTGGGGACATTTCCTGCGGGTTAACGGCTACGGCTTGATTCAAATTGTTATTGCTTGCAGCTTGGGTTTGACTTTGTAACCAAGCATCGAATTCTTCTGGTGTTTGAACGACAACCCGCGTTTTCATCCCGCCGTGATAAGCGCCGCAGAGTTCGGCACAAATAACTGGATATTCTCCTAGTTTGCTGGGTGTAAATCTTAGCTGGGTTTCTTGACCTGGAATTGCGTCTTGTTTGAGGCGAAATTGAGGCACCCAGAACGCATGAATTACATCGCTGGCGCTAATTTTTAGTTTAACTTCCCGCCCTTGGGGAACGTGCAATTCTCCAGAGACAACGCCGCTGTCTGGGTAGTTAAAAATCCAGGCAAATTGCAACCCAGTTACATTAATGTCTAATTCAGGGTTAACACCTTTTTCTGGGGAAGCACCCACGCCTACGGCGACTTGGTTGGAGGGGGGTGTATGGTTGTGGGATAATGTGCCTGCGATCGCAGCCCCTCGCGTTACCTTCGCTTCCATTTTATGCCCGTGCGCCGCCATCGGATCTAAGCCGCCCATCGAGTTATAAACTTCAAAGCTGTAGATGCCGATAATGAACACAATTACTGCTGGAATTGCCGTCCAGAGAATTTCTAAAGGAATGTTCCCGTGAACGGGTGCGGCATCTGTGGTATCGCCAGGGCGGCGGCGAAACCGGAAGATGGAAATAACTAACGTACCCTCAACTATCAGAAATAACCCGGTAGAAATGGTCATCATTGTATCGAATAACCCGTCTACCAAGGGTGCTTCTTCTGAAGCAGCAACTGGCAGTAAGCCGTGATTGTGACCATACCAGAGGCTAGCCAGGGTTATAACGATACCGGCAATTAAAGTGACAATAGAACTAGGAATTTTCACGGCATTTCTCAAGCTGAACTATGCTTGTAAAACTGCTTGGTTCATAGTTCGTAGTTCCTGGTTAACGATCGGAATTATTACCAATCGCCTACGCGCTATGACCCATTCCCAAAGTAAAGCGATGTCCCTGGAAAAGAAAGCTTACTTTAGATGGATTTTTGCGAATTTTTTTTAGGGTAGCGCCTATAAAGTGGCTACCTCAGCTTTTAAGCAAGTCCATATTGTTCGGGGTTATACCATTTTTATTTTTTATACATTTTTTACCAATGGTAACGCACCATTAGGCATATGTCTTTAGGTATATATATTAAGAGAGATGACAAAAATGGACTGGTATGAATGAAGAAATAAGATCGGAACTGGCCTAAATCAATCGGGTTTATATCAAACATTTTCGGGGCACGGCAATCATAAAATGTTCCCTTGTACGGAATGATTCTCCCGCCGTGCCCCTACACAGAAACCCGGCTTCATAGATAGCAAAAAAATACCCAGATGTTGACATCTGGGCATTGCTTTAAAAATCTCTAGGAGAAACAAACTTTAAACTCTAAAAAGCTGTCGAATTAACCTTGAAGTCCAGTGCCTTCTTCCCATTGCAAAATTCGTTCGCTGAGGATGGTGCGGGAACCTTGAGTTACGACTAACCGAGAAGGGGTGACAACATAACGGGTATTGCCGTTTGCAGCTACATATCTTTCGCCGGAATAGTTGCGAATGCGGAGAGTAATACCGCCTCGGTTTGGATTTTTACCTTGAGCAGAATAGTAAAGAGTTCCGCCTTCAGTTGCACAAATCCATACGTAGTAATTTCTCGTTTCGGCGTAGCGCAACATATAAGTATTGCGGGGACAAGCATCATAGCTATAGGCGACTAAATTGGGATATTGATAAGGATTATCAACTCCGTAAATGCTTCTCATTAATTCGCCAGCTTGAGCGGCAGGAGTCAAACATAATAATGTACCAGCACTTACTAATGCCATTTTTAGCGCTTGTTTTACATTAAAATTAGCAAACATAATTTAACCGTCCTTAGCTGTTAGATAATTAATTCAATTGCTCTGTAATTAATACTTCCAATCGGGTGAATACTATTCCGGAAAGTTTTTAAGGATTTGGGATTTGGAATTCAAGTGTCAGCGAGGGGAACTGTAAACTGAAATAGGTCATAGCAGGGAACATGCTATGAGATCGATTTTCCTGTGTCGTTATCGTATCGGTCGGGGCGGGTTTATATATACTTAGAGTCATCCTCAAAGATAGTCTGTGAAACCCGCCCCTACAATATCGGAAACTATTACCCAAAAAGAAACTACACTTCTCGTAAACTAGATTCCGAAAAACTATTTTTCGCACTCGCGTTTTGTGACTTCGTGGCGGTAGCGGAACATTTCATTGAGGCGCGAGTTTACCCACCAACCTAAGACGAACTCAGCAAGGAAACCGCCGGGGAGGGAATATGCGATCGCATCCGTCAGTCGAGTTTTCCCCCCCTCTGTGGTAAACTGATGGCGATGTACCCACGACTGCATCGGCCCTGTAACCTGTTCGTCGGTAAATAATCGATATTGTTCGCATTCGGTATGGCGCGCCACCCACTGCACCGGAATTGGCCCCAAAAAAATGCGAAACTCTGTAATAGCGCCCACATCCAAACCCCCCTCGCGCCGCACAATTTGCACGGGTTGCCAAGGCGGTGTCAGAATTTGCAGGATATCTTGTCTTTCGTGGAAGCACCAAACAACTTCTACCGGCGCATCAATTAAGGTGGAACGTTTGAAATGCAGCATAAAAAAACCTAGCCCCTACAAATAAAAATGGTAATAGGTAATGGGTAATGGGTAATTGCCAAAATCGCAACCCCTATCAATCCAATTACCAATTACCAATTACCAATTACCAAGCTTGCAACTTGCGTTACTAGATTTCTACCATTTCCAAGTAGCTCTTTCTCTGACAATTACTCGCCCATTTTGAGTCACAATCAGTTCGTTGCGGGTGAGAGTATACCGCACATTCCGATTAACTGCAACAAATCGGTCATTACTAGAGCTTTGCAGGGGAAGAATAATCCCACCCGTTCGACCATTTTTAGCAATGCCAACATAAGTATTGGGCAAATCGCCCCCGCAAATATAGATGTAAAAGCTTCTAGTTTCCGCCGTAACAAACTGACTACCGCCGCTATTTGGCGGACAAACAGATTCTGCTTGAGCTACCAGCATTGAACGATCGTCTGCCACCTGTCCCAAGGTTGTACTATTATGTACGCTGGAGTTGGCGTCTGCGATCGCTGCTTTAACCGATGGAGTTAAAAATAAAAGCGACCCAACTGCTGCTATAGTCAGTTTCAATCCCCGGTTGTGATTGAATTTATGCATTAATGTCATAATTTCTGCCTTTTTTTGACCCAAGCGTGATGTGATTGGCTGTTAGTTTATTCTTCAAACCCAAGTTAGGCTGTTTCCGAAAAAATCTTTGTAAACTTTTGCTAAATTTATTTTCATCCCACAAACTTATACCGTTTTCCCATGAATGCGCCACACTTGGGGGCGGGTTTATAGAAATTGAAAGTTTTTCCCCGACGTGATTGGTAAAACCCGCCCCTACCAACATGTTTGATGTCTAGCACGCATCAAGGAAAATTGGTATTAGACATTAATCAAAACATCACCCGAATGGGTGAAGCGCACTTAAAAGTTTGTAGTAGGTACTAAAGTCCCTACAAGCCTAATCAAAACGACTAAAGTCGTTACTACGAACTAAAATGGGTTGTAGCTGACGCTAAATGCTTTTGCAGAGTCGCTTGAGAAAGTGGTCCTTGTAAATGACTCCAAGGCAAAACTTGCTCTTGATTCCAATTAGCATGAACGTAAAAATCTAGTTCGGGCAATTGTCCGCGCAGTTCTTTAAAAGCACGACGATAACTGCCCAAAGAATCGCCATAATGCCTGGTTAATTCTAATAACTTAGAGAGGCGGCGATCGCCTCGCGATATCAGCGCTTGAATTACCGACCAATTGTAACTTTCGGGGCGAAATTCTATGCCGATTTTCCTCAATTCTTTTTCCAAGTATTTCAAGCGCTTTTCGGCTTGAGAATTGACGCCAAACCATTGAAACGGCGTGTGGGCTTTGGGAACAAAAGTACTGCATCCGAAGGTTAAGCGCAATCCGGGGGCAGCTTTTTTCATCTCCCGCATCATCGTTACGGTTGCATCTAAGTCAGCCGGTTCTTCGCCGGGAATTCCTACCATGCCGTATAATTTAAGCCCGGATAATCCACCTGCTTTGGCGTTGACTGCTGCTTGGATAATTTCATCGTTATTGAGTTTTTTGTTGATAATTTGGCGGACTTTTTCGGAGCCGCTTTCTACTGCGATGGTGAGCGATCGCGTATCTCGTTTCGCCAATGTTTCCGCCAGCTTCACCGTTACTGTATTCGTCCGCACTGACGCGATACTGAGGCGCACGTTATCGTATTTTGGCTGACTCAAATATTCCAATAAAGTTTCAAATTCTGGATGTTGAGTCACCGACGCACCCAACAAACCCAATCTATCTGTAACTTCTAAGCCTTTTTCAATGGCGGGAATTAGCGAACTTTCTACACTTGCCGTCCGAAACGGTAACGTCAAATAACTTGCCAAACAAAAGCGGCACATTTCCGGACAACTGCGTACCACTTCTACCATGTAAATATTTTCCCAAGCGGCTTTTTCTGTCACCACCGTTGAGGCAGAAAGGACATTTCCCCGATAAGTTTGCTTTTCGACTAGGTTGGGAATTTCTGGAGCTATTGGTTTAATCGATTCAATAACACCCGTTGGGCTATGATAATTTACTTCGTATAAGCTGGGAATGTAAATTCCTGGAACTTGTGCTAAATGCTTTAATTGAGTTTGCCTGTCTGCGGTGCGAACTTGTTTATACGCTTCAATAAAATTACCCAACAAGTTTTCCCCATCGCCCAGCAATATAATGTCGAAAAAGTCGGCAAATGGTTCTGGATTTGCTGTTAGAACGGGACCACCTCCAAATATTAATGGATGGTGTAAGCTTTGTTGCGGGGATCTCTCGCTACTGCGAATAGGAATTTCTAGAAATTCTAATAAGTTGAGAATATTGACATAATCTAATTCCCAAGATACGGAAAATCCGACTAATTCTGGATATCTGGGCAATGGTTCGTGGGTATCAGTAAATAAGCGACTGACTTCCACATCAGAACGCATTGCCAAAGTTGCCCACACGACTTGATAGCCTAAGCTGGTGATGCCGACGCTGTACTCGTTTGGGAAAGCAAATATAGTCGGTATTGCGTCGGCGTTAGGCTTGGCGGGGGTAAATAAAAGGCGTTCGGATGTAAAGGCAGAGGCTGTCACAAATAGATGAGGTAATTGGTAATGGGTAATGGGTAATTGGGAAGGATTTATTTATTACCCGCCTGCTCCAATTGTAACTAGCAATTTGAGTTATTTAGTCGCCGCATTCAGCCTGATGCGATAAATTTGTTGTTCTGGTTTGAGCTGACAACCTGAAATCGGTTCGTTTGGCGGACAATTAGCACCTGGGGCGGGTTCCCATTCTACGTTGAACACGGCTAAACTGTTGCCTTGACGAAATCCTCTGGCAACTTCGGTTGGGCCATCGGCTGTGTAATCGGATACTTCTGACCACCCTTGCTTCGCCAGCAGATCGCTTAAGTTGCGGACAATATCAGAAAGCTGGTTAAAGTTGCGCCCGTCACCCGTGGCAATCAACTGACAGCCAATGCCTTGCTCTCGGTTGATGTAGTCTACAAAAGATCCCCTGGTCATTCTCACCCTGACTTTGAGGGCGTTCGTCATTGCTTGGGCTAATTGGTTGCAGGCGGCGGGGGATAAAGGTTGATACCTGACTGCCTGGGTTTGTGCCACGACTTGGGGCAGAGTGGGGGAGGAAATGCCGGTAATGCTTGCCAAGAACAATAAACTGGGGATTGCGATCGCGCAATTAATCAATCTAGCCATAGTGAGTTCCGTTCGCTTCCTCCCAGGCTACCATCCGAAGGACGCCCCAGCGCCTACATACTCCGAACGCAAATGTATGGTATAATTCCTCTCGCTTCTGCTGAGGTACTATTGCGGGTGCGTATTGCTTCCCATCGCCATAGCAACACGGTTGCAAATAATCGTCGTTGAACTTACCCTAAAAAAGCAAAGTTAGCTCGAATGCAAGAGCGAACAACGCCAAGCAATTTCAACGCTCTCTAGGAGTCATAGCCTAATAAACCGACAAAAAGAGCCAGTATGACTTCAAGCAAATTCAAAATAATCAAAAATTAGGTGAATTTCACTCCAAAACAAAGCTTGGCTTGGTATGTGGTGCGTGTGAGGGTCTAAGGTGACAAAATTTATCCCCGAACTCAATGAGATTTCAACCCAGCTCAGCAACTCCAAAGTGGCTGAATCAGCAACAACGCCGGAAACTAAATCCCAGTCAGCGAACGGGGTAAAAACCTTGATCCAACTGGAACCTGCAATTAGAGAAACCGATGCAGTACCAGATGATGCATCCACAGCAACGATAAAGCCAAAAAGCAAGCTGATGGCGGCGATGTCGCGGGTAATTCCCCAGCAGGTGCTTTCAGAGCCTTTGCTGGATCTGAAAAACCCGATGTATCGCAGTCGGAAATTTTGGATTTTGACCGGAATTGGGGTGAGTGTCAGCGGCGGAGCGATCGCACTCGGCGTTACCTGGTGGAATTTAGACCGCAGCTTACCCGATCCGTTAGAAGCTCTCACCTTCGTGCGCGACGGTACGCTGACGATTAAAGCCGAAGACGGCACAATTCTACAACAGCGGGGCGAAGCAACGCGGGAAAAATACCCAATCGAAGAAATGCCGCCCCATTTGGTACAAGCTTTCGTTGCCTCGGAAGACCGCCGCTTCTACCAGCATCAGGGGGTAGACTATCAAGGCATCCTCCGCGCCATAGTCTCTAACCTCACCGCGCGAGACGTGGTAGAAGGAGGCAGCACGATCACCCAACAGCTGGCGAGGATTGTCTTCCTCTCCCAAGAGCGCAGCGTCTGGCGCAAAATTCGGGAAGTCATGCTGGCTCAAAAAATTGAGCAAAAATTGACCAAACAGCAGATACTCGAACGCTATCTGAATTTGGTTTATCTGGGAGAAGGCGCCTACGGAGTCGCCGATGCAGCTTGGGTGTACTTCAGCAAAGACCTCGAGGAACTAACGCTGTCAGAAATGGCGACCCTGGTAGCAATGGCACCCGCCCCCGGTAAATTCTCGCCCCTAGTCGATGAGAAAGCCGCCGTAGCACGTCGCAATCTCGTGTTGCAGCGGATGCAAGAAGCTAAAATTATTACACCCCAACTAGCACAAGCAACGATCGCCGAACCTCTGGAAATCGAGCCAGCACCCCCGAAACGACTGGCAACCGAAGCGCCTTATTTTACCTCCTACGTGGAGCAGGAATTGCCAGGTTTGATCCCACCAGAAGCTTTGGAACAAGGTGGTTTAATTGTCGAAACAAGTTTAAACCGCGAGTGGCAACAGCAAGCCGAAGAAGTAGTGGAAAAAGCGATCGATCGCTATGGTCGGAGTGAGCGATTTAAGCAGGCGGCGTTAGTCGCGATCGATCCGCGCAACGGGGAAGTTAAGGCGATGGTAGGGGGAACCGACTTTGACGATACCCAATTTAATCGCGTCACCCAAGCGATGCGGCAACCAGGCTCGACGTTTAAAGGTTTTGTTTATACTACCGCGATCGCAGCCGGGTTCTCCCCCTTCCGAGGTTACTTAGACGCCCCGTTTAAGGTCGATGGCTATACCCCCAAAAACTACAGCGAAACTCACTCGGGTTGGATTTCCATGCGCGACGCCTTGGTCCAATCTGTCAACACAGTCGCAGTCAGGGCGTTAATTGATGTCGGATTTGAACCCACGATCGAAACTGCCCACAAAATGGGGATTAAATCCGAACTCAAGCCGGTTTATTCCCTAGCACTAGGAGGCGTAGAAGTCAACCTGCTAGAGTTAACCAGCGGCTACGGCACCTTGGCAACCAAAGGAAAGCATACCGAAGTTCACGGCATTCGTCGCGTCCTCGACCAGAAAGGGCAAGTCCTCTACGAAGCGAAATACCAGCCCCAAGAAGCCATAGATGAAGAAACCGCAGCCATTATGACTTGGATGTTGCGGGGCGTCGTCAATTCGGGAACGGGAAGCGCCGCCAGTTTACCAGGCAGACAAGTTGCAGGAAAAACCGGCACCTCCGACGACGCTCGCGACCTCTGGTTCATTGGCTATATCCCCCAACTCGTGACCGGCGTTTGGCTGGGTAACGACGATAACACGCCGACTTGGGGCGCCAGCAGCACCGCCGCCCTCACCTGGCGCAACTTTATGGCTAAAGCAGTCGATGGCATGGAGGTGGAAAAATTCCCGCCGCGACCGGATAAGGTAGAAGGTCGTAAAGGGATAATTAAAGCCGAACCCGTCAGACCTGGACAGCTGTACACGATGCGCATCAAAAGAGCCTCGAATGATGATGAGGACAATACCAGAAGATCCCGTCGCTGGCGTGGTTCGGATAACGATTCTTCTCCATCCCAAGGGGTGAGACGCCGCTTCAGAGTCAGGTCAGAAAATCAAACTGCCAGCAATAACGATCAACCAGCAGTAGTGCGTCGTCGCAGGCGGGTTTATGTCTCCTCGGCGCCCGATAACAGCGCCTCGGATAACTCCAGACAGTGGCGGCGGCGACGCTCGTTTGCCTCGGCGTCTAATAACAGCGCCCCAGAACCACCCAGGGTGAGTCGGCGGCGTCGCTCTTTTACGGCAACTGTCAATAACAGCGCCCCAGAACCACCCAGGGTGAGTCGGCGGCGTCGCTCTTTTACGGCAGCTGTCAATAACAGCGCCCCAGAAGCACCCAGGGTGAGTCGGCGGCGTCGCTCTTTTACGGCAGCTGCTAATAACAGCGCCCCAGAAGCACCCAGGCAGCGGCGCCGCTCTTTTACGCCTGCGCCTGCCAATAACAGCGCCGCACAACAACCCAGGCAGCGGCGACGCTCGTTTGCCTCGTCGTTTAATACCAGCTCGTCGGATAGGTCAAGTTCATCTCGTCGTCGCTCTTGGTCAAGTGGCAGTTCGCGCCGCAGTTCGTCAGGTGGTGAGTCAACTGCCAGCAGCAGGCGATCGCCCAGAAGCTCGGCAAGGGTAACCCAACGGCGATCGCGCCCCGCAGCTGCCCGCAGAGCCGCACCGGCACCCGCCGCCCCAGCCCCAGCCATCGAATTCAAGAGTCACCACTAAATTGCGCCATCGGTAATAGGTCATCGGTAATAGGTCGTGCTTGGGCGATCGCAGATGACCTATTACCAGGGCAGCACTTAGCATCAAACTAGGGAAAGATGCATAATTTTAAAAAGTCTTTATACTCTAGAGACAAGGATTATTTAGGAGTTGATAACCAATGTTTGTACTCATGGAAGCTGCTGCAAACGCGCCTCATTTTCCCGTCTCTTTTACTGTGGTGTATGTGGTTGGTTTTATCGCAGCTGTATCTTTAGGCTCGGTAGCCTGGTATAATTCCAAGCGCCCCCCAGGTTGGGAAGATAAAGAACGCCCCAGCATCGTGCCTGAGATTAAAAAGGAAGAAACACCCGGTTTGGGCGAGCCTAAAAGCTAATCGGTAATGGGTAATAGGTAATAGGTAATTGCGAGTTTTTATAGGTTAAAACCCATCACCAATTACCAATTACCAATTACCAATTACCAATTACCAAACTTGCTAAGCTTGACGGTTAACCCAGCGGTGGTAAAGCTTTTGAATCGCTTTAAGTACAGTCTCCTCATCTCGCTGGGGTGAGGAGTTGGCTTCTTCGAGTTGCTGTAACTTCATTAACAGTTTGGCTTCTTCGTTGGCAACGTTGCCATCGCTGTAAATTAAGCCACTGATGGCTTCGATCAGGTTCTGGCAGTCTTCAGAAGTTGGGCGCGAGCCTAAATATTCTTCCAACCACCGATAGCACTCATCCGGTGACACTGAGCGTAATTCATACAACCAAGGTCGTATTTCCGCATCATCGGTTAATCCCTTTTCTTTTGCCACCCGGTGGAGATATTCCCTTTCCTCCGGCTGAATTTTGCCATCAAGCCAAGCTGCACCAATCAGAATCTTAACGAGATTTTTAACATTTGAGTTAGATGCCATTGATTATTTTCCTAACTCTTCCCTCACAGCTTAATCGATCAAAAAGAAGAAAAATTGAGAATAAAATAAGAATTAATTTTTTGTAACTTTCACTTACGCAAATCCACCTTTGTTTCTCGGAAAAATCGTCGCGAATGTTGTAGGGGCACGGCAAGCATAAAATGTTCGCTTGTACAGAATATTTCGCCCGCCGTGCCCCTACGCTCCAAACCCGGTTTCTGACCTCTTCTGTGTCAATTGCATCTCAGTATCACCATAAAGAAACCATCCATTTGATGCCGATGAGGCCAAACTTTCAGCCACCCCTCTGGCGTCGTAAAGGATGCTAAGTTTGAATTGGGCATTGGCGATGCGATTTGCCAGTCAGGGTGGCGTTCTAGAAATGCTTGAATAATATTTTCATTTTCTACGGGGTGCAGCGTGCAGGTAGAGTAAGCTAAACTACCACCTGGTTTAACCCAAGTTGCCGATTGTTCTAAAAGTTCACTCTGAAGCGCCGCCAATTCTGTAACGCTTTCTTTAGTATGACGCCAGCGGGCATCGGCGCGGCGGTGTAAAGTGCCCAATCCCGAACAAGGGGCATCGAGTAAAACTCGGTCGGCGATGTTGGTAAACTGGGATTGATGGCGGCTATCGCCGGTGCAAATTTGAATTGATTTTAAGCCGAGTCGTTGGGTATTTTCTTGGAGTTTTTTCAGTCGCGACGGAGTGCGATCGCATCCCCACACCGTCCCATTATCCCCCATCAATTCGGCAATATGAGTTGTCTTCCCTCCCGGTGCCGCACAAGCATCAATTATTACTTCCCCCGGTTGCGGATCGAGTAAATACCCCACCAATTGAGCGCTACTATCTTGAATTGTCCACCAACCTCGATCAAATCCAGGCAAATTCGCAATTGTACCGATACTGCCAGTTAATCTTAATCCCTGGGGCAGATGGGGAATGCGACTAACAGCAATTCCCGCCGACTGCATTGCCGCTTCTACTTCCTCAATCGAAGTTCGCAAAATATTAACCCGCAAGTCAATCGTCGGGGAAGCATTCATCCATGCGCAGAGTTGTTCTGTTTCTGTATAACCTAATTGTTCCAGCCAAACTTGTACAATCCAATCGGGAAAACTATGTAAAATTCCCAACCTTTCAACAGGATTTTCTGGCAACTTAAGCGGAGCTTGACTTGTGGAGTGGGCATCCT
>DNGG01000602.1:0-2501 GCA_003486675.1 Cyanobacteria bacterium UBA11372
TGGGGATGCTCTGCATCCTGTACGGTGGGTAATTTATGCATTAACAGTAGCCATTGGACTTTACTCTCATTTATTTTTTGGGTTAGTTGCAATTGGGCATGGAATTTATGTATTGGCAATTGAAGGCTTTCGATTTAGTAAAAAAGTTCTTGCTTATTTACTAGCATCATTGACGGGGCTGCTGATTTTTTCACCGTGGCTTTTGATAATAGCGGCTAATTTATCCCAAATCCTTCAAAGTACGGCAACAACTAATTCGACGGTACGAAATTTGCCTTTACGTTGGCTATTAAATTTGAGCAGGCTATTTTTTGATTTAAATCACGGTTTAAGTTTGATTAATCCAATTTTATATTTAACTGCAATTTTATCGATTTGGGGGGTTTATTTTGTCTGCCGTAATACTCCGAAGCAGACTTGGTTATTTATTTTAACTTTAATTGGGGTCGCGGGATTAGCGTTAATTTTACCCGATTTAATTTTAGGCGGCAGGCGATCTAGCGTCACTCGATATGCAATTCCTTGTTTTTTAGGGATTCAAGTTGCTGTGGCTTATTTGCTGGCAGTTAAAATACATGTAAAACGGTGGTCGTATGTTTTAGTGGCTTTAGTTGCCAGTGGGGTTATATCCTGCATCGCCAGCAGTTTCTTTCCAGTTTGGTGGCACAACAGTCATACAAATAGTAAATACAATCTTGAAGTTGCTCGCATTGTTAATCAAGCAGAACGTCCGCTTTTAGTTACTGATGAAATTCCGGGTCGAGTGTTGGCTTTTAGTCATTTGCTGAAGCCGGATGTTAATCTTCAGTTAGTGGTAGAGCCAAATATTCCTAAAATTGCAGATAATTTTGGCAATGTTTTCTTATATCGTCCTTCTGAGAGGTGGCGCCAGGGGATTGAGCAAGATCAAAGTTTTAAAATAGATCCGGTTTATAAAGATTGGCTTTGGAAAATTAGTAAAAAAGCCTAGAAACCCAGCAAGTAAGGGCAAGGGATAGAATAATTTTGATTTATATCAGAAGATTGTTGAATGCCGTGCCCGTATTTCTAGGTTGTGGGCGTAGGAACGCGGCTAATAATACAGTTTTCCCATAAATCCGCCACACTTGGGGGCGGGTTTATAAAAATTGTTTGTTTTTCCTCAAGATGGTTGGTAAAACCCGCCCCTACCCAGCTTTTCACCTGTAGCAAAATCAAGGGAAATTGGTATAATTTTGATTTCTACCAAAAGATTGTTGAATGCGGTGTCGCTACTATTTTGGATAGATATAGAAACAGTTTCTATCTCAGGCGGGATGAAGAAGGGGACTAATTCAAGCAATCCTATTTATATTGACACAGCAGCGGCGCAGACAGAAAGCGCTGCGGTTTACCAACTATTTGTAACCGCCGATGCATTACTTTGTACTAGCTTCTGATTACGATGGCACTTTGGCAACTGACGGTCAAGTGCATGATGAAACTATAGCAGCACTTGAGCGTTTGAAAGATTCTGGTAGAAAGCTAATTTTAGTGACGGGGCGGGAGTTGGAAGATCTGTTGCGCGTCTTTCCAAAGGTAGATTTATTTGATTGTATTGTCGCGGAAAATGGTGCTTTGCTGTATTGGCCTAGTTCCCGCGAGGAAAAGTTATTAGGTGAACGTCCGCCGGAGGAGTTTGTTAAAATATTGCGCGATCGCAATGTCAATCCGCTATCAGTCGGAAGGGTAATTGTGGCGAGTTGGCATCCCAACGAAACCACTGTTATTCAGGCAATCCGCGAATTAGGATTAGAATTACAAGTGATTTTTAATAAAGGCGCTGTAATGGTATTGCCTTCTGGTATTAACAAAGCAGCGGGATTAAAAGCAGCGTTGGATCAATTAAAAATATCGCCCCATAATGTTGTGGGTGTGGGCGATGCGGAAAACGACCACGCTTTTCTGAATTTATGCGAGTGTTCTGTTGCTGTTGCTAATGCGCTGCCGATGGTAAAAGAACGCGCAGATTTTGTGACAAATAACAGTCGGGGTGCTGGGGTGGTTGAATTAATTGATAAGCTAATTGCTTCAGATTTGGAAGACTTGGCAACCGAGATTAAACGACACGATATTTTACTCGGAAGCAAAGAAGACGAAAGCGAAGTTAATATCAAACCTTTTGGGACGAGTATCTTGCTGGCGGGGACTTCTGGTGGGGGAAAATCAACCTTAGCAACGGCGGTGCTGGAACGGATTGCCGAAGAAAATTATCAGTTTTGTATTTTCGATCCGGAAGGAGATTACGAGAATTTTGATAATGGGATTGTGTTGGGTGATAGCAAACGGGAACCGAGTGTAAAAGAAGTATTGGATGTTTTGGAAAACCCGAATCAAAACGCTGTAGTTAACTTGCTAGGAATTCCGTTAAAGGATCGTCCGGGGTTTTTTGCCCAATTGCTACCGCAGTTGCAGGAGATGCGATCGCGCGTTGGTCGTCCACACTGGATTGTAGTCGATGAAGCTCACCATTTGATGCCTGC
>DNGG01000602.1:2750-5073 GCA_003486675.1 Cyanobacteria bacterium UBA11372
AACGGAATGCTATTAATTACCGTACATCCGGAACACGTTGCACCCGCCGCACTATTGTCGGTTGACGATATTATTACTGTAGGCCAATTTCCGGAAGAAAAAATAGAGGAATTCTGTAATTCTATTGATGAGTTTCCACCAAATATGACGCCGCAAAATCTTGAACCTGGAGAGGCGTTAGCTTGGTTTAAAAGCACGAAACAAGACCCTTTTAAATTCCGGATTACACCTGGAAAAATGGAACGCCGCCGCCACATTCGCAAATATGCCGAAGGTCAATTAGGCGAGGATAAAAGTTTTTACTTCCGGGGACCAGATTGTAAGTTAAATTTACGCGCTCAGAACCTAATTTTATTCACCCAAATTGCCGAAGGTGTGGATGATGAAACTTGGTTGTTTCATTTACAACAGCATGATTATTCCCGTTGGTTTCGCGACGCAATTAAGGATGAAGGTTTAGCTGATGAAGCCGAACAAATTGAGAAACGCGCTTATTTATCGGCAGGGGAAAGTCGCGATTTAATTAAGGAAGCGATCGAACGGCGGTATACTTTGCCTGCTTGAGATTTTGCAGCAATCCCATTACCCGCCAGGGGTTTAAACCCCTGGCTAATAGCTAAAGTCCTCTGAAAGAGGACTCAGGACTTAGGCACCATGACTATGACTTTTGAGATTAACTTTAAAGTTAAGGTTCTACATACCCCACCCATTTAACCCACTGAACCAAAGAACGAAACAGCGTTAATTTTTTAACTCCTGTAGCACCAGATTTCGCCAAACTATCCACAGCTATTAACGCTGCATATTGCAATCCCAAAAAGCTATCAACCGCAGCGTATGGGCCACCTAATGTAATCGCACCGGCAGCATACATTTTACCTCGTTGATTTTGCATTCCTTTGATTTCAAAATCATTTTCGACAAAGATGCGCCCGTTGTAATTTAAGGGCAAATTATAACGATCGACTAAATCTTTTAGCAGCGGACTGGCTTCTACTTTGGCATCCAATCCGGTGCAATCAATAATAAAGTCGGCTTCGATATTTGTCAGTCCTTTAATTCCCATTTCGCGGATGCGAGTGATGGTGATATTTCTGGGATCTTTTTCCACTTTCTCAACTTCCCCAAAGCGAATTCTGTACCAACCTTGGGAAATTCCTTCTTGGACAATTCGGCGCCAATCTGTGCGATCGGCAGTTGTTGTGCCGCCCCAATCTTGAATTAAAGCGCGGCGTTTGTTGGGTTCGGATTGTTCTAATAATTCGCGCAATTCTCCACCCCAACAAGCTTTAGGCCAGTTGAAGGGTTGGAATTCGTAATGATTTTCTACTGTGCGTTGCGATCGCTCGTATTTATTCCCTTCTGGTTTAGGCGATCGCATCAAATGCACAATCGTAATATTTCGGTTCAATTTCCGCGTTTCATAGATGCGTTGCACAATCCTAGATGCTACAATTCCCCGCCCCCGAATTAACACCGTACCGCCATTTTTTTCTAAATATTGGTAGACGTGGTTATGGTCTTCATAAGCATTGACAACCGATTTAAAATCATTGGTTTTTTCGCGATATTCTTGCAAATCTGGCAAAAATTGAATCGCCGGATAACCAGGGGCAAGGTGTAAATACCGGGCGATTAAATACCCATGTTCGCGATTTTTGCCGCTATATGCGATGCAATATCGTCCATCTTCTGTTTTCCTAATCGCACGAATTCGCCCATATTGAAAAATTTTATCCCAACCAATTCGCGCCGCTTCTCTGTCAATCGAATCAAAGACATTTCCGGCGCGGGGCGTATAAGTTTCAGCAAAAGCTGGTTCGGCAAAAACTTGCCACAATTCTTTGATCGCATCCCCAAATCTTCCCTTACCAAAATCGTGGCAAGCTTCCCGCAAAGCGTAACTAGGCCAACCCCAAATATTATCCGGGCAAGAATCGGAATTTGACCGCAATCTTTCCCGTAATGGGATTTGAGAATTGAGGCACAATTGCTTATAACGGGCATAAGGTTTTGGTTCTAAACCCATTGCAATAATTTGGTGCGATTTAACGCCGCACATCCTTAATAAATCAACCCAAATATAACTGCCCAATCCCGCACCAACGGCAATGTATTCTGCTTCTTGTACGGATAAATTTGTAGTGCGAAGATCGTCTAATGATATTAGTTGTTTGCTAAATATAGATGGGGGAAAGTTGGGTTGTGGGGAGGGCGCAGGAATGGCGGGCGCTAATAATCCTGTATCCGGGTTAAAACCAATTACAGATAAAGGTTGTACTGGCGGTGTATTGCCTCCGATAACGGTTCCCGGTACGGTTAC
>DNGG01000465.1 GCA_003486675.1 Cyanobacteria bacterium UBA11372
TACGCCAGAGCGCACTGCTATAAGACTTATTTTGTGCCAGCTGATACAAAGGCAACCGTCAATTTCTAGACAAAGTACTAGCAGTCTACCAAACAAAAGTTGCGTGGTTTTTAGTCAGCGATTTATCGCCATATTAGGATTAAATACCTGACTACAAAGCTGTATTTTTGCTGTGGTTGACTACTAGCTAATCGCACTAAAGTTGCTAACGCTAAGTTAGTCACCATTAGTTATTTGTCATCATCATCAACCTACCTCTTTTTCAGAGGCAAAATCTCAAAAGCTGCTAGCAGCTAAAAGTTTTAACAGAGTTGTCGCCTGATAAGAATCTGCTTATCAAACCCTAGATCTATCGATAATCTAAGGTTCCAAGATTGTTATTAAGCCACAAGTCTAACTTCTTTGCTGGTGCTAGCTAAAGCTAACTTAATAGGGTCGATAATTTCTACTGAGGTTAGAAACTGCTGCACTGAATCGGATGCGGTTAGTTTTAACCAGTCTAATAGATAAGGTACTTCACTACATCCGGCAATGATACAGTCAATTTTTGACTCAGTTTTCAAGAACTCTCGAAAAAGGTTTTCTCCTGCTTGGCAAGCGAAATCTCTCTCAAAAGATTTGACACCTTTATATATACCATCCATCAGAATTGATTGCAAGGTATCATTCAGTTCTGTGTAAGCAATGCCTGACTTTTGTAAGGGGTTAGAGTAAACACGCCCTTGTTTTGTGCCATTGGTACAAAGAATCAGAGGGTGTTGCAGATTTTGCCGTTGCAGATAGTCTACAACAGACTCGACCAAAGAGAACCATTGCAGCTTCTTCAAAACTTGCGGGTGATGGTATTGTAATCGCTGCATTACTTTAGGTAAAAAGTAATGAGCCGTATTGCACAGAACCATGATGTGTATGGTTTTCTCACTAGAGCTAACATACTCCATCGCTTGTACCACTGCTGCTGCGAACATGGTAACAAACTGCTGTTCTGAAGAATTTGCACTTTGGCAAGTTTGATGCTGAATTACAGAAGTCCTGTTTTGCAGCGAACAAGCTTGAAAGAGGACTATTTCCCTAGTATTTTGAAACCTCTTACAGGCTTGCTCGAATCCCCCTAAACCAGCCAGAGGTCCCATTCCACCTATTAAAATTAAAGGCGGCGCTTGAGTTCTTCTTGGTTTAATGGCTATTACTTCTGTGGGGTAAATTTGATCGGTAATCAATTCTCCCCGCTGTTTTTGCGCTCTTGCGATCGCATTTAAACGTTGTTGGAAACTCCCGATTGCTGCAATGGCTTCTTGTGCAGTGGCGAAACAATATTCGCCCTCTGGCTTAAGAGACACACAAGAGGTTTTTGGCTTCATTGATTTCCTGCTGCATTGCCACGGTTAGCTCTTCCATCACTAAGCCTAAACGAGTCAGATACGATTTAAACAAAGCCTTTGCCTGCTGATAATCGATTTGCTTGTTAGTCGCTTTGTTGTAAGCATCCAAGGCTTTGACTACGACTAAAAAGTGATTCACTTCGGTTTCGTCTGCCACGTGAGCATGGATATAGATGAGAGCCTTTTCTTTCTTTTCAGGTGAGAAATCGCAGTGAGCATCTATATATTGCGAAAAACTAGCGAGGGCGGTAGTGTACTCAGCATGATTGTAGATTTCCGAAAACATATTGGTGACGAGTCCTGTGGTGATATCGCCAACCACCATATTGCGATAAATCCAGTTCTTGAACTCACGCGCTTGCGGCAAACAATATTCTTCTAACTGCCAAGGATAATTGCCTAAAAAGCTAGATGCCAAATCCTCATAGAGTTGAGTGTGGGTGACACCTTCGTAATCCAAACCCAAATCTTCGTGACTTGTTTCTGCATTATAAGCACTAGATAGCAGTAGTTCTTCCCTCGCTGGAACATCAGCAGCTAAAGCCAGACGTTGCAGGCGACAGGATAAGCCATAAATCGCCAACATTTTCAGGTGAGTTGCTTTCCAAGTCCCAAAAAATGTGGCGAGGAATTTGTCACACCAACGCTGACTGGGTAGTAGTTCAAAAAAGTTTTCGCACTTGCTGACTGACTCAGCAGATTCTTCAAAAGCTTGGGTTAAAGCATCTTGCAGCTGTTGATCTGGAATTATCTCAATTACAGATCTGGCTGTCTTTGTCAAGAGATTAGGCATCATTCTTTCGGCATATTTTTAGCGTCGATTACGAATTTTAGTACAAGTAAATTGGCATGTAAAGACCATACTCAATAGAGCAAAAAAGTTTGCGCTGGCTCTAAAAAGCAAAAAAGGCCAAAATCCAGCATAAATTGCACAATTTTACTTATTTTTATCAGACTGCAACGTGACCGATTTCGTCGGGTGTGAGATGGGAATGCAACACCTCACCATCGCGAAACCAGACAATTCGTTTGGTTTGACGCGCTACATCGGGTTCGTGTGTAACCATTACAACAGTGATACCGCTAGCGTTGAGTTCGGTAAAAATATCCATGACTTCTTGGGTGGTTTTGGAGTCTAACGCACCCGTTGGTTCGTCTGCTAAAAGTACTACAGGACGGTTGACAATAGCGCGCGCGATCGCAACTCTTTGTTGTTGTCCTCCAGAAAGTTGATTTGGTTTATTATTGAGTCTATTTGCCAATCCTACCTTGGTGAGGGCTTCGACTGCGCGATCGCGTCGTTCTTGACTCGGAACCCCCGCATACACCATCGGTAACATCACGTTTTCCACCGCCGATAACTGCTGCAATAGGTGGAATTGTTGGAACACAAACCCCAATTTTTTATTGCGAATTTTTGCTAATTCGGCATCTCCTAAAGAAGATACATCTACCCGATCTAAATAATAGTGTCCAGATGAGGGGCGGTCGAGACAACCGATAATATTCATCGCGGTAGATTTACCCGATCCAGACGCACCCATGATCGAGCAATATTCGCCTTCTTCGATAATTAAATTAATATCCCGCAGCGCCTGCACCTGAGTTTCGCCGCTCCCGTAGATTTTATAGATATTTTCGAGGCGAATTATAACGGGTTTGGGAACCGCTGTCAGCGTCGAGTATTCAGTTTTAAGCGAGCTATCTGAAAATTGATTTTTCATAACCCTCAATCTAAAATCTGCAATCTAAAATCTGAAATTCTTCTATGCGCTTCTTAACGCGACAATCGGATCGAGTTTAGCAGCGCGTCTGGCAGGAACGACGCCGAAAAATAAACCAATTCCGCCAGAAACGCCAGTCGCAACCAGAATTGCTGCGGGTGAAATTCCTGCTTTTAAGGGAGAGACTACACTCACCAAGGTGACGCCGCCGACACCGATTAATGTACCGATTGCACCACCGACGGCGGATAGAATAATGGCTTCGATCATGAATTGAATTAGGATATCTTGTTCGGTGGCACCGATGGCTTTACGCAGTCCAATTTCGTGGGTGCGTTCGGTAACGGAAACGAGCATAATATTCATTACGCCGATGCCGCCTACTAATAGGGAAATGCCTGCGATCGCTGCCAACATCAAGGTCAACCCATTGGTAATTGTGCCCACAATTGTCAGGACGTCCCGTTGAGTTCTAATTGTAAAATCATCTTGGTTAGTAATTTTGTGCCGCAGTCGCAACAAATTGCTAATTTGAAATTGTGCCGCACCGATGCTATTAGTATCTTTAGCCGAAACCGCAATAAAATCTACCAAAAGGCCATAGGGAGAAGTTCTACCCCGCAGACGGTTCGCCATTGTGGTGAGGGGAATATACACGGCGTCGTCTTGGTTACTTCCCAAAAATGAACCTTTGGGTTGCATCACCCCAATCACTGTAAAGCTAACATTTCTAATTCGGATGCGTTCCCCAATCGGATCGCTATTACCAAACATTTTATTAACCACATCCGAACCTAGAAGGACTACTTGGTTATTGCTTTTGATATCTTCGTTGCTAATAAATCTTCCTTTGGCAACATCAAAGCTGCGTACTGTCAGGAATTCTGGCGTGACGCCAAAGATTTGGGTATTGGTATTTTTGTTGCGGTAAACTACTGTCTGTTGGCTTTGAATTTGCGGTGCAACTTCGTTTACTGAAGGTACTTGGCGCGCGATCGCTTGTGCATCTTCTAGTACTAATGTTCTAGGTAAGTCTCGGTTGCGTTGGGCATTTTGATTACCTGGAAGGATAAACAAAACGTTAGGACCAAGGGATTCAAATTGCTCGGATGCCAACCGCTGCGCCCCTTGTCCAATTCCCACCATTGCAATCACCGAGGCGTTGCCGATGATAATTCCTAACATTGTCAAACTACTCCGCAGCTTATTTGCTGTCAGGGTAGTCGCCGCCATTTTTACGCTTTCTAGAATGTCCATTGCTAATTGGTAATTGCTAATTGCTAATTGCTAATTGGTAATTGCTAATTGGTAATTGCTAATTGCTAATGGTTCTTTTCTATTAGCCATTAGCCATTAGCTATTAGCAATTAGCTATTTTCATCTGGTTTTGGCCTTCTATCTTTGGGCATGTCGATGAATACGCGATCGCCTGGATTCACTCCCTGTAAAATCTGGGTTTGATCGCCAATTGTTGGTCCAATGGTTACCGGACGAAATTCGGGTTTGTTATCCTTGCCCGGTACCATCACGCCTTGCTTGCCTCTTTGAGTCACAATTGATACCGTAGGCACGACGAGGGCATTGGGTAATTCTTGCCCCAAGAACGTTAAATCGATATTCATTCCCGATCTGAGCGCTTCTTGTCCAGTATCAATTGATGCTCGTACTTGGAAAGCAGTGACATTTTGCTCGAGTACTGCTTCGGGGGCAATTAAGCGGACGCTACCTTTAAAGGTTTGGTCGGGATAGGCATCGGCGATAATTTCAACTGGTTGGTTGAGTTTAATTTGTCCGATATTGATTTCTGGCACTCTGGCGAGGACTTCTAAACCTCTAGCGATCGCCACAATAGAAGTAGAAGTTGCAGAAGCGGAACTCGAACCTGAAGTAGTCGGTGTTACAAAAGCACCGACGTTGGCGTATTTCTGCGTCACGGTGCCAGCGAAAGGTGCGCGGATAATTGTATCTTCAATTTGCACTTGAATTGCTTGCAAGCGTCCCCGCGCTTCTGCTACCGTTGCTTCGGCTTGGGCAATATCTTCTCTGCGGCTACCGTTTTGCAGCTGATCTAATGCTTGCTGCGCTTCTTTTACCGCCGCTTGTCGCTGGGCAATTATTTCTTTTCGAGTGCCAGCCAGCAATAAATCTACAGCTTGCTGTGCTTCTCTTACGGCTGCTTCTCGTTGGGCAATTTCCTCGCGTCTTGTGCCGGAAAGCAACAAATTTACAGCTTGTTGCGCTTCTCTTACCGCTGCTTCCCGTTGAGCAATTTCCTCGCGTCTGGTGCCGGAAAGCAACAAATTTACAGCTTGCTGCGCTTCTCTTACCGCTGCTTCCCGGCGGGCAATTTCCTCGCGTCTGGTGCCGGAAAGCACCAAATTTAAAGCTTGCTGCGCTTCTCTTACGGCTGCTTCGCGTTGGGCAATTTCCCCTGGCGAGGTGCCATTCTGGACTTGTGCCAGACGGCGATTGGCTTCTTCCAAATTAGCTTGTGCGGTGCGGTATTCTGAGATTATCTCTTGCAAGCGATCGCGCGAAATCGCTCCTTGCTCTGCCAAAGACTGATTCGCTCTCAAACGCTCGCTGGCTAAGTCTACTCGTGCTTGGGCTGCTTGGATTTGAGATCGAGCTTGGGCAATTTGTTCGGGATTAGCTGTTCTCGCCGCCGTTAACTGGGCTTCGGCTTGGGCTAGACGCGCTCTAGCTTGGGCTATTTCTTCTGGACGACT
>DNGG01000531.1 GCA_003486675.1 Cyanobacteria bacterium UBA11372
TCCTGCATAAAACGATTCTATACACAGCTATTTATTAGACAGTTATGTTATTATTGAACGCAAACGTTTAATGGCAGCTATGAGCATTATTACAATCCAATGTCGTTTAGTTGCTAGTGAATCTACCCGCCGCCAACTCTGGGAATTGATGGCAGGCAAAAACACACCCTTAATTAACGAACTACTGGCACAGGTCGCCAATCACCCCGACTTCCAGATATGGCGACAAAAAGGCAAACTTAACAGCGGTACAGTCAAACAACTTTGTCAGCCACTCAAAACTGACCCCCGCTTCATCGGTCAACCAGCACGGTTTTACACCAGTGCCATTACTGTTGTGAACTACATCTACAAAGCGTGGTTAGCACTGATGCAACGGTTGCAATACCAAATAGAAGGGAAAACCCGCTGGTTAGAAATGCTCAAAAGCGATGCCTTCCTCCTAGAAACCAGCGGTGTCAACGTAGAAACTCTCCGCACCAAAGCCGCTAAAATCTTGGCTCAATATACAGCCCAATCTGAAGCAGCTAAAACCGCACAGCCAAAGAGTAAAACAAAAAAGAAATCCAAAAAATCTAAACCTTCAGATAATCATTCCAGCTTATCTCAAACCCTATTTGAAGCTTACCGCAACACAGAAGACACTCTGACTAGATGCGCTATTATTTACTTGCTTAAAAACGGTTGCAAAGTCAGCAATCAAGAAGAAGACCCAGAAAAGTTTGCCAAACGTCGCCGTCAAGTTGAAATCCAGATCCAACGACTTACAGAACAATTAATCGCGCGCATCCCCAAAGGTCGAGATTTGACAAACGCCAAGTGGTTGGAGACATTAGCGATCGCAACTTCATACATCCCAGAAAACGAAGCACAAGCCAAATCCTGGCAAGATAACTTACTAAAGAAATCTAGCCTCCTCCCATTCCCTATCAGCTATGAAACCAATGAAGACATGACCTGGTTCAAAAATGCTAAAAATCGGTTTTGTGTCAAATTCAACGGCTTGAGCGAACATACCTTTCAAGTGTATTGCGACCAACGTCAATTGCACTGGTTTCAACGTTTTTTAGAAGACCAAAAAATCAAGCAAAACAGCAAAGATCAACACTCCAGCAGTCTGTTCGGCCTCCGCAGTGGCAGAATAGCTTGGCAAGAAGGAGAAGGAAAAGGAGAACTTTGGAACCTTCACCATTTAACCCTATACTGTTCCGTGGATACCCGCCTCTGGACTGCGGAAGGAACAAAACAAGTAAAAGAAGAAAAAACTACTAAAATCGCCAGTATTATCACCAAAACCAAAGAGAAAGGCGAACTAAATCAGCAGCAAGAAACCTTTATCAAACGAAAGCATTCCACCCTGGTTAAAATCAACCATCCCTTTCCCCGTCCCAGCCAACCTTTATATCAGGGGCAAGCTCACATTTTAGTTGGCATTAGTCTAGGTTTGGAAAAACCTGCAACAGTAGCTGTAGTAGATGCGATCGCTCTCAAAGTTATAACTTATCGCAGCATCCGACAACTACTAGGTGAAAACTACCAACTACTTAACCGACAGCGGCGACAAAAACAATTGTTATCCCATCAACGCCACAACGCCCAAAAAGTTGCTGCCTTCAATCAATTTGGAGAATCAGAGTTAGGGCAGTATGTGGATAGATTGCTGGCTAAAGAGATTGTTGCGATCGCCCAAAAATACCAAGCAGGTAGTATCGTCTTACCGAAACTGGGCGATATGCGCGAGATAGTCCAAAGCGAAATTCAAGCCTTAGCCGAACAAAAATGTCCCGAATATCTAGAAGGTCAACAAAAATATGCCAAACAGTACCGAATTAGCGTCCACAATTGGAGCTATGGCAGATTAATTGACTGCATTCAGACTCAGGCGGCGAAAATGGGAATTGCGATTGAAGAAGCAAAACAACCTATCCGAGGTAGTCCCCAGGAAAAAGCTTATGAATTAGCGATCGCTGCTTACAATTCTCGTAGCAGCAAGAATAACTAGAAAAATCAGAACCTTGAAAATAGAATAGTAAATAGCGCCGCAGTTCATGCTTTCATTAGCCTCTGAACTGTGAAAAGTGAGGGTTAGTTTGACTGTCGGAAGATGGTCTTGCTTTCTGACCCTGGTAGCTGCCCACCCCGATGCTGCTATCCCTTGAGGATAGGAATTAGGTGCGCTCCCAGTAATAAGGGTGCGGGTATACCGCAGTGGTGGCTACCGAATCACCTCCGACCAAGGAGGAATCCACCCAATTTATCTTTAACTTGACGGATGAAAGCGGGGGCAAAAAACCCAGGTAGCCGTCAAAAGTTCAAATCCCTTGTCTACTCTTGGCTTCACGAATTTCGACACTTAGTAATCTTCCATTGTTTCGGGAGATTGAGCAAGAAATTTCGGAGAGCCGTCAGAAATGCTTCTGAAATACAGTTTAGATAACGGGTCTAGGTGGGAAGAGTTTCAACGACCATCCCAGCTAGGGGTGGGTTGAAAGGGGGCTGTTGCTACTCATGTAATTATGCCGATTCAACGTTTCAACGACCATCCCAGCTAGGGGTGGGTTGAAAGCATTGGGACTGCCCTCATCCCGGTTGCGGGTGAAAGTTTCAACAGCCATCCTGACTGGGATAAGGTGGATTGAAAGGCGCACCTCGTTCGGGATTGACAATCTTCAGGCTCAGAATTTCAATATTATGCTGAAAATACAGTCAGGTCACTTACTATATCACAAGAGCAGAAGTGACACCAATTGTCAACTATGTCAAAACAATTCTTTGATCGCCTCAGTCTGTCAAGAGGTCACTAATTTGTCAACAATGACAACAATGTGTCACCACGGACAAATAATTTGACAATCGACATATACCGATCGGGATGACACGATTTGAACGTGCGACCCCCTCGTCCCGAACGAGGTGCGCTACCAAGCTGCGCTACATCCCGGATTTAACCTAAAGCCTTTTTATCATATCACGTTAAAGCAAAAATTCATAAATATCATCGCCCTTGCTATGATAGAAGCCTTGATGGTAACTCGGTAAAACTTCAGCAGATAGAGGGCAGGCGTGGTAGTTAAGCCAGAATGGTTGCGGGTGAAAGCGCCTCAGTGGGAGCGCGTAGGCAACGTCAAGGAAATTTTGCGGGATTTAGCCCTCAATACCGTTTGCGAAGAGGCGTCTTGTCCCAACATCGGCGAGTGCTTTAATCACGGTACGGCAACTTTTTTGATTATGGGACCAGCCTGCACTCGCGCTTGTCCCTACTGCGATATTGATTTTGAGAAAAAGCCTAAACCCTTAGATGCGACAGAACCACAACGTTTAGCTGAGGCTGTACGGCGGCTAAAGCTCAACCACGTAGTAATTACCTCGGTTAACCGAGATGATTTGCCGGATGGGGGTGCTTCCCAGTTTGTGCGCTGCATCGAAGCGATTCGCCAAACATCCCCGGGAACGACAATCGAAGTGCTGATTCCCGATTTGTGCGGTAATTGGGCAGCCCTAGCAGCAATTATTGCGGCTGCGCCAGAGGTACTCAACCATAATACTGAAACAATTCGGCGTCTGTATCGGCGGGTGCGTCCCCAAGGTGATTATGACCGGACAATGGAGTTGTTGTTGCGATCGCGCACAATCGCCCCCTGGCTCTACACCAAATCTGGCATCATGGTAGGACTGGGCGAAACCGACGCCGAAGTTCGCGAAGCGATGCGCGATCTGCGAGCGGTTGATTGCGATATCCTCACGATTGGGCAATACCTCCAACCAAGTCAAAAGCACCTGCAAGTGCAAAACTTTATTCCCCCTGAGCAATTCGACGCCTGGAGGCAATACGGCGAATCTTTGGGATTTTTACAAGTTGTTGCTTCACCCTTGACAAGAAGCTCATATCATGCTGAGCAAGTGAGATCCTTAATCGAACGATATCCCCGCCCACGAGCGGTGAGCCAGGTTAATTAGAAATTGCCAGAATGTGCGCAATTGCGCACAAATTTTTTCGCTCCTCAAAATTTGAGACCAATTGGTCTCAAATTTTGTCTACCATTGGTAGACAAAATTTTCTCTCCTAGCGATTTGAGACCCATGGGTCTCAAAATTTCCCAGACTTATCGCTTTACCCTCAGTCATCGGTCAAAAATAACTAATGACTAATGACTCATGACTCATGACAATCGAAAACCCAAAACCTAAAATAGAAGCAACGATCGCTATCCTGGGTGCAGGAGCTTGGGGGACAGCCTTGGCAAACTTGGCAGCAGCAAACGGTCACCGGGTGCGCTTGCGATCGCGTGAATCTTCTGAAAGTCTGGCAGAAGTTATAGCGGGTGCAGATATTATCCTGTCAGCGGTTTCGATGAAAGGCGTCAGACCCATTGTGGAACTGCTCAAGCCTTTACCGTTATCTTGCCACACAATTATCGTCACGGCGACTAAAGGATTAGACCCCTCGACGACTTGTACGCCTTCACAAATTTGGCAAGCGGCGTTTCCCTCCAATCCGGTGGTAGTTTTGGCGGGACCAAACTTGTCTAAAGAAATTGAACGAGGATTACCGGCGGCGACGGTAGTTGCCAGTACCGATGCAGAAGCAGCTAAAGTCGTGCAAGCAAGATTGAACTCGACGCGGTTTCGGGTTTACACCAACTCCGATCCTTTGGGTGTAGAGTTGGGGGGGACGCTGAAGAATGTGATAGCGATCGCAGCAGGTACCTGCGATGGTTTGCAACTGGGAACCAATGCCAAAGCAGCGCTAGTAACCAGGGGATTAGCTGAAATTATTCGCATCGGTACTCATTGGGGGGCTAAAGCGGACACGTTTTATGGTTTGTCGGGACTAGGAGACTTGTTAGCCACTTGTAACAGTCCTCTGAGCCGCAATTACCAAGTCGGTTATCAACTCGCCCAAGGCAAGCAACTTCCGGAAATTTTAGCGGCGCTACAGGGGACTGCCGAAGGGGTAAACACTACCGACGTGCTAATTCAACTAGCTAATCAGCAAGGAATTTCCGTGCCGATCTCTTATCAAGTTTATCGATTGCTCCAGGGAGAAGTAACGCCCCAAGCGGCTGTAGACGCGCTGATGCTGCGCGATGTTAAGCCGGAGATTGGGTCATGGGGTTCTCAGGCTACCGCCTGGGAAGGGTAATGGGTGATAGGCGAAGAATTTTTTCCCTACTATGACTGAGGATCTATTTGCGGCAAGACTAAGTAACAAAAATTAACCCCGCGCTTTGCGGTTTTTTGGCAAGTGATCGGGAAATCTTCTATCTAGTGATGTAGATTAACTTACCCACTGACAGAAGTCACCCTTGAGTCCGAGGGATTTTCCCTATACTAGCTGACAGGTTGAGAAACTAGAAACCCGTTGTAAACGATTTAGCTGCTGGATTCAGCAATTCTATCAATGGGAGAGCTGCTCGGTACCGAGTTTAAGACCCGTGCCAATGTCAGCGATCGCGGGTTCAGCAGGGAAGTGCATCACTGGCGGCGTCCCCTCACGCCCGAACTCCAAAAACGCTTTGCGCGTCATGGAGGACGCCAACAACCGTAACAAGCAGCCGCTTTAAAAGCCCTTTGTCACATGGAGCAGTTGAGGCAATAACTATGCCAGCCACCTTTTTTTCCACCGATGCCACCGACGAAAGTCAATTGGATGCTTTGAGCTTTCAACTAGACAATGATGCTGAACTAACAAACAGCGACTTGGTCGAATTGGATGTAGAAGAGGCAGA
>DNGG01000079.1 GCA_003486675.1 Cyanobacteria bacterium UBA11372
GCGTTACCCTAGAAACCCTTCCCCTATCTGAAGAATTACGTCAACGGGCGTTATTCCTGCTAGATTTGCGCGGACGCCCCGCCGACATCCTCCAGCAAGTTGGTACTCTAGAACTCGATTTATCCGGGCAAGAAGCGCTCTCTAACCTCAAATCTCTCGTAGAATTACTCCAAGAGTGCTTAAGCGATGCATCCGGTCATGGGGCTGCTTTAAATATCATCCTCGACCTGAGTTTAATTCAAACCTTCGACTACTACACCGGCATCGTATTTGAAGTCGTCGGCGAAAGCGAAACCGGACAGCGCATACTAGGGCAAGGCGGGCGCTACGATCGCTTGCTGCAACTTTATCACCCCCAAGGAGAAAATGTTCCCGGTATCGGTTTCTGTCTCAATATCGAAGACCTGTACCAAATTTTACTCCCAACAGGGCAACTTCCCCGCCAAATTCCCACAAGTGACTTCTTAGTCGTCCCCCAAACATCTCAAGCTGACGCCGCTGCCATCAATTGCGCCCAAAAACTGCGTTCTGAGGCTAATTTAGTCCGCGTCGAACTAGACTTGGGAGGACGCCCACCCGATGCCATTCGCGAATACGCCCGTCGCCGTCAAATTGGCAAAATTATTTGGGTTAAACCGGATGGTTCATCCGAAATTGAGGCACTTGCTTGAATTTGGGCAGGTGGGCAGGTGGGCAGGTGGGCAGGTGTGCAGGGGGGCAGGTGGGCAGGTGGGCAGAGGGGAATTTGAATGTAAATTCTACCCATCTCCTCTGCTCGCTAACAGGGGCGGGTTTAGTGAGATTTTCTGCTGGAGTTTTAAGGTTATTGGTAAAACCCACACCGTAAGCGCTCACCTGCTCCCCCGCTCACCTGCACCCCCGCACCCCCGCTCCCTCTCTCAGGCAAATCTGTTTAGAATTCTTAATGATAGGCCACACAAATCTATCTCGGTTTGTCTGGCGCATCTTAAGGGAGATCAGAACACTGTGGCACACACTATTGTTACCAACACTTGCGAAGGCGTAGCCGACTGCGTTGAAGCTTGTCCGGTTGCCTGCATTCACCCAGGTCCGGGTAAAAATGTTAAAGGAACCGATTGGTTTTGGATCGACTTTTCTACTTGTATCGATTGTGGTATATGTCTACAGGTATGCCCTGTAGAAGGGGCGATTGTTCCTGAAGAACGTCCCGATTTGCAAAAGACGCCATAATGCTAATGGCTAATTGCTAATTGCTAATTGTTGGATATCATTAGCAATTAGCCCATTACCAATTACCCATTACCAATTACCCATGACCAATGACCCGTTATTACAAGTTGAGGATGTTTACGCCGGGTATGTAAAAGACCTGGATATCCTTCAAGGCGTCAATTTTCGCATTTCTCCGGGGGAATTGGTCGCTGTTATCGGTCCTAATGGCGCTGGTAAATCAACTTTGGTTAAGACTATTTTTGGGCTGCTAACTCCCCATAAGGGTAAAATTACTTTTAAAGGCGAGAGTATCGGCGGGTTGAAGCCGGATCAAATTGTCGGGCGGGGGATGTGCTACGTGCCGCAAATCGCTAATGTGTTTCCCTCCCTGACTGTGGAAGAAAATCTGGAAATGGGCGGGTTTATCCGGCAGGACTCTATCCAACCTTTGAAGGAGAAAATCTTTGATACTTTTCCCGTTTTGCGGCGACGACACCGCCAGCGGGCGGGTACGCTTTCCGGTGGGGAACGTCAAATGCTGGCGATGGGTAGGGCGTTGATGCTGGAACCTTCTTTGCTTTTGTTGGATGAACCTTCGGCAGCTTTGTCTCCGATTCTGGTAACGAGTGTTTTTGAGCAAATCAAAAGCATTAATCAGGCAGGCACTGCGATTATCCTGGTGGAACAAAATGCCCGTAAGGCTTTGGAGATGGCGGATCGGGGTTATGTTTTGGAGTCTGGACGCGATCGCTTCACTGCCCCCGGTGCCCAATTACTCAATGACCCCAAAGTCGGTGAACTTTATCTCGGCGTCGGTCAAACTCATTAAGATATATCCCAGGGGATTGTTTTTGATTATTTGACATGGTATTATATTGATAATCGGATATTTGTAATTTTTAGAAAATAGAATATATTTCCATTATAAAGTAGATAGTATAAATAATATCAGAAAATAGCCAATACACATTGGTACAGCTCAAAGGAATTTTTGTGACAATTGAACTCAGTAGGGAGCATCTGCAAGCTATCTGTAACCATGCTGAAAGCGCTTATCCGCAAGAGTGCTGCGGGTTGCTGTTGGGACTGGTGAGGGGAGATAGTAAAACGGTGGTGGAAGTGCTACCGACTGAAAATGCTTGGGATGAAGAGGCGATGCAGGCATTTCAAGCCATAGAACCCTTGGCGAAGTTGGGGGAAACGAAGCGGGGAAATTATGCGATCGCACCCGCCGATATGCTCAAAGCGCATAAAGTTGCACGCGATCGCCAGCTAGCAATCGTCGGCATTTACCATTCGCACCCAGATTGTGCCGCTATACCATCGGAATTTGACAGACAGGTGGCTTGGCAGGAATACTCGTATATCATCGTTTCCGTCTGTTCTGGGAAAGCAGTAGATGTGACCAGCTGGCGTCTTTCCGACGAGCGAAAGTTTGAGAGGGAAGAAATATCGCTGGTTGACCAATTAGAAAAGTATTCTAAAAATAGGTAAGAGAGCGGGGCAGTTTAGGTGTAATATATTTAGTCCTGACTCCGCACCATGCGATCGCTATGCTGAATCCGAATCTGGACGAGATCCAGCTGACTAAAGAAGACTACGAACGATACTCGCGTCACCTAATTTTGCCCGAAGTCGGACTAGAAGGGCAAAAACGTCTCAAAGCTGCCAGCGTTTTATGCATCGGTACAGGCGGACTCGGTTCGCCGCTGCTGCTGTATTTAGCTGCTGCGGGGATTGGACGGATTGGGATAGTCGATTTCGATGTCGTAGATCATTCCAACTTACAACGCCAAGTAATCCACGGCACATCCTGGGTAGGCAAACCTAAAATAGAATCTGCCAAAAACCGGATTTTGGAAATTAACCCCGCTTGCCAGGTTGATTTATACGAAACTCGGATATCTTCCGAAAACGCCAAGGACATTATCAAACCTTACGACATCGTGGTGGATGGAACCGATAACTTCCCCACCCGCTACCTGGTAAACGATGCTTGCGTATTGCTGAACAAACCCAACGTTTACGGTTCGATTTTCCGGTTTGAAGGGCAAGCGACAGTCTTTAACTACCAAGATGGCCCAAATTACCGCGACTTGTACCCCGAACCCCCGCCACCAGGGATGGTTCCTTCTTGTGCAGAAGGCGGCGTCTTAGGAGTTTTGCCGGGAATTATTGGCGTTATCCAAGCAACGGAAACGATCAAAATTATCATGGGGCAGGGGACAACTTTAAGCGGCAGGTTGCTGCTTTACAATGCGCTGGAAATGAAATTCCGGGAATTGAAACTGCGACCGAACCCGGTGCGCCCCGTCATCGAAAAATTGATAGACTACGAACAATTCTGCGGTATTCCCCAAGCTAAAGCAGAGGAGGCTAAACGGCAGATGGAAATGCAAGAGATGACCGTTAAAGAATTAAAAGAGCTACTCGATAGCGGTGCGGATGATTTCATTCTCGTGGATGTCCGCAATCCTAACGAGTACCAAATTGCCAAAATTCCTGGTGCTGTCTTGGTACCGCTACCCGACATCGAAAAGGGTGAAGGCGTTACCAAAATCAAAGAAATGCTCAACGGTCATCGCTTGATTGCTCATTGTAAGATGGGCGGACGTTCGGCGAAAGCTTTGGGCATTCTCAAGGAACATGGTATCGACGGCATTAACGTCAAAGGCGGAATTACCGCTTGGAGTCGCGAAGTCGATTCCTCTGTGCCTGAATACTAAGAAGCTGTAGTTGTAGGTTGGGTTTCCTAGCGTCAACCCAACCTACAAAATACTTAGTGTTTTTTCTTGATCCCCGTAGTAGAACGTTAATTATTGATAAATTTTAAGTTGATCCCCCACGATTCGGCATCATAGTAAATAGGGGGGTACGCGATCGTCGTTGCGTGAAGGGTAGCTATCCGCGCTGGCGGAATCGCTCAAATAGAGGGTAGTAGGCTCAGTTCTACAACCTGCCGTTGTCCCTATGGGGCAATGGTGATATCGCCATACCTCCCCCAGGAACGAATAGAGGATTATAGTCATGTGCTGTCCGACACCAGAATTAGAAAGGTCAAAAGCATGTCAAACCTGGGAGTCGATGCCGAAAGGTAACATCGATGGGGGGAATAGCAGGGAAGAAGCTCTTGTTACAGCTTTGTTTCAAAGATTACCAAAGATTTTGGCCTCGTTAGAAAGTTTGTCGGAAAAATGACCGCTTTCAAACTTTACAAATATAAACATATCACCCCTTGACTTATTACCAACTATTTGTTGATAGCAAGGGTGTTAAAACCTTAATAGTAAAAAATATTATTGTAGCATTGACTACAGCAAAAAGAGTCAAACTCAAGGTAGATGTAATGTGGAATCAATAAAAGTATTGTAATGAAACAGATAAAAAAAGCTTAAGACAAAGTTAGTTGGTCGTTATTGAATGGCGTAAGATAGAGCCTGGTCATTAGTTAGATAAGAAGAAAATCTAAAAAATGTCAGTTGCCCTAGACTGGTGGCGTTACAATAGCGAATCACTCAACGGCAACAATCAAACTGAGAGGCTTTAACGTGATAAAAGTAAATAGAAAAAATCTGTGTTACTACGGAAATTTTACGAGCCAAATACAAATAGCTCGCGTCACAAATATACCGAATTTAAACTTTGAGCGGGTGGTATTTCCAGGAGATCGTTTGTTATTTGAAGCCGCGCCAGAAGCGCAATTGGAAGTTTACATAACTAAAACGGGCAGGGAAATGTTATTGGATAAAATTTCTTGCGATCGCTTGTGCGTGAACGAAGGAATCAGCAAGTTGGGATTAACATCGCCGACGCGCTCAAATTGAGCAGTGGCAACAGTGAAAATACGGAAAAAAGTGGGAACATAGTTAAAAGGTAAAATTACCTGTTTTCCAAAAAAAGCTGAAGGGATAAGAAGGAGAAAACTCAGTAGTTTAACGTAGATGAAAACAAGTATGTTCGGGGGTGAAAAGAGAAAGCGATTCCCAGGCAAAGAGGCTGTTGCATCGCCAGTTGAAAAACTTTAGCAAACTCAAGCCAGGAGAATGGGGATCAAACAAAAAAGAATCTCAACAAGGGAGAAATCGATGACAAACCTATGGAATCGGTAAAAACCACATGAGTCTAAAGATAGATGAGGTAAGCAAGGAATCGGCTCTATAGTAAAGAGATATTGGCTCTAGCAGCCCTATTCGCGGCGATTAAACTCAGGAGGCTCACAGCTTGGTACGGTTAACCGAACTCGCCTTTTCTGGGGAGGATAAGTTAAATCTAGACCTCAGATGGAAGAAAGTAAAAACCGTGACAGGTTCAAGCAAAACAAAACCAAAATTGGGATTTCCAAAAGCTCAAGCGAGAACCTGAAAGCTAAAAACGGTTGAAGCTGCAAACCAAGCGAGGAAAACTATGAAGATCGCTCAAGTTTCACCCCTCTGGGAAAGAGTTCCCCCGCCAGCATACGGCGGCATTGAACTGGTGGTAAGCCACCTGACGGACGAACTTGTACGCAGAGGCCATGAAGTAGTTTTGTTTGCTTCTGGCGATTCGGAGACTTTAGCCAAATTAGAGTCGGTTTATCCCCGTGCGTTGCGCAATGACGCCAATATCAAAGAGTACTCGGTTTATGAAATGTTAGAACTAAGCCGAGTTTACGAAAGAGCCGCAGAATTTGACATCATTCATTCCCATGTAGGGATTGCCGCCCTGCCGTTTGGCAGTTTGGTGAAAACGCCGACGATGCACACGCTGCACGGCAATTTTACTAGCGATAACCGCAAAATTTTTAGCCACCACGCCAAACAGGCTTTTATCAGCATTAGTAACAACCAGCGGGATGGCGTAGGGCTGAATTACATTAGAACGGTTTACAACGGCATCGATCTGGAAGGTTATCCATTTTTCCCTCAAGCTTCAGAGCCGCCGTATCTGGCATTTTTAGGGCGCCTATCGCCGGAAAAAGGTCCGCACCAGGCGATCGCGATCGCTAAACAAACCGGCTGGCGGTTAAAAATGGCAGGCAAAATCGATCGGGTGGACAGGCAGTTCTTTGAAACAGAAATTGCACCCCAGCTAGATGGCAAACAAATCGAGTATCTGGGTGAAATTAGCCACTCGGAAAAAATTGAGCTATTAGGAAATGCCGCCGTGACGCTGTTCCCCATTACCTGGCGCGAACCATTTGGCTTGGTAATGATCGAATCGATGGCAACGGGAACCCCCGCTATCGGCATCAATCTTGGTTCAGTACCGGAGGTGATCGCCCACGGCAAGACGGGTTTCGTCTGCCAAAGTATAGATGAAATTGCAGCTTTAATACCAGCCGCATCAGAACTATCGCGACAAACTTGTCGCGAGCATGTAGCAAATCACTTTAGCGTTTCTCAGATGGTAGACGGTTATGAAGCAGCGTACCGACAAGTAATTGAAAGTCGAATTGCTTGGAATGGTCGCATTCATACTCCAGCATCTATCTCATCCTTTTAATTAACGTTTTTTGAATAGCAGGGAGTATTAGACAATGAATTCGCGCAGTAACACTTGCCCATGTTGTGGTGGAACCATCCTCCGGCACGTTCGTCACGCAGAAATTTATTGGTTCTGCACCTCTTGTCACCAAGAAGTACCTTCCCTGCTATCGCTTGTGACACTCCGCCGTGATAACCTGACTCTGAAGTCTCGTCCGCTATCGGCGGTTAATACTTAAATCTTGTTAGCAGCTGTACTTTACGGTCAAGAAGATTTACGTCTCGAACAGGTGGCAGATCCAACCCCAGCCCCTGATGAAGTAGTAATTAAGGTCGGTGCCGCCACAACCTGCGGTACCGACCTTAAGGTTTGGCGTCGCGGCGGTCACGCCAAAATGCTCAAACCCCCTACCCTATTCGGTCATGAAGCCGCTGGGCAAATTGTGGCGGTGGGTAGGGAAGTGCAAGGTTGGCGGGTAGGCGATCGCGTAGTTGCCAACAATTCCGCCCCATGCATGAAATGTTTCTTTTGTCAACGTGAGGAATATTCGCTTTGTCCCCATTTGACCTGGAATAACGGCACGTTTGCCGAATATCTCAAAATTCCGGGTCAAATCGTCAAACATAACCTGTTGCCCTTGCCCGAAGACTTGCCCGACGCCCTGGCATCGATGACCGAACCCTTAGCCTGCGTGCTGCACGGGGTGGCGCGGTCGAATGTGAAGCTGTGCGATCGCATCGTAGTATTAGGAGATGGGGCAATTGGATTGATGTTCGTCGCCGTGTTGGCACAGCAGCCCGTCGAAGTGTTTTTGTTTGGAGGACACGACGAAAGGTTGTTGCTGGGGGATAAATTTGGCGCCGCCAAGACGTTTAACTATCATCAAGTATCCGATATGCCCGCTTTGGTGCGCGATTTAACCGACGGCATGGGGGCGGATGTGGTGATAGAAGCGACAGGCGTGCCATCGGTTTGGGAGAATGCGATCGCGATCGCCCGTCCCGGTGCTACCGTTAACCTATTCGGCGGCTGTCCCAAGGGTAGTACCATTACGGTTAATACCGAGCAACTCCACTA
>DNGG01000084.1:0-3545 GCA_003486675.1 Cyanobacteria bacterium UBA11372
TTGCCGTACAGGTAGCTTTTTGGGTAATTGGTAATGGGTAATTGGTAATTGGTACCGATTCCTTATCACCGATTGCCAAACAGCTTTGTAATGTCTCGACCTGATCCGAGCAGGAATGGACACAATCTACTATTATCGATGATTTGTTGCGGGTTTGTCAAGCGATCGCGCACCAAAATTGTAGGGGCGGGTTTTACCGACAATATCAGATACCCACTTTTAACCTATATAAACCCGCCCCCCCGAGATGCGCGCCAGAAACCCTTACCAAAAAACGGCAATTGTAGGGGCGGGTTTTACCGACAATATCAGATACCCACTTTTAACCTATATAAACCCGCCCCCCCGAGATGCGCGCCAGAAACCCAGTTTTTCTATAAATAAGTAGGGTGCGTTAGGCGGTAGCCGTAACGCACCACATTTCTACAAAATTCGGATATGGGCGCCTCCGGAAAGCCACCCGAAACAGCGGTATCTATTTTAATCGATTAGACAAATAAAAATGGCAACACAGCTGAAAAAGATTTGGCAATTTTTGCAGAAAGACGTGCGGGAATTATGGCAACCTACAGAAGCAGCAGAGTCCGGTGCAGAAGTTTCCAAAGCAGTTTTAGAATTAGCAATTGCGCTAGGTTGGCTAGCGCCGCCAGTTGCGATCGCAGCGGCGGGACTTTCCTTTGTGGGAATAGCCACGAGAGGGATAAAATTTTATCGAGAAAAGGTCAATAAACAGCCAACCTTAGAAGAATTCGTCGCCATTGCTTCTCCCCTCGCTTATCTGGAAAGCTTAAACGAGTTGGCACAAACCAACAATATATTAAAGCAAATAGGCACAATATCTATCTCTGAACCTATTAAACAGCAGATGGAAAAACTGCAAGAATTTCAACTCGATGAAAATCTAGCTAAAAACGCCCTCCAGTGCTTCCCGAAATCGGAATTAGCCCAAGTTTTAAATCGGCTTTTCTCAACCCAGCTTCAACAAGCAGGAATTGATAAAAATCATGCCCAGCTTTTAACCGCTTGGGTGGCTTGGGGAACGCCTAAATACTTGAAACCAGCCACAGCAGAAATACCGGATTCTGTCAAACAGTTGGCAGAAGTTTATTTAACCGGACAGCAGCCGGATAAATACGACAGCATCGACGCTTATTTAAAAGAGCGGATTGCCACAAAACCCCAGGAAAAAGTATTTGATGAAACCTTTACGTTTCAGGATATTTATGTGCCGTTGAAAGCGAGGCGTTTAGATGGGAATGGCAAGCTGGATGAGCAAGAAGCCATTGATTTAGAAACTTGGGCGAAAGAAATGCTGGATAAACCAGATAAAGTCGCGTTCATCCAAGGCGGGCCAGGGCGAGGGAAAAGCGTATTTTGTCGGATGTTTGCCGACTGGGTGAGACAGCATTTACATCCAATTTGGACGCCAATTTTGATTCGCTTGCGGGATATCAGAACGCTGGAAAATAGTTTGGAAGCAACTTTGCGAACTCAACTACAAAACTTAGATTTTGTCAATAGCGAGCCGGGTTGGTTGACCGATAAAAACACCCGATTTTTGTTTTTGCTGGATGGCTTTGATGAATTGGTGATGGAAGGACGCACGGGAGGCGGATTAAAAGAATTTCTCCAACAAGTTGCCGATTTTCAGCGCAGTTATAATCAGCCTCCGGCAGTCGGACATCGGGTTTTAATTACAGGGCGACCCTTGGCGCTGCAAGGCATTGAGCGGCTGATGCCAACAAATTTAGCACGAGTAGAAATTGAGTTGATGGACGACTCAATTCAGCAGCAGTGGTTTACCAAATGGTCGGCACAAGTTGGCGAAGTTGAAAGTCTGGAATTTCAGAGCTTTTTACAAAATCAAAACTGTCCAGAGCGGGTGAAAGAATTAGCACGAGAACCGCTGTTACTTTATCTTTTGGCAAGGATGCACCGAGATCAAAATTTGAACGTTCAAATGTTTGAGGGCGTCAGTGGAGTGGGAGCTAAAATTCTGGTTTATGAGCAGTCAGTAAACTGGGTATTGGAAAAGCAACGGGACAATGAAAATTTTCGCTTAACCGGATTGGAGACAGAAGATTTGCGTCGCATTTTGCAAGAAGCGGCGTTGTGTGTGGTGCAATCTGGTGGTGAATCAGCCAAGATTGCCATGTTGGAAGACCGCCTAAATCGCCAGCTGGCTAAGTTAATTGAGGAAGCTAAAAAGACAGCCGGAGAAAAGGCGCTGAATAATGCTTTAGCAGCTTTCTACCTCCAGCCATGTGAGGGTGATAGGGGCGGTGCGGTGGAATTTACCCATAAGAGTTTTGGGGAGTTTTTGTTTGCTCAGTTGCTGAAAGAAAGTTTCGAGGAATGGGCAGAAAGAGACAGGCGGAGAGGTTACAAGCTCAAAGATGAGGAACTGTACAAAGAAATTTATGACCTACTGGGTTATGGTGGGTTAACGCCAGAGATTGTGGAATACTTGATGGCATTGTTGGATGCTAGCGATGAATTTAAACCCGTGGAATTGTTCCAGCGTCTAGAAGATTTTTATCTTCAGTGGTGTGAGGGAGATTTTATCGACCAAGAGACAGAAACGCTGCCGCAGAAAAAGGTACAACAATTGAAAAAACATTTGCCAGATTCAAATATCCGACTTGGACAGCGACAGGTGGATATTTATGCAGGGTTGAATGCGATGATTTTGCTTTTGGAGTTAAATCGTTATGCTCAGTCTAAGGATGATTTAAACGATAAAATTGCTTTCCATCCTTGTGGGGAAAAGGGCACTGATAGTTTTGATGAGTATAGATTGCTTCCCATTATCGGTTACAGCCATTGCATTGATGTTACTGGGTTTTTAAGGACAGTTGGATCTTTCCTCAATGGCACAAACCTCAGTGGCGCAAACCTCAGTGGCGCAAACCTCAGTCGTGCAGACCTCAGTGGCGCAAACCTCAGTGGCGCAAACCTCAGTGGCGCAAACCTCAGTGGCGCAAACCTCAGAGGCACAAACCTCAGTGGCGCAGACCTTAGAGGCGCAAAGCTCAGTGGTGCAAAGCTCAGTGTCCTAATAGACCTTTCCAACAAAGATGATCAAAGACAGGCGGGACGCCTATCCCACAAGAGTTTTTGGAGAGGTCTAATAATTCAGGAGAAAAACGGCAACACAGAAGAGTTGAGGAAAAATCTGGCAAGTATTACCTGGGATGAAAACACTAAATGGGGCGATATTCAGGAGTTGAAGACAGCAGAGAATGTGCCAGAAGCGTTAAAGCAGCAGCTAGGGATAGTGTAGAGGGTTCAGAAGGGGGAGTGCGATCGCTCTTCAACCCCATCACAGCATAAGCTCACGCATATTTTCAGCAAATGCGTGAGCCCATATCACAATCGGTTGGTCGGGGCGGGTTTATGTGAGATATCTGTTTGTACCAAAAATGGCAGGTAAAACCCGCCCCTACAGTATGATTTTCGTTCTTGGCGTTTTGGTGGTTCAATTCTTTGTTCACAAACCAGAAGCGATCGCATAATTTTAGGCAATGCGATCGCATAAAAATTAA
>DNGG01000084.1:3790-4402 GCA_003486675.1 Cyanobacteria bacterium UBA11372
TAGCAATTAGCAATTAGCTAACTAATTTTTTCTCCTCCACAGGTGCAGGTGCATTTAACTTTTGATTTAACTCGCGAATGCGACGGGAAAGCAGGCGAATAATATTAACAGCAATTCCCGGCGTTTCTTCAATCGCTTCGTAGAGTTGCTGCTGAGTCAACACCAGACACTCGCAGGGAGCGAGAGTAGAAACCGAAGCTGAACGAGGTTCGGCGTCAAATAAAGACATCTCGCCAAAACAGGTGCCGGAACCGAGCTGAGCCAAATCGCGATCGCCAATATGAACGCGGACTTGACCTGAAACGACAATATAGAGAGCGCGTCCCTCTTGTCCTTGGGTAAAAATAGTATGTTTTGCCGGAAAAGATAACTCCTCCATTACAGAAGCTAGGCGGACGAGAAAATCATCACGCAGTTCCTGAAAAATAGGGACGCCCCGGACAAATAATAAACGGTCAACGCTGGTTAACATGCGCGTTAGTCATCTACTGAAGGAAATAGCAATCAGCGGTCAGTGGTAAAAAGTATATGTCCTCTGATAACTGACAGGGGCGGGTTTAAATCAACTGTCGCCGCCGATCGCTTACATGGTTGGTACAACCCGCCCCTACA
>DNGG01000084.1:4611-21253 GCA_003486675.1 Cyanobacteria bacterium UBA11372
CGCCCCTACACAACTGACAACTACCTAGTACCTAACTCTGCCATTATCTCCTGCACTTGTGCAGCTACGAGGCGGTCAGGATCTTGTTGCATCTTAGGTAGTATATCGATTAGCACTCCAGGGGAAGCTTGTTTGAGATAAGCGATCGCAGCTTCCCGCACGAAGCCGGTGGGATGGCGCAGACAGCCAAGGGTGAGTTCGGGAGCGAGGTTCCACTGTTGGACTCTGGCTAAATGAAAACAGCAAGCCAAAGACCAGTCGGACAAAAAGTGACGTAGGTAGAGCAAGCGGCGCAGGCGATCGCTTGGTTCCAGGGGCTGATACGCGACTATCCCGATTAAACTCTGGAGTTTTTCTCGTTCCGAGTTTTGATCCATGACGCTGAGCAACACTCGTTTGCTGGGAATATCCAACGTCTGGTCTAAAATCTCCAAACCTCTTGCCATATCAGAAGGAGAACCCGATCGCAAGTTGAACGATGCTGCTTGAATTGCACCCAAACTGTAGAGGAACTTCATCAGTAAAAAACACCGCTCTTGGGCGTCGGCGATCGCATCTTGCAGCGACCTTCGCAGCAGATCGGCTTCCCGTCCCGTCACTCGTTCTGGATTAATATCAATGATGGCAGCATACATCTGACCCATCAACATCAATTCTTGGTCGATTAACATTTCCACACCGCTGCGATCGAGGCGGTCAAGCACGGCTTCTATCCCGGCTTCCTGGGGCAACTTGAGCAAAATTTGCAGAATTTGGCGTCTGGTATTTCCCCAAGCCGTCATCAGGTTGGATACTAACGTCGTCAAACCTTCCACGGTGCCGATTTGACCGATGACTTCCCAAGCATACCGCCTGACCAAATCTGGCTTGTGAATATTAGTTGCCAGTTCCAATACCATAGGAATGGCTTCGTTGTCAAGCTTTACGAGCGATCGCATCGCTGGTTCCCGCGTGGACTTGTATTCCAAACCGCGCAGCAAAGAGGGATAGTATTCTTCCAGGCGAGTTGACCCGATTACTTCCAGGACGGCACAGCGCACGCGCAACGACTTATCCTGCAATAATTTGGGAATTTGTAGCCGCAGGGCTTGCAAATACTTTGCTTCTCCCAGCGCCCGACAGCCCATTACCCGTTCTTCTTCCTTTTTGCTGGTCAGCATTTGCTGCAATGCCCTGGTGGCTTCCCACTTTTGCTTGGCATTTCCCAGGCGCAACAGCAAGGCGGCGGCGGTGCCCCGCACCACGGCGTTGACTTCTGGTTGCAGGTAAGGTTGTAATTGGCGCAGGTCTGGATTTGTCTCCGTCAGCCAGACGTAGCGCAGAGCGATCGCCAGCACATCTGGTTCGGGAGAAGCGGTTTCGATCAAAGCGCGGACTTGGTTGAGATAGATGGGATTGGGATGCGCCTGCATCACTTCCAAACTCTGGCGCTGCAAAGCTGGCGGCAGGGTGACGAGCAACGGTGCGAGAACATCACCCACGTTTTGCGGGTCGATCTGAGTTAAAAGTTCGATACAAGAGCGCTTATCTTCTTCGGCACCGGGGCGGGTTAAGGCTTCTACGACTGCTTGTTTGAGAACGCCCAAATTAACGTTGGCAATCCCTAGCTGACCTCTTTGGGCGCTTAAGACCAACAAATTCAGATAGCGCGATCGCAACAGCCACACCGACAGCAGCCAAGTGAGCGAGAACAAAACGATGCCGCCAATTACCAGCCAACCCAGCAGCGGATATTGCAACGGGTTAGTATCCTTTGGAACGAACCGCTCGATCAAATGAATCGCTAATAAAATACCCGCTCCAGTTAAGCCAGTGGCGATTGGCTCTGCGATTCCCCGCGCTTGGGTTTCCACCGCGCCGCGCAGGTTCTCCGGTATCGGTTGGAATAGAACCGGCCCGGTGCTGGCAAGTAGGGTGTAGCGCAGTAAATCGTCGAGAAACTTCAGCAGAATTAAACCGATAAACAAATTCAATCCGGTCAAGGGGAATAACGCTGCTACCGCCAGCGTGGTTGGCGGTAGCATGATGGTACGAAATACCCCCATGCGCTCGATTGCCCGCCCGGAGACAAACCATTGGGTTGCCAATTCGCACAGCCCTACCGAGGCGCTAAACAGAGCCAAGAAACTGGCGATTTCTTCCTCTTTGCCCTCGAACTTTAGCTGTAACTGAGTCTGAAACTGAAAGTCAATTAACAGTACTAGCGCCTGGGCGAGCAGAAAAAATAACAATAACAGCAATGCGTATTGCCGCACCGGGCCTCTCAGGCGACGGGTGCGGGTTTCGTTCTGAGAATCCTCTACGTCTCTCTGGGGAGCATCCGGAAAAGCCTGCTTGTATTTGCGGCTGAGATAGAACACAATCAAAGCGCCCAGCAACATCATGAAACAGGCGGCAAGGATGACGTTAGGCAGCCCGATCAATTTCAACAGAAACGGTAGGGAAAAGCCGCTCAGCACATCTGCCACCAAGACGCCGCTGCTAATCAGGGGATAAGTGCGTTTGATCTCGCGGATATTGAACAGTTGGTTCGCTGTAATTGAGGTGTTGAGTTGATTGAGCGCATTGGATACATCGACCCACAAAGGCATCAAAAACACCGTCAATTGAGCGAGGCTGAATTGAGTCGCCAGACTTTGCGTCTCGGTGGCGATATTTTGTAGACCTAGACGAAATAACAGCAGCGGAGCAGCTATCAGCAGGGCGGTGACAACGATAAACTGGCGCAGGGGTAGTACTGTTTGCATCCAGCTCGACAAAAAGCCCAAGATTATCCCCAGGACGGCGCTGGAAATATAAATCCAGGGCAGTCCATCTGCGCCTATGTTCCCCAAGAACAAAGCCACCGTGCTGTTTTCTAACCACAGCATTCCTACCGAGGTCGTGGTATAAACAACGAACATCAGCAGCGTGCGATCGCATTCATCTGGACGCAGATTCAGCCACTGCAAAACTATTCGTCCCAATCCGCCTCTAAAAAACCCCGCATTTTTTACTTTCATCTTTTTTCACCTTGGAAGACCCCCACCATATTCCCAGCTTTGTGTTGGCTGCAATTAGGCATATTTTGAGTAGGGTGACTGCCTCATCAAAATACAAACTCTTACCCCTAGTTATAGCCATAATTAATTACGTTTGCAGTATTCCTGGCTATTTTATCAAACTAATTCCCACTTCTTTAATTTATTTTTTTAGCTGTTTTAATATATTTTAAACCCCATTTTTTTGTCTGACAATTTGCCAAATATATTGCCGATATATTGCGGCTTGACGCTGGTGTAACAGCATTCTCGATCTACTTGTATTAATGGGGTTTAGGGTTTGATAGTTAGTAGCTAAAACAAATATTTTGGACATAATAAACTTGCTGGAATTCTTTCTGGCGGGGTGATGTTAGCTGGGACAATGTTAGTAGTCAGTAGTATCTCAAAGAAACCTGTCTGCCAAACGGCCGCTCGCTCTTTGAGTTCTAGAAGCTACATACTAGCTAAGCACGGCTTTGGTAAGAATGCTTGTTCGCTTGCTACTAAGGTAGGCATTACTGCCTTAGTCTGGTCAACTAGGGCGATCTTTTAGCGCTACCCGCCATAATACCTGTTGGGGTTGGCGGTAGGTTGTTGACGCAGCTTTCATTCCCACCCTTGCCCGTAACTCAAGCTGGCACGCGGCTTCTTTCTACTAGCGATTGAAGAGCAGTATGAGGTCTATTGTCAAATGACCGCTTTCTGCATCTTTTTTCCCAAGCTGGCGGCATTAATCCGTCAGGATTTACCCACCTCGCTATAGTTAATAGAATGCTCCAGTAGAAGATTAGCGTTTAACCTCCCTTACCCTGCAATCTTGGGTTAAGGAAACTCGCCACAAAACATAAGAGCCAAGCACGCGCTCGCCATCTCACCTGCGGCAGCGCGGCTCGGTCTTCATGATGCCAAAATTTGTGGTTCTCAAGCGACGTCAGGAGTTATGTCACTCAACTCCAAAATCGTGCTAGGGAACGGTTATTTTTTCGGAGCCAGCAGCATCATCATATTTCGTCCTTCTTTCTTGGGTGCTTGCTGCACTTCTGCCACTTCCTGCAAGTCCGTCGCCATTCGTTTGAGCAGTTCTTCTGCTAGGTCGCTGTGTTGGATTTCCCGACCTCGGAACATGACGGTTGCTTTGACTTTGTCGCCATCTTTGATAAAGCGCTGCGCTTGATTGAGACGCACTTTATAGTCGTGTTCCTCAATCTTGTAGCGCATCTTCACTTCCTTCACGTCCGAAGTGTGTTGCTTTTTGCGGGCTTCCCGCTCTTTCTTTTCCTGCTCGTACTTGTACTTGCCGTAATCCATGATCCGGCAAACGGGTGGATCGGCTTTATCGCTGATCAACACCAGGTCGAGTTCTTTTTCCTCTGCCATTGGGATGGCTTCGGCTGGGGTCATGATTCCCAGTTGGGTACCATCGGTGTCAATCACCCGAATTTTAGGAAATCTGATGCGTTCGTTGATTTGGGGGAGATTACGAGTGCGCTTTTTTTCGATCACAGGCATTGAGTAAGAGGTTTGCGAGCCTTTGAATAACAACTTTGATTCGACTTACAAGAAGCAGTTGTCAGTAGATGCGGTCGGGGTTGCAGGGATATTATCTCCAAAAACCACGCTTCGACGCTCCAGAGGAGTCTGCCAGCTTGTACTTGCCATTCACTCTAGCAATTTTTTATCGGTTTCTGGATTCTCATGAAGTTCTGTAACAAGTTCTTTCAACAGTAGGAGCGGTATTATCCCTCTTTCCCTGTCGGGTAACAAGGGTAATTCCCGGCAAAATTGTTACGATAAGAGTCAGGTGAAGAATTTTTAACTGTTTTGAAGCAAAAGCGATCGTGACAAGTTCCCTGCACTGGCAGCAACGAGTTGGAAGTCAACGGGATTGGGTATGGCGGGGTTGGCAAACTCGCTACACCTATATTCGACCGCAAGAGTTAGACCCTTTAGCAACGCCGTTAATCCTGTTGCACGGTTTTGGGGCTTCCATCGGACACTGGCGACACAATCTAGAGGTTTTCAGTCAATCCCACCCGGTTTATGCCCTGGATATGTTGGGCTTTGGCGCCACTGAGAAGGCTATGGCTCGTTATAATGTCGGTTTGTGGGTCGAGCAGGTCTACGATTTCTGGAAGGCGTTTATCGGGCAGCCTGTGGTCTTGGTGGGTAATTCCATCGGTTCCCTTGTTTGCGCCGCAGCGGCGGCGGCTCATCCTGATATGGTACAGGGAATCGTGATGATGAGCCTGCACGACCCTTCGATGCGGAATGACGCGATTCCGGCGCCGCTAAGACCGGCGATCGCTACAATCGAAAATCTGGTAATGTCGCCGTTGGTGTTAAAAACTGTTTTCAAGCTGGTACGCCGTCGCTCTGTGGTTCGCAAGTGGGTAGCGATCGCTTACGCCAACAAAGAAGCCGTCACTGACGAACTGGTAGATATTTTAACCGGCCCTGCCGCCGACCGAGGTTCGGCACAAGCTTTCTACGCCCTGTTTAAAGCCATGACCAAGGTCGAGTTCGGTCCCAGTGCTAAGACCATCCTGTCTAAATTAGACATTCCCATGTTGCTAATTTGGGGTCAACAAGACCGCATGATTCCTCCCCAACTGTTCCGTCCGAGTCAGTTACTCGAGTACAACTCCAAGTTACAGCTCGTCGAGTTAGACAATGCCGGTCACTGTCCCCACGATGAATGCCCCGACCAAGTCAACCAAATTATCCTCGATTGGATTAAGTCATGGCGTATAAGCAAAGACAAATCTGAATCGGTCATGGATGAAAAATCTGTTTCTTTACCCTGAGAAGCACAAGGGAGATTGATGTTTCCCTTGTGCTGCTTCTGCCTTTGGTAATTTAACCTACGGCAACTTGGTCGGTTTGGACAGAGGTGGCACCGCTGACGCTTTGCGCCACAGATACTGCTTTGTTAAGCAGTGCTTGGGATGGCACTTCTCCTTTCAAAACAACCGTGCTACCCGTCTGCGCTACCCAAAGGCGTTCGAGATCTGCTAATTGGGCGTCTTCGTCGAAAGCTAAGGCAACTCGCTTGGCTAAACCGCTTTGGTCGTATTCTCCATTTAATCCCACTCGTTCTGGCGGAATTGTCTCACCACCCGGAGCTGTCCCGACTGGTGTGGGATTTGTTTGAGCATCTTGGGGTTTTTCCAGTCCGAACAATCTTTTTAACCAACCCATGACAGTTTTTCCTCCGATCAAAAAAGATTGACTCTACTAACTAATTAAAGATTTTGGAAAATTTAGAGGGGTTACAGGCAAAAATATATAAAATATAGCTTAATAGCAGCTTCTAACCTGAGATAGATTCCTCTAAGAAACTCAGGCTGCTGCTAAGAGCAAGTGCTGTGCCTGTTGGTCGGTGGCGGCTGTGGCTGCTGCTGCGATCGCGAAGCGGAAGGGAGGCATATCGCATCTCGATCGCGATAAAATAAGATGCCTCATCCCAGGACTTGCTCGCTGCTTTCCGGGTGGAAATTTAGCGGCATGGAAAGCTTTTTTAGGTGACAAAATTATGAAACACACCCTTTCGGTTTTGGTTGAAGATGAAGCGGGTGTTCTATCCCGGATCTCTGGTTTATTTGCCCGTCGCGGCTTTAATATCGAAAGCCTTGCCGTAGGACCAGCAGAGCAAATGGGCATATCTAGGATTACGATGGTGGTGCCTGGAGATGACCGTATCATCGAGCAACTCACCAAACAACTCTATAAGCTAATAAATGTCCTCAAAGTACAGGACATTACCGAAATTCCTTGTGTAGAAAGAGAATTGATGCTGCTGAAGGTGAATGCCACTAGCAGCAATCGCTCGGAAATTATCGAATTAGCTCAGATTTTTCGGGCGCGAGTTGTAGATGTTGCCGAAGAGTCCCTGACCCTGGAAGTTGTCGGCGATCCGGGTAAAATGGTGGCGATCGTTCAGGTACTGCAAAAATTTGGCCTGCGCGAAATTGCTCGCACTGGTAAAATTGCCCTCACTCGCGAGTCAGGGGTCAATACCGAGTTTCTCAAGTCTCTGGAAGCAAAGATTTAGCGCGTTCGCGCAGCGTGCCGGAGGCATATCGCCTTATTCATACAACTTGGGGTCATTATAAGGCGGATGCTCGCAAGCGATATACAGAGCATTCGCCGGTTCCAATGCTTTCCCGGTTAGCGGATCTGTTGGCTTGAGAACAAAGCACAACAAAGATAAAGACCGCCAGTCTAGATTATCCAACTTTCCGCGCTCGTAGCGACTAACGGTGGCATTGCTGATGCCTATATCGTTGGGAACTTGTGAATCTTTGGCTTGAAACACAGCGGCTTCATAAGCCTTGGTGGCAAATTCTGTTTCGATGATAGACCAACCCAGATGCTCTCTGGCTGCTTTGATCAGCTTACCCAAGCGTTGGCGTCCTGTTTCTGTGAATCTCACAGGACGCAGTTGTTCCAGATCGATCGCAGCCTTAAAGTCAACTAATCCAGCCATTTCACCAACCAACTCGCACGATAGAGCGATCGCACCACTCAAGTTTTGAGCATTACATATTATGAAGGCATTCCGCAAATTATCTGCATTCGTGTATTATAATGATAAAACGAGATTATAGCTGGGAGTAAATCAGCCATGACTGCATTGTTCAGGCGGCTTGACCCTGCAAACAAATTCCGCATTACTAAGGGACAAATAGCCAGATTTTTGGGAGTTGCCGAGTCGATAATTGTAAAATTTGAGTGCTGGCCTTTTGTGTTGTTTGTTCATCGTAAAGATATAGGCGGACAGTTTGTCAGCTATCGGGTGTTAGAACATTGGAAGAATGCGATCGCATCCCAATTGCAACAATGTTCTAAGCTACTACAACTCAATCATTTGTGGAGTACGATTAAAAACGACCGCAAAAAACATCGCAAGCAATACGAGGATTCTGTCTTCTCATTTTTGCATAAAATTTGGCAGGAACGCCTTGATAATTTATCCCAGCCTCTAGTCTATATTCAAGACGATTTTACCCATCATTGAACCTGTTTCCAGCAAGCGGTGAGCCTCAGCAGCAGCTTCTAGGGGGAAAGTTTTATTCAGGTGAATTTTGAGATTGCCTTCATCAATTAAACGGGCGCATTGGGAGAGAATTTTTGCTTGGTGTTTCAAGTCTTCTACGAGTCGGAGCAACATGGGAGTTAGCATTAATTCTAGACTGATGCGAAGATTGCGCGATCGCGCGACTTTCCAGCTTGTCTTAGCATCAGGTTCCAAAATTGTCACGATATCGCCATAAATCTTAACAGCGGGGAAAGTTTTGGCAAAAATATCGCCGCCGATGGTATCAAAAGCCAAGTCTACACCTTCGCCTTGCGTCCAATCTAAAGTTGCTCCAACAAAATCGGTTTGATTATAAAAAATTACTTCATCTGCGCCTAAGCTGCGGACAAAATCGGCTTTTTCTTGAGAACTAACGGTTGTACAAACATCTGCCCCTTGTAATTTTGCCAGTTGAATGGCGACGTGACCGACACCACCCGCACCAGCATGAATTAAAGCTGTTCTACCAGCTTCTAGGCGTCCTCTATCGTAGAGAGATTCCCAAGCGGTGATTAAAACCAGGGGTGCTGCTGCTGCTTCGGCGAAGGAGAGGGAAGCGGGTTTAGGGGCAACAAAGCGAGAGTCTACGACTGTATATTCAGCGTAATTGCCATAGCGATCGCCCAATCCGCCATAGCAGAAATATACCTCGTCACCGGGGCGAAAGTTCTCCACGCCAGCACCGACTGCTTCGACGATACCAGCACCATCGCATCCCAAAATTGCTGGCATTTTATCGGGATAGAAAGTACCGCGCTGGCGCAATTTGGTGTCGATGGGGTTGATGCCTGCTGCTTTTAAGCGAATTAAAAGTTCTGTATCCCCTGGAGGGGCAGGGTTTGGGACTTGCTGTAGTTGCAGAACTTCTGGTGCGCCTGGGGCTGTCATTAGGACTGCTTTCACCACATCCTCCTTTGTTTCGTGCCGGGGGATAGTTTAGCAGTTTACCGTAGTTGGGGGAAAGCGATCGCCTCCCCTGCCACAATAAATCCCATTTCTCGATCGGGCTATGTGCGTTTTAAGGTATAATTACTCTGTAAGAACAATCATACAACCCGACGATGGTATCTTCCCTCAAAACCCCGATCGCTCTCGACAAACTGAACCTCGATGAACTGAACGAGAGATTTGCATCTGCCCATCCCAGAGAGATTTTAGCTTGGTGCGTTAAGAATATCCCCACGGGTTTTGTGCAAACCAGCGCCTTCAACGTGGATGATTTGGTAATTACAGATATTCTCTACCGCGACCTCAAACCGGCGACGCCAGTACCAGTAATCTTTTTAGACACGTTATACCATTTCCCCCAAACCCTGGAATTAGTCAAAAAAGCCGAGGAAGTCTACAACCTAGACTTGAGAACTTACAAAACTCCAGACGTTAACACCCGCGAAGAATTTGCCGCCAAGTACGGTGAAGCGCTGTGGGATAAAGATATCCTCAAATTCCACGAAATTACCAAAATTGAACCGCTCAACAGAGGTTTGGCAGAATTAAACACCGTAGCTTGGATTACCGGACGCCGTCGCGACCAAGCTCCCACCCGCGCCGAAATGCCAGTTTTGGAAATAGATAACCAAAACCGACTCAAAGTCAACCCCGTTGCCTATTGGACGCGCAAAGAAACCTGGGCATACGCATTCGAGCATGGCGTAATTTACAATCCTCTCCACGACCAAGGTTATCCCAGCATCGGCGATGAACCAATTACCACCAAAGTTGCAGAAGGCGAAGACGAACGCGCCGGACGCTGGCGGGGAACTGGTAAAACTGAATGTGGAATTCATATTTAATTTGGTAATGGGTAATAGGTAATAGGTAATGGGTAAGAATTGAAGCATCTCCCAATTACCAATTACCAATTACCAATTACCAACCATGATTAAAATCCTCCACCTCTCCGATATCCACATGGGAAGTGGTTTTTCCCACGGTAAAATTAACTCTCAAACGGGGTTAAATACACGGTTGGAGGATTTTGTCAATACCTTGTCGCGCTGCATTGACAGGGCAATTGAAGAACCTGTCGATTTGGTATTATTCGGCGGGGATGCGTTTCCCGATGCAACGCCAACACCCAACGTGCAGGAAAAGTTTGCCAGTCAGTTTCGCCGCTTGGTGGATGCGGAAATTCCTACAGTGTTGTTGGTAGGGAATCACGACCAACACGCGCAAGGACAGGGTGGGGCGAGTTTATGCATCTATCGTACCTTGGGAGTGCCTGGGTTTGTGGTGGGCGATCGCTTAGACACCCACCGTATTGAAACCAGTAATGGTGCAGTCCAAGTTATTACTTTACCTTGGCTGACCCGTTCTACCTTACTAACTCGTAAAGAAACCGAAGGTTTATCCCTCGCTGACGTTAACGATTTATTAATTAAGCGCCTAGAACCAGCACTAGAAGGCGAAATTAGACGCTTAGATCCCAATATACCAACGGTTTTGCTGGCTCATTTAATGGCAGACCGCGCTAATCTGGGAGCAGAACGCTTTTTAGCAGTAGGAAAAGGCTTTACTATTCCGATTTCTATGCTGACGCGACCTTGTTTTGATTACGTTGCTTTAGGTCACGTTCACAAACATCAAAATCTGAATCAATCGAACGATCCACCAGTTATTTATCCCGGTAGCATCGAACGGGTAGATTTCAGCGAAGAAAAAGAAGACAAAGGCTTTGTATTAATTGAATTAGAAAAAGGTAACGTTAAGTGGGAATTTTGTCAACTACCAGTTAGAGTATTTTGCACGATTGAAGTGGATTTATCTAAAGCTGAAGATCCGCAGGCGGTTTTAATCAAAGCGATTGGGAAAAAAGATATAAAAGATGCGGTTGTGCGGTTGATTTATAAACTGCGTTCCGAACAACTGGATCAAATTGATACGCCATCATTGCACCAAGCTTTAAAAGATGCTCACACTTACACAATTCAAGCAGAATTAGTCAGCCAACTAGCGCGACCTCGCGTGCCAGAATTAGGTGTGGGTAGCAGTATCGATCCGATGGAAGCGCTAAAGACTTATTTGGATAGTCGATCGGATCTTAAAAGCCTTGCATCTGAGATGCTGGAGGCAGCGCAAAGTTTGTTAGAAGGAGATAAAGAAGTGTGGTTAGATGCACCTAAAGTTGAGGGGGAAAATATAGGTCAGTTGCGTTTGCTTTAAGTTAGGAATAAATTAATCAAGCTGTAGGGAAACGGCATTTCACAATGTTTTGGTATAAATCAAAAGTTATTTGACGCCGTGTCCCTACAAAACCCGATTGAGAAACGCCTACATGCTAAAGCATGTGGCTACACAAACAAAGCAAGGCGTAGCAGGCTAAAATTCTTACAGGCTGTGGAGGCAGCCTTTGAATGCAATAGCGACACCCTTAAGGGTGTCGGATGCAAGGCGAAGGTATTGTTAAAGAAACCGGGTTTCTGGGAAAATCTGCTAACGATCTTCCTGAAGTGCTTGCAGGATTTGAAAGCAAAGTTTGAGTAAAAAGATTGGGAAAGCAGCTTGAGGATTTAACCAGGTGGCAAAACCGACGACAGCAAATTCAATTAATTTTAGCCAACGTTGCTTTTTTTTAGATTGAGCGATCGCGCTATACTTCCGATTGGGTAATGGTTGCTGTTGTGCGGGTTGATATAGAAACACCCCATGACGTAGGGGCACGGCATCCGGGATCTTTGGGTTTAAATAGAAAGGTGAATGATGCCGTGCCCCTACGCGAAATTATCTGGTATGGCAGGGCATTGATTTTGTTAGATGGATTGGATGAAGTCAGAGATGCCGATAGCCGTCGGTTATTACGGAAAATAAGCGAATTTACCCAACAATTTCCCCAAAATCAATTTGTCATCACCTGTCGCATTGCGGCGCGAGAATATACCTTTGAAAAATTCACCGATGTGGAAATTGCCGATTTTAACGATGAACAAATCGCCGATTTTTCCGGTAAATGGTTCCACAATAAAAATGACCCGATTAAGGCAGATCGGTTTGTGCAAAAGCTGAAAGAAGATGCGCCCATCCGGGAACTAGCAACAAATCCATTACTGCTGACGCTGTGGTGTTTAGTGTTTAAAGACTCCGGCAGCTTTCCCACTAACCGCGCCGAATTGTATCAGACTGGCGGGTTTATCAACATAATTCGCTATCAATCAAAGGAAACTTGTAAAACCCGCCCCTACAGCACCATTAACCGTAGAAGTCCGTATGCGTTGGGACGAGGGTATCACGTGGCTAAAACGGCTGGCGCTAGGATTTTAGAGGCAACTGTAAAGATTGAGTAAAAGGTGAACGGCCTTTAGATCGAGTAATCTAGACTAGAACCGCAAGTAGAATATTTCTGAGAAATCGATTCATGGTTGCTACCCAGGTAAAGCACGAAGTTAAAGACCTTTCCCTCGCGCCTATTGGCAAACAGCGCATTGAATGGGCGGGGCGGGAAATGCCCGTGTTGAAGCAGATCCGCGATCGCTTCGCGGCGGAAAAACCCCTCGCCGGGATTCGTCTCGCTGCCTGCTGTCACGTTACCACCGAAACCGCAAATTTAGCGATCGCTCTCAAAGCCGCAGGTGCAGACGCCGTTTTAATTGCCAGCAATCCCCTTTCTACCCAAGATGACGTTGCTGCTTGTCTCGTCGCCGATTATGATATCCCCGTATTTGCCATCAAAGGGGAAGATGCGGAAACCTACGTCCGTCACGTGCAAATTGCCCTCGATCACAAACCCAACATCATCATCGATGATGGTTGCGATGTCGTCGCCACCCTGGTACAAGAACGGCAACACCAACTATCCGATATTATCGGCACCACAGAAGAAACTACGACAGGCATTGTGCGTTTGCGGGCGATGTTCCGCGATGGGGTACTTTCTTTCCCCGCGATGAACGTTAACGACGCCGACACCAAGCACTTTTTCGATAACCGCTACGGTACCGGACAATCTACCCTCGATGGTATTATCCGCGCTACCAACGTATTGCTAGCCGGTAAAACCATCGTCGTCGTGGGATATGGTTGGTGCGGTAAAGGTACCGCCTTGCGCGCGCGGGGACTCGGTGCCAACGTCATCGTCACGGAAATCGACCCCACCAAAGCAATTGAAGCAGTAATGGACGGCTTCCGCGTCATGCCAATGGCAGAAGCTGCACCCCAAGGCGATTTGTTTATCACCGTAACTGGCAACAAACACGTCATCCGCAGCGAACATTTCGATGTGATGAAAGATGGCGCAATGGTTTGCAATTCCGGTCACTTTGACATCGAAATTGACCTCAAAGCTTTAGCAGAAAAATCAACAGAAATCAAGCAAGTACGGAACTTTACCCAAGAATATCGCTTGAAAAATGGTAAGTCCGTCGTGGTATTAGGTGAAGGGCGTTTAATTAACTTAGCCGCTGCTGAAGGACACCCCAGCGCGGTAATGGATATGAGCTTTGCCAACCAAGCTTTAGCGGCTGAATACCTGGTGAAAAATCAAGGCAAATTAGCACCCGGTATTCACTCTATCCCCGTCGAAGTGGATAAAGAAATCGCCCGGTTGAAGTTGCAAGCAATGGGCATTTTCATCGATAGCTTGACCCCCGATCAAATCGAGTACATCAATTCCTGGACATCGGGAACATAAGACTTGGTAATTGGTAATGGGTAATTGGTAATGGGAAAGAAAAACCTTACCAATTGCCCATTACTATTACCAACTTTGTCAATGGGTAATAGGTAATGGGAAAAGCATTTTATTACCAATTACCAATTACCAATTACCAATCACCAATCACCAATTACCAATTACCAAATTTATGAAAGAATGGGTACTTCAGACAATGACTTCCCTGGGCTATTGGGGAATTGGCTGGCTGATGTTTTTGGAAAACTTATTTCCGCCGATTCCGTCAGAGTTAATTATGCCCTTGGCGGGGTTTACAATTGCCCAGGGGAAGATGGGATTTGTGCCTGCGATCGCAGCTGGAGTCATCGGCACAGTTGTCGGCGCATTGCCTTGGTACTATATCGGCAAACTGATCGGTGAAGAAAACGTCAAGCGGTTAGCTAACAAGTACGGCAAGTGGATTAGCGTATCCGGTGAAGATATCGATAAAGCCAACAATTGGTTCAACAAACATGGCGAAAAAGCTGTGTTTTTTGGTCGTCTCGTACCGGGAGTTCGTACCTTAATTTCCCTGCCCGCCGGACTCAACGACATGGCGTTAGTACCCTTCTTAATTTATTCGACTGTCGGCACTATTTTGTGGGTAACTTTTCTCACACTAGCCGGTTACATGCTAGGCGCAAATTATGAACTGGTAGATGAATACCTCGGCCCAGTTTCCAAGATTGTGGCAGCCTTATTACTGGTTTCTTTTATCGTCTGGATTGTGAGGAAAAAGCAAAAGGAAAAGAGAAACAGATCGAACTAAAAATATCTGGGTTTTGAGGAGTGCCCAGATATTTAAATACAGAAATTGCCTATGGCGTGGTTTTGCCTAAATCCCAAGAGTAAATTTATTACGACTGAACCACTGGGCAAAAGTGGAGAGAGAGGCGAAAGTAAGGTATGGGAAGCGCTCAAGCAGGCTTTTACAGATAGAAACTGCATCGCCTATTGGCGCTATCCCATATTTTCCCGAGTCGGAAAAACTAGGAAAGAACCGGATATTTTAATTGCGGATGTTGAACTAGGTTTAATTGTAATTGAAGTCAAATCTATCAAAATTGACCAGATTGTTGCTATTAACGGTCATCAGTGGGAATTTCGCAACTTTTATACTAACTATGGGCGTCCTTACCAACAGGCGGAGAATCAGTTATTTGCTTTGTTGGGTTATTGCGATCGCGAACCCACTCTCCGCTATAAAGTTACAGGTAGAGCCATTGTAGCCTTACCTTTGATTGCCGAAGCACAATGGTAAGAAAAAGGATTTGACCAACTACCAAGTTGTCCGCCCATTATCTTCCAAGATTGTCTTTTGCCGGTTGCTACTTCTGTCAATCCTTTACTGCAACAAATCCAGACAACTTCCCCTGCCATCAAAGGTAAAAATTTGAATGAAGAACAGTGGAAGTTAATACTAGCAATTTTGAGCGGCACTCCAGTATTTCGCAAACCTCAGTTAACCTTTTCCCCCTCCCATCGTTGCATCGGCGTATCGCTAGTGTTTCTACAAACCCCATTATTTCAGAAAAGTACCGGCAAAACCCTCGACTCCTCTTATTTCAGAAAGGAGAAAGCGATCGCATCCCCAATTCGGTATGCGATCGCATTGCTCAAACCTCTGCTGCTTTAACTAACTAAGCTACGAAGGCGTCCATTCTGAGCAAACTTTTCTGCCAGAATTTGTTGATAAACCGCTTCATAACCCTCGGTCATTTTCTGAACGCTGAAGCGATTCACTACATGCTTTCGACAATCATTGCGGTTGATTTCCTCAACTCTTCTCACCGCGCTGACGCACTCGGCAATCGAGTTGCATAAAAAGCCCGTTTTTCCATCAGCAATTACTTCGGAAGTAGATCCTAGTTTCATCGCAATTACTGGCGTACCCGATGCCATTGATTCAATCATTACTAATCCGAAAGGTTCCCTCCAAGTTATGGGGAATAAAGTGGCGATCGCTCTTCCCATCAATTCATTTTTCTGTGCGTGATTTGCTTCACCCAGATACTGAATTTGCTCGCCATCAATGTGGGGTTTGATTTCGCTTTCGTAATACTCGACATCAACCACATCCACCTTACCCGCCATTTTTAACGGCAAACCCACTTGTTTGGCAATTTCTATTGCATGGTGCGTCCCTTTTTCCGGCGATATTCGACCTAAAAACGCCAGATAGGGAGGCTGATCGGGTTGCGGGTAAAACTCGTAACTATCTACATCAATGCCATTGTAAACCGTCGCCACGCAATTTAACCCCAATCTAGGCTCCCGCTGCGTATTGGAAATGCTTACATATGGCTGCTTTTTCGCATAGGTAAACATTTTTTCATTGTCAGGTGTAAAAATACCATGCAGCGTGTGAACCGTCGGCGTTTTTACCAGATTGACATAAGGTAGTGCAGCGCAACCCATATGGGAATGAATGATGTCAAATTCTGACGCTTGTTCGTACACTCGACTCATTTGTAGCATCTCATAGATGCCGAATTCCTTGACGCTAGGATCGAGTCGCAAAGCGCGGGGATGAACCGATTCAAGGTTCGCCAAAGTGATAGAATCTCCCGATGCAAAAAGGGTAACTTCATGCCCACGTCGCACTAATTCATCGGTTAGCAGACTAACCACTAACTCAATACCGCCATAGGCAGGAGGTGGGACTCTCTCCCATAAAGGTGCGATCTGTGCAATCCGCATAATAATCTCCTAAAAACTGAAAGAAAATGAACTGCCTACTGGCTGTTTTCAAAGTGATTTCAATCGATTAATTCGGCGAGTCTAACTGGGTTTGAACGCTAACTGGTTCCCGATTTACATGACGATCTTATAACTTAAAATCCGAACAGTTCGACTACCTTACGGTAGAGAACGTCTATGTCTTAAAGCGTAAATATG
>DNGG01000085.1:0-8137 GCA_003486675.1 Cyanobacteria bacterium UBA11372
AGGGTGGAATCGGAACGACTGACGATGAGGAAATCTGCGATTCCTTCAGCTGCGATCGCAACTTTCAAGTTCTGGCATACTTCTGTGGTAACGGCGGTAGCTTGATCTGGAGTTAGCGCCCTGGTATTAGTCAGCACAAAGAAAATCGGTGACTCGTCAGCCAATCCCAAGCGCAACGTTTCCACATCCCAGCGCGTCAGCAGCAAGCAGCTGTGAACGGTTTGAGAGCCGGTGGGGTCGTCATCTAATACAATAATTTTGGGTTTGGTTGCCATCGTATGGGTTCGTAGTGAGGACTTCAGTCCTCATTGTCTCAGGATAATTGCCAATTTCAGATTGCAGATTTCAGATTTCAGATTTGCTAATGGCTAAAAGCTAATGGTATATCTGGAAGGATCAATTACCAATTACCCATTACCAATTACCCATTACCATTTTTTACTTTTGCAATTTTCTCATTTCTGCTTGAACGTCTACTGCAATTTGCAGTGCATCGTTGAGCAGCCGTCCGTATTCGCTGGCTTGGTCGCTGCTAGTTTGCATTGCTTGCAAGGTTCGCAAATTATTGGCAAATAGTTCTGGGTTGGTAGATATTACTTGCTTGTTTTCTCTTAAAATTCTTTCGGTTTTCAAAGCGCGAACTAAATCGTCTCTGGTGAGTTGCAATCCTTCAATAACTTTGGCGCGATCGCTTAAACTTGTTCCTGGGGTTCCAGCTGCTTCCAACTGGTCGTTTATATGGATGGCGTTGACAACTGCATGATATTTATCGACTTCATCGAGCAAGTTGACGAGCAACTTGGAACGGTTTTTTTGACTCAACAACCACCGACCCGCCGCGACCAGAATTGGGACTACAATTAGGAGTGCGATCGCGGTGGGAATAGATGACCCCAAGGTGGGAAAAATAATAAAGGTATAAATCACCCCAACAATTATGGGAGTGAGTGCCAAACCTATTAGTATTTCATTTAAGAAAAAACTCCAGCGTTTTTGGGCGTTTCGCAAAATAGAGGGTCTGAAAACATCATCTGGATCGACTCCAATCAGGCGTTTCAGTTCTCCCTTGGTAATTTCTAACCCGACTAAATCTGGTTGCACGGAATGCCAATTCTCCTGTTTCATAACTGCCGATTTTGCAATTGTCTCATTTCGTCTTGGATGCTGATGCCAATTTCAAACGCTTCATTTAAAAGCCGCCCGTACTCGCTGGCTTTTTCGCCTACTTGCAAGGCTGCTAACGCGGTTAAATTATTAGCAAATAGTTCTGGATTCAGCTTGATAAAATGCTCATTCTCCCTTAAAATTCTCTCAGTTTTTAAAGCGCGGATTAAATCTTCCCGCGTTAGTTTAAGGGCTTGAATCACCCTTTCTCTTTGCTGTAATCGGACTCCGGGGTTTCCTGCGGCTTCGATTTGGTCATTAATATCGATACTTTGAATCACAGCGTTATAACGTTCTACATCTTCTATAATACTGATAAAATGACGGTTTCTGTGACTTAAATATATCTTTATGGCATCATCAATAACTAACCAAGCTGCTAGCAGCAAATGAACTATAATTAAAAGTATACGATGGGTGGGAAAAACTTGAACTAGAAAAATACAGCTAACCGAAAGTATCCCGATGAGGCCAACTGTTTTTAATATTTCCGCTAAAAACTTACGCGGTGAAGCCGGTTTGAACACAGCATTTACACTCAGACCACTTAAGCGTTTGAGTTCTCCTTTAGTAATTTCTAAACCTTGTAAATCCTTTTGCATAGTGGCGCTTTCTCTCTATCACCAACTGTTTTTGACCGCACTCGGTGGGTATTGCGAGTCCCCCATACTCTGCATTCTAGCCTGCTGACGCCAAAAGCGCCGCCTATGGCGTATCACCAGAAGAGGGACTTGAAGCGACTGGCAAGCACAGCGACGATATAGAACATGTGTACTACAACGCCAAAGCCGATCGGGGATAAGCGAAGCGCATCCGTTGGCATCGCTCTAAGTTCTTGGCACAAATGTAGCACGACGAGCTGCTAGATGAATGGAGATTTTAAGGTTTTAATTATGGGGTTTGCGGTGCAATAATTTGACGGTAGTACCGCGAAATTCTTTGCTGAGTTCAGTTGAGTAATGTCTGTTAATAAAATTGTGGAAAAGCTGACAATTGAAATCAATATTTAAATTCGTACACTTCTGCTGAACTACAATCCAAATCGATTGAGGGTCATCGGTTACTTGTGACAAAGGTGCCAAAATTTCTCTTTCTTCTTTTAGCACGAATTTACGAAGATTGTAATTTTGGAAATCTTCCCCTCTGGGAATAGGTACAAGGCTATTTTGACCTGAATAGTGATAGGATAAAGTCAGGGCTGAGAGTCCAGGAAAAACTAAGATGGGTTGGTTAGGTTTTTCGTGAATCGTAATATAGTTAGCCACGCGGCTTGCATCTCCTGGTTTAGTCATTCTGCGATAAACAGACCCCAGAGAAGTGATATTAAAAAATAAAATAACCAAAGACAAGATTAACAAAATTTTTAGGCGATAACTAGATTTTAACCAAGGAAAGATGGCAGCTTTAATGATTGAAAATGCTGAAAAAACAACTGGAATAAATAACACTGACGTATGGCGAGTTTCGATTAATTCTGCCCCGGTTACCTTGATAAATACACCCGCTAAAAAAACTATGGTAACAGATGCCATTATCCATAGAGCGATATCTTGTTGTTTCAACCACCGAGGCTTTCTATAAATGAGAAACATTAGACCAAAGATTAAACAAGCTAGTGTGTATAAAAATGCATTATTATCTTGATAATTCCGCAGCCAAGTCCAATTGATTGGGAATATATAATTTATGGAGTTCCACATTATCACTCTTAAAGACTCTGAGATAGAAAATGTTTTTGGCACCCCCGTTGTATGTTCGGATATTTGATGCGGCACAATTAATAAAATCGGTAAAAAACCCAGGACGACAACAATTATTTCAAGTAACGATTTACGCAAAGCTCGCCAGCCCTTAAAAACTAAAAATGCTATACCCTGAGCCACTAATAAAAACGCTATAAAATATTGTGTATACAGACCCAGGATGGCAACTTCTACATACGCCCAGCGCGCCAGTGTATTGGGTTGTTCTGACAAGTAACCATCAAAGAAAAACAACATTAATAAAGCGGACAGTAAAATAACAAAAGCGTACACTCTAATTTCAACGGCTGCCCAAATTGTAAAAGGATTTAATGCTACAGCAGCAGTTATCCATCCTGGATGTATATCTGGTAAATATTTTTGAGATAACTTGGGCACAATAGCCAAGGTTAAGACAATACATACAATTGAAAACAGTCTGGCAAAAAATATAGAACTATTCAGCTGACGCCACAGGTTTAAAATGAGAAAATAAGCGGGTGGTTGCAGTTCAAAGTACAGAGCCTGATTGAGAGTGTTGTAGAAATCTTGACCAGTTGTGTGCAGGGAAAAAGCTTCATCGATCCAGATATTGAGAGTAGCTGACAAAAACAGTGTAATACAAAGATTTATACCGATTAAGCCAATAACTATCCATTTTGGCTGTTGCCAACGGCTTAATAACGAGTGGGGTTTGGCAATCAAATATAACTTTTTCATATGGTGAATTGATCGCTCAAATTAATTGTTTTTCCTCAGGTGATTAAGATTGAGAATCTCATTTGACCGGGATTTCATCCCAGACTATACCGTGATAGCGTGGGATGAAACCCCGAGTTAGTTAAACTCCCACCTGACGGAAGCGGGGTTCTACCCTGGGAAGCTTGAATCGTTCAGTCGCTAACTGAGCGTGTTGCTGCATTGTTACTATCGTAAATTGATCGGATAGCAGGCCAACTAAATTACTGAGTAAGGCTAACTTTTTGCCACCGGGAATGTTCATTGCTGGGAAGAAAGATAACTCTGGAATGTCATCGCCGCCGAGAAAATCGAGCGGGTGCAATAGCAAGGAAGGTTGGGTTCCCGTTAAGCGGCAGAGTTTTAAAGCGATATCGAAATAAAGCCGCGCCAGGGATGGGTAAAATACGCTTAAATAAAGCAAATAGCTGAAATGAATCGGCACTTTAAAAATGGGCAGCGTTGTTACTGGAATTTCTATGAGTCCGCCGGTATTTAACTGCCACTGGTAGGGTTTGAGGGGTCGAAATCCTTCACCAAATGTGCCAAAAAGAGCTTTCCGCTGTTCCATTTCTTCTTGGCTCAATTTACTGGTCATAAAGTAGTAAGCTCTTGCCAATGGGCCGAGGAAAGTGGGAAATGTGGAAGCTTCGTACTGATAGCCGCGTCGTGCTAAAACTTGCAATGTGCTGCGGGAAATGCTGAATCCTGGGCCGCGAAAGCCAATGGGTTTTTTGCCGGTGGCTTCTTCGATATGATATTCTGCGATCGCAATCTCTTTTTCTATCTCTTCTTCAGAGTAAAGGTGTAACCAAGGTTCGTGCTTAAACGAGTGATTGCCGATTTCATGTCCCGCCTCAGCAATCGATCTGAGTGCTGCATGATTCTTTTCTAATGCCGCATCCTGACCGACGATAAAAACAGTAATTGTTAGATTTCTTTCCCCAAGAAAGTCTATAAAACGCGGCACTACAATATCCAAGTAAGAGGGAAAAGTTTCCCACCCTGAATCTCCGTGGGTTTTCATGTAAGACCACTTGTTATCGAGATCTAGGGATAGACTAGCAATTGGTTTCTTGTTGGCGTTCATAATGGTCGTTTTTATCTGTTAAAGCATTAACCGTTACAACTAAAGCCAGAATCTAGGGATGGTCAAGGTTCGCGAATCGAAAAAATATTCCAGCGCTAACAAAGAAATAACTAGGAATTTTAACCCTGATGTAGATAGCCCCTGGGATATTTTCGCCTTCATAGGTTTATTTTTTGAGCTTGGGAGTTAATTCAAACATAACGGCTTGTTGGCATTCTCGAATCGCCGGAAATGTTCTACGTAAGTCAGATTCAAAGTCAGGCTTGCCTTTAAAATAGCCTTTTTCAGCGATAAAATATCGCGCGCCTCGCTTGCTAAGCTCGATAACGCCCTTCAAAGATTGATTTTCCGCAAAAAGATTGAAGCCCTTACGGTCTAGCCAATAAAACATGTATGGGACATTAGAGGCAACAGGCCGACCCTCCTTAAAAATACCAGGAGCCGTCGTTGCGATTAAAACGTTATCGGGAATTGCTGGCTTAAATTCTTGGGCGCATTGGTAGAGTTTTTCCATATCTTTCGCCCCCTCTGCCGTACTTTGATAAATCTGCAATGCTGGAAATAGAAAAGTTGCACACAAACATAATACTGCTAAAACAACCACCGGAGTATTCATCTGTGGCAACCAATCCCTGGTTAAATTCTTCCCCCAATTAATGGCTATAAGAGCTTCCACTCCTAACCCAATTAATAGGGCAACGGGCGGCACAGAAAATATGTGGTAGTAAATCGCCCATGCCGCACTCGTTGTGTAGGCTATAGCCAGGTAAAAAACAAAAATAGGTAACAACCAGTAGAGGCTATAAATCGCCGCCTTTTCTGACCGCGCTACCAGGATCCCAATGGCACAAATAATTAAACCCGTAGGCATCCATACATGCAAAATATCTATATAGAAAATGCCGCGAATCAAGGATGGCTGGGTAAAAAGTTTCAATCCCGCTACGTGGTTTTCATTAGAAACTCCCAGGGAGTTTCCATAGGTTAACCAGAGATGTTGGGCGTGTTTGTACCAGAGGATACCGGGCAATAAAGCAACAATTGCGAACGCCCAAAGGCGAATTTGGCGAAAGGCGATCGGTCCTTTTTCCTTCAAAACTAATAGGGCAAAAAACAGTCCAATATGAGCCGCTGGAGCTTTGGCTAAAATACACAAGGTCGTCGCGAACAAAGCTAGGCCATAGTGTTTCCAAGAATTATCGTCAAGCCAGCGAATAAAAGCATAAGCAGCGAGTAAGTAGCAGAGGAACATTAGCCCCTCTGGCTGAAGGGAATTGGAGATTTTAATCGCCAGGGGACTGAGGACAAAAAATAATGCAGCGAAGACTGTTCCCACCGGCGGCAGCAGATAACGAGCCAGTAGGAAAAAGACCGCCATTGCGCCTAGGGAAAACGAGTAAGACAGCAGGCGTCCGAATATTTCATGGTAGCCAAAGAGCTTGTAAAGAACTGCAATTAACCAAGGGTAGAGGGGAAATTCCATTTCTACATAGCCCTTGCCATCTCCTCGCCAATCAATTCTGGGGTAGAACAAATTCATCCCTTCGCGATCAAAATTTCTGGCGATGCTACCAATATCCGTTTCCCGCCAAGATAGGAGGTTGTCTACCCCGATTGGCTGTCCTATATCTAAGGTTCTTAAAATAGCACCCAGAACGAATAGGCCAACAAGGATCGGGATAATTCTGTTAGGACTGATGTTAAAAGCCGAATTAACCGGGTTTCTGGTCAAGGTCAAATTGTTGCTCCGAGGCATTTTCGTTGTAGACCCCTGATTTTTGGGTAAGACCTGTCTGTTTCTGTTCGCGATCTATGCACTCCACGATTGATAATTTATGGAAGTATTCGATCGCCAAACAGCTTACAGTAATTTTAGATTTTAGATTTGATATTTTAGATTGATTTTGTTTTTGCTGCTGGCATCAGCAACAAATCTTAAAGTTGAAATCTGAAATCTCAAATCTCAAATGATTTATTTTGTCTTGGATGCCGCTATTAGTAACAAATCTGAAATCTCAAATCTCAAATCTCAAATCAATTAACTATTGTTTTTGATACAGCGCCCAGAACAGATCCTCTGACGGGTAAGGGATGGATAGATCGTCGGGAATCAAATTAACTACCTTCATCGCCAGTTTTCCCAAGGTCGATCCTTTTAGCTTGTAACCAAGTAGAGATTTCGCGTGGGAAGCTTGAATCCATTTTGAGGGTCTTCCTCTGGCAATTTCGCGAAAGCCAAACTGTGCTGTGAGGTTTTGCAGTCCAGAAGGGGAGAACCAGTGGAGGACGCTGGGGGGACTGTATTCGTGCCAATTTTTACCAAAAATTCGCGCCATCAAACTTTCTCGATTCCAAGTTTCAATCAGCCAATATCCGTTGGGTTTAGTAACTTTTTCAGCTGCGTGCAAGGCACTTTTGAGGTCGAAAAAGTGAGGAATAACTTGGATCATGGCGATCAGGTCGTAGCGATCGCTAGTTTTAAATTGCTCCAAAGTCCCCGTCTCGATGGGTAACCCCAGATGCATCCGTCCATATTCTGCCATGCGCGGGTTCGGTTCGATGCCTAATCCCTTCCATCCGCAGTCTGTGAACCCTTGAAGGATAAAACCCGCTGCGGCGCCGACATCCAGCATCGTTCCAGGTTGCATATAGCGTGCCAAAATTTTGCTGTAGCGACTACTATGGGATCTGAGAATTTTTGCTTCGCCTAAGTAGTTGGGATAACCCGCACCCCCGCCTTCAAAGTATTCGTCGCCGTAAACTTGTTGCGCGTGGGCTAAACTTGGGGTGAGTTCGGCGAATTGGTGAAAGCAGGTTTGGCAAACTTTGATCCAATAGCCATACTTTTTAAACTTTCGGCGCGTGGGTGCGTCGCAAATCGGACAGTTCATAATTGCTAATTGGTAATTGGTAATTGGTAATTGGTAATTGCTAATTGCAAGAAAAGCTAATTGAGCTAGTTAGCTAAAAGCTGTTCGGCTACTTTTTCGGCTAGCTGAATTGTTTCGTTTACATTCAGCGTTCCGTTAACGATATGGGCTGAATTGATAATATAAACTCCAGGTATGGAAGTTGGCATCGGCGGTAATTTTTCTGAGTAATTCACCGTTGAAATTGCCAGCACGTACCTGACTCGCGAAACTTGAAAGCAAAGCAAGTCGCTGCGCTCAAACCGCGGGTACATTTGCAGCAGTGCTTGGACGAATTTTTCCTCCAACTCTTTGTCGGATAGGTAAAACGCCGGATCGTCTGATGGCAGGTATTTTGGCAAATAAACTAAGGCATTTCCACCCAAATATTTGCGGTCAACTAACGCTGACATTTCGATGACGCCGGTAAAGGGAACCCAGGTGTCGGTAATGTTGGTTACATAAAAGTTGGAAAGGGGTTTTTTCAACAACAG
>DNGG01000085.1:8364-11812 GCA_003486675.1 Cyanobacteria bacterium UBA11372
CCTTGATATTCAATGCCTTTAAGCTGGGAAATTTCCCTTTCAGAAAGTCCGGAACAAACTTGAGCGGCGATGGGGGCGGCGGTTGTTAAAATGACGCGATCGCAGATTTCTTGCTCCCCATTTTGCAAGTCTATTCTGACTTTATCCTTGCCGATATATTCAACTTTCGTGACTCGATTGCCGAGGTTTATTTTAACATTTTCCTCGCTCAAACGTTGACTAAATACTTCCAAAACGCGGGCATATCCACCGGGAACGTAGCCAAACATTTCTTTTTTTAATCCGGTGCGACGGGCGGCATATAGTCGGGCAATAATTGCCCAGATAAATGCGGCTGAGGCTTTTTTGTAATTGTCGCCTAACTTGGCGCGCAACAGGGGGAGCCAAATTTTTTCAAAAGCGCGTTTTCCCGACCATTTTTTCAGCCAATCGGTGACGGGGATTTTTTCTAGTTTTTTCCAATCGGTGATTTTAGAACCGTAGATAATCGTGAAGGCAAACCGCAGTTTATCGATTAATCCCAAAGGGAAAAAGCGCAAGAATTCGATAGAATTAGAGATAGAATAAAGCTTGCCATCGGCAAACAAACCCGTTTTGGTTTCTACCCATTCGATTTCTCGTTCTAAACCAAGTTCGGCAAGCAGCGATCGCAAGCGGGTATCCGACAGCAAAGTCACGTGGTAATGCCGATCCCACACTATATCCCCCAACTGCCAAGCACTCGCCAATCCACCCAGCTCGTTAGCTCCCTCAAATAGGGTGACGTTTTTTCCTTGTTGAGCCAGTCGATGGGCAAGCGTCATGCCCAAAATACCGCCTCCTACAATTGCCCATTTTTCGGTTTTTGGTAACATAGTCCAAATTGAAGATTGAGGGAATTTTAGATTTCAGATTGCAGATTTGAGATTTAATTTAATCTGAAATCTGCAATCTAAAATTTGCAATTATTAAACAGGAGGCGTCAACTCAATTACCATGCGATTTTTGATTGCATACTTGAGTCCGCAAGCCGAACAGGTTATCTCGTCGAAATCCTGCGGCGTATCATCGGAAAACTTCACCAGTGGCTCTCCGCAGCGACAAACGCACCCTACCGACTTCGCCGGATGTCCAATTGCTAAATGAAAATCCGGCACGGACTTGGTAACCAGCGCACCCATGCCAATCATGGCAAAGCGTCCGATGACCAAATCGTTACCAATTGTGCAATGAGCGCCAATCGTAGCGCCTTCTCGCACCAGCGTCGGCAAGGTATGTTCGTCTGGATCGGAAGTCCGCAACTGTTTCAAGTCGGAAGTCGTTGCTCTGGGAAAGCGATCGTTGGTGAAGACAGTTCCGGCACTAATCATCACCCCATCTTCAATTGTCACCGCCGTACAAATATAGACAAAGGCGTTAATTTTGACCCGGTTGCCAATTTTTACACCGTAGGCGATGTATGTTTTTTCACCCACAATGCATTCAGAGCCAATATTGGTTGAATGCCGAATGTGAACGCTATCCCAAACTGACGAACCAGCCCCAATTTCTACGTCTTTTTCAACAATGGCTGTGGGATGAATGCGAACGCTCATACTTTGCTAACTTCTAACAATTGTTTCGTGCCGTTTAATGGTTGGCTGGCATTGGTTTCTTGGGCAACCGCCATCCAGTGATTTTGGGTCATTGCCGCATAAGCTGCTTCCACTACTTCGACGGAAGCCAAGGCATCTTGAGCGGTAATTAACAGCGCTTCTTCTCCTTGGATGGCTTTGGCGAAGTTCTCGATTTGGCTGCTAAATGCTTGCACTTTGTCGTAGCCTTTGCCGAAGACAATCCAATCCGAACTGGAAGATTGACGGTATTTGGATTCTTTCCAGCCGATGGAAATCGTGCCTAAAGAGCCGTAAATGCGGATGTAGTAGTCTAGATCTTTATTAATACTCCAAGATAGGTCGATATTGCCCGTCACTTTGCTGACGCTTTTGACAAAAATCCGCACCGTATCTTCAACGAGTAATCCTTGAATGCGCTTCCCTTCTACTACCTGCACTTCTGCTAGAGGGCCGAGAAAATAGCGCATAATATCAACCGAGTGGGTGCCGTTATCAATTAACACGCCGCCGCCGCTAACTTTGGGGTTAGAATTCCAGCGGGATGTCATATCAACGCGGGAGGTAAAGGCGTTTTCAAATAAAACAATTTCTCCCAAAATTCCCGAATTGACGATATTTCTGGCTTTAATTACGTCTTCGACGTAGCGGAATTTTGAAGCCATTGTCAGCTTGACGCCAGCTTGTGTGGCAGCATCGAGCATTGTTTTGGCACTTTTCGAGTCAATGCTGAAAGGTTTTTCGCACAAAACGTGAATGTTTCGGTCGATAAAATACAGGCTGATTTCTGGATGGGTGATGGGTGGAGTGCAAATAATAACTGCATCCAGTTTTTCGCTTTCAGCCATTGCTTGGTAAGAGTCGTAACTTTGGCATCCTAATTTGGCTGCTAAAGCTTTAGCCGCATCAAGTCGAATATCTGCGATCGCTACTAACTGGGCATGTTTGCAACTACCAAAGGCTTGCACGTAAGCTTGGGCAATACCGCCTGCACCAACCAAACCAAAATTAATTTTGGGTTCCATAGTTTTATATCCTCATGACCAACAAGAAATTGAAGATGGCAGGTTTTAGATTGCAGATTTAATTGCAATAGGCTAATACCGTTTTCCCATGAATGTGAAACACAAGGGGCTGGTGCGGGTTAAGTTAAATTGTTTTGTATCAAAGGTTATTGGTAAAACCCACACCGTAAATCGGTACACGTAGATGTGTAGCACGACAAGGGAAATTGGTATAAGCAAACAAACCGGGTTTCTATCAAAAATCTTCGATTTGGAAACCACAGATCTACTCAGAAACCCGGTTTCTAGCCTCTGAATCTGCAATCTGCAATCTAAAATCTCAAATCTAAAATTGCCCTATTCGCCAACGGCTGCGCGGATTGAGTCGGCGATATAGTCGATGTGTTCGTCGGTATAGCGTTCGTTCCAAGGTAGGACTAAAACGCATTCTAATCCGGCGTAGGTTCCTGGGAAGCGATCGCGGTTATAATCCACGGCTTCGGGACGCGCTAATGTGAAGGGGAAACGCGATTTTCCAAAGGTATTTTGTTTTTGGAAAACTTCGCACATGAAGGCGGGTTTTTGAATGTATCGCGGCGCGGAGAAAATGCCTTTGGTTTTCAATTTTTGCGCCAGTCCAACGGGGCCATTGGGGATAATATTACCATCCACGCTCAGACAATATTTCCAGTAAGTGTGGATATTTCGGGAGTCAACCCAAGGCGTAGTAATTCCCGCTATTCCTTGTAATTTTTCCGCGATCTTGTTGGCGCTGTCAACGCGACTTTGTACCACGGATTCTAATTTGGACAATTGTCCCACTGCGACGGCGCCTTGTAACTCGCACATGCG
>DNGG01000546.1:0-1062 GCA_003486675.1 Cyanobacteria bacterium UBA11372
AATAACTTAACAACTAAAACAGACAATTGTTATCAACCCGCCCCCCCGGGCGATCTCAATTTTGATCGCCTAATATTTGAAATCGAAGACACTGGCCCCGGTATTGCACCAGAAGAAATCAACCAACTATTTGGAAAATTTGTTCAAACTACATCCGGAAAAAACTCTCAACAAGGCACCGGATTAGGATTAGCCATCAGTTACCAATTGGCTAAATTAATGGGCGGTGAAATTGCAGTTAAAAGTATAGTAGGTCAAGGAAGTATTTTTAAAGTAACACTTCCGCTTATGCTCCCCACAGCCTCTCCAATTACAGCATCAACCTCGGATAAAAAAATTGTTTCCTTAGCACCCAATCAACCCAATTATCGCCTTTTAGTCGTTGAAGATATTTTAGAAAATCGTTTATTTTTAGTGGAATTGCTGTCAGCAGTTGGGTTTACAGTAGGCGAAGCTCACAACGGTCAAGAAGCAATTAATTTGTGGTCAAATTGGCATCCAGATTTAATTTTAATGGATATGCGGATGCCCGTAATGAACGGCTACGAGGCAACCAAGCAAATCAAAGCAACACCCAAAGGAAAAAGAATAACCATCATCGCTTTAACAGCGGGTGTTTTTGACGATAAACAAGCCATATTAACATCGGGTTGCGATGACTGGGTGCAGAAACCGTTCCGCACAGAAGAACTATTTGACAAAATTGCTAAATATCTCAAGGTAAGTTATCTTTATGCCCACGAACAAACACAAGAACAAAATAACAGCAACTCGGATAATATATTGAATCCAGAAACTTTAAAAGCGCTGGCAGCATCTTTAGCCGCAATGCCAACCGACTGGAAAACAGAATTACAGGTAGCTGCATCTTCCCTTGACGATCAACGCTGTCTAGAACTAATTGGTGAAATTGCCGTAGAATACGCAGATATTTATCAGAATCTAACCAATTTAGTTGATAACTTTCGCATGGATATTATCGCTGATTTGTGTAAGTAAAGCTGTGGCAAAAATATTTGGGGCGGGCTTTTCGGCCCATCCCACAAAACCAAAAAAATTCTT
>DNGG01000546.1:1344-2056 GCA_003486675.1 Cyanobacteria bacterium UBA11372
AAACCAAAAAAATTCTTCTGGGGTAGGCGGGACGCCTGCCGTAAGTCCTGAAAAATTCTTGTGGGGTGGGCATCTTGCCTGCCTTTAAAGCCGATGAAGGCGACTTTTGCAAGAGGTCTATTAACTCAAGTTGCTAGTTACCATCCTTTGACAAAGAAACCCGGTTTCTCGGAAAAATAGTGGGTTTGACAGGGAGAAATTAACTCTGAAACCGGGTTTCTGAATCGAGTAGGCTGCCAATGAATCCAATTACCAATTACCAATTACCAATTACCAATTACCAATTTTATGGAATTCCCCGCCAGGGACTGACTTGTAGGACGCCTCTGCGGGTAAACACAACCCTGTAGTAAGCAATCGGTTCGCTGCTACCAGTAGCGGGCGCTACCGGGGTGGTAGAAGACTGGAGTTTGGGCAGGGGAGTTTGGTCAGCATAATCAATCGCAGCTTGGTTGCGGGCTTCATATTCTACTAACGTCCCGTCTGCACGCACGCCCACCCGGTATTCTAGTTTGTCTGGAAACCTTAATCGTCCTTCCACCTTTTGCTGAATGTTGTTGTAGAGGGTCGTATTTAACTGGCGCAGCGTGCTAGCATCGGTTATTTCTGCTCCCTGGCTCGCTAAAGGAGAGTTTGTCGGTGTGGGGGAGGCTAAAGTCGCTCCTGGGGTTTCCAATGGTGCAGGCGAAGCTAAAGTCGCTCCTGGGGTTTC
>DNGG01000546.1:2378-7938 GCA_003486675.1 Cyanobacteria bacterium UBA11372
GTGTGGGGGAGGCTAAAGTCGCTGCTGGGGTTTCTCCTGGTGTGGGGGATAGCAGCGCTCCAGTTGTCGGCGAGTCGGTAGGTGTAGGGGAGATTAGGGTAGTCCCTGGTGTTTCAGTAGGAGTGGGGGAGACGAGAGTTGTTCCTGGTGTTTCCCCTGGTGTGGGGGAAATTAGCGCTCCAGTGGTCGGCGAGACGGTGGGCGATGGGGAGACTAGGGGGGTAGCCCCTGGGGTTTCTGTGGGGGTGGGCGAGGCTAGAGGACTCGCTAGGGGAGTTTCTAAAGGTGTTGGGGATGGGGTTAGGAGCGCCCCAGTTGTTGGCGCTGGAGTTAACGGAGGTTCGCCGGTAGTTGCTGGTTCGGTTGGGTTAGGAGTTGTAGAGAGGGCGTTGGTGTCGGATTGAGGGCGGGGATCTTGGGGTTTTTGGACTTCGGGGACGGGTACTAGGAAGAATGCGATCGCTGCCAATGCTAAACCAGACACTCCCAAAGCCGCCGGGGCAGCTTTTTTAGCTATCGGTTCATCAGGTTTAGCATATCGCCGCGATACCGGCGCTAACGGCACCGATACATCCGGTAAGGTTTGAGTATCGGCAAAAAATTGATCCACCGCCTCGACTAAATCGAACAGCTGCACCGTCGTCAAATCGATTTGGATCGGTGTCGTCCCCTTCAAGGACGCCGTTGCACCGTTGGTTACGGCTACATCTCCCCGATTTTGCACGATCAAGCGGTGCAAATGTCGGTCAATTTGTTGCATCTTTACCAACGGCAAAGCTTGTCCGTCCTCATCCGGATGCGGTACGCCACTTAAAAACCCTTGGGCATAGCGACTGACGGCTTTAACCAAGCTTTCAAAAAATTCCCGTCCGCCGCTAATGGTTGGTTTTCCCCCAGCCAAATGACACTCTGCATTCACCAAAATCGACATCACCGGGCGCATCTCTAATTGCCCATTTCCGGTGGTTGCATCGCTCAACCCCTCCAAAAACAGCGTGCAATTGGGCAGACTGTACTGGCGTTGAATAGTCATTTTACTTTGGTAATTGGTAATTGGTAATTGGTAATTGGTAATTGGTAATTGATCCGTGCAATTTCAGATTTAAAATTTCAGATTTTAGATTGAAATCAAATCTCAAATCTCAAATCTCAAATCTCAAATCTCAAATCTAAAATTCCCCTTGACCTATTCCACTTCTCCGTCAAACAGACTACTCCAAAATCGCTGCATCCCGGAGGTTCCGGTACAGAAAAGCAATTTTGCCAACAGGGAAATAGCGAGTTCGTTCAACTTTTCGTCAGAATTGTAAGCGACAACGGCTGAGCGACGGGGGTTCATGCGGCTGCGGAAATGCTTGCGGAAGCGCTCTAGATACTCGGATAAGCGAAAATGGTGTTCTGGTGACAATTGCTTCTCGCTGAGCTGTTGGTAAGCCAGCAGCAGTTGTCTGATTAAAACCGTCATGCGTCGTGCTAGATAGCAGCCAACCACTACCAAGGCTTTCGCTTCTACCACGCTCAAGAAACGGCGCTGGGTGTATTTTCGCAGCGGGTTGGTAGAACGCATTCGCCACAGCACTACGCGATTTTTAATAATCCCTTGCAGATCCAGATCCTTGGCTGTGGTCAAGATCGCTTCCGATCCGCCCAGATCGAGAGCTTCAACTGCCAGTAGAATCAGATCGATTTGCAGCCTCGCGCGACGGGGACAATCCTGGGGATCGATCGTCGGCGGATCGGGCAGGTTGCTCAGTATCAGCGGGACAACCTGGGCAGGTGGACTATCTGTATGCATCGCGCTTGCGGTGACTTTCATTACAGCTTGCATTTGTGGTTGGGTAAAGTAGACTTTGGCAAAACTAATTTAGAATTGATGGCACTAATAGAGTATCTGACCTTTAGTATTCACATATTGCGCCCAATTTCTAACCTGGCAACTCGGCTTCCAGCAGGATTGTACCGAAATAGGCGATCGCGCGCGAGGAATGTATATTAACTAACCCTCTCAAACTGTGTAACTCTCCAGTGTACGATTTCTTTTGCATCCGGTTGGTTGTCAGCCCGCTTTAGCTAAATTATCTGTGGGACTTCTCTCCCAGTCTAGTCAAAAAGCGCCCCTCTCAACGGATGGGACAACCTCCCCCGTGCCAATGCCAACCCATTACCTCAAAGAACCTAAGTCTATGGATTTAAAATCCCTGATTCGCGATATTCCAGATTTTCCCAAACCGGGAATTATGTTTCGCGACATTACGACCCTTTTAAGTCACCCAGATGGCCTGCGTTACACGATTGACAGTTTGACCGAAAAGTGCAAGCAAACAGTACAGACGGTAGATTACGTCCTGGGAATGGAATCCCGTGGCTTCATTTTCGGCACGCCTTTAGCCTATCAACTGGGGGCGGGGTTTATTCCCGTCCGCAAACGGGGCAAGTTACCGGCGGCTGTTCACGCGGTTGAGTATGAACTCGAGTACGGTACGGATCGGCTAGAAATGCACCAAGATGCACTGCACCCAGGCAGTCGGGTTTTAATTGTAGACGATTTGATTGCCACGGGTGGAACCGCAGCTGCAACGGCGAAGTTAGTCCAGCAAGTTGGCTGCGATCTGGTTGGTTTTGGCTTTATCATCGAACTACGGGATTTGGGCGGACGCCAACAACTTCCGGATGTGCCGATCGTGACCCTGGTTGAGTATTAATTGGTAATAGGTAATTGGTAATAGGTAATTGGTGATTCCTAGTTACCTATTACCCATTACCCATTACCCATTACCAATTTATTAATTTATGACTTCTGTTAAGGTTTCCTATTTTCCCAGGCAACTGGGTGGACTGCTCGCTAGCGAAACAACTATTTATGTGCTGAAGCGACTGTTACAAGCGGTTGTGACTTTGTTTTTGGCTTCGGTACTTTGTTTTGCCATTATTCAATTAGCACCAGGGGATTTTTTGGATACGTTCAAATCAAATCCTAAAATTTCGGCGCAAAGACTTGAAGAACTCAAGCGTCAGTTTGGTTTAGATAGGTCGGTTTTTGAGCAATATTGGTTCTGGTTGTGGGGAATTGTATCGCGGGGAGATTTTGGGCTGAGTTTTGCTTATCAGCGCCCGGTGGCGTCTTTGTTGTGGGAACGGGTACCGGCGACGCTGCTGCTGGCAATTTCATCTTTGGTTGTAACTTGGGCGATCGCTATCCCTTTAGGTATTCTCGCCGCCGTGAAGCAAAATCGTCTAGCGGATCGGATTCTACAGGTACTCAGTTACGCCGGACAAGGTTTTCCCAGCTTTATCACGGCGCTTTTACTCCTATTCTTCGCACAGTCTACTTCCCCCCTATTTCCCGTGGGCGGGATGATTAGCATCGACCATGCCGATTTATCGCCTTTAGGTAAAATTTTAGACATCGGCTGGCACATGATTTTACCCACAGTGGCTTTGAGCATTACCAGCTTTGCTGGGTTACAGCGGATTATGCGCGGGGAATTACTCGATGTCCTGCGTCAAGATTATATCCAAACCGCTCGCGCTAAAGGTCTGCCAGAAGATCGGGTAATTTACCTCCACGCCCTCCGCAATGCGATTAATCCTTTAATTACCCTACTGGGATTTGAATTTTCCAGCTTGCTCAGCGGTGCTTTTATTACGGAAAATTTCTTTAATTGGCCTGGACTGGGGCGTTTGACATGGCAATCTGTAATTAACCAAGACCTCTATCTAGTGATGGCTAGTCTGATGATAGGGGCGGTGATGCTAATTTTAGGTAACCTGTTCGCAGATTTGCTGCTCAAGGCGGCAGATCCCCGCATTCGACTGGAAGACTTGAATTAGATAATAGGTAATGGGTAATGGGTAATTGGTAATTGGTAATGGTTTTCCTATTACCGATTACCCATTACCGATTACCAATTAACCAAAGTGCTATGTTTTCCCAAATCTACTACGTTATTCGTTCTCGATCTGATGGTAGCTATCTGGTTGCCCGCACAGAAAGTGGCTCAAACCCATCTGGTGCCGGGTACCTGCTGATGTTTCGCGAAGATTTCGAGGCACTCAGCTATCTCAACAAATGGGGTGCAGATGTGGCAAACCGCTTTGCTGTGGAGTCTCTGCCTGGAAGTCAGGTAAAGAGTCTGCTCAAACGTTGGGGTTTTGTCGGCGTGGGGGTTGTGGTTGATCCGCTCGAACCGAGAGTAGAGTTTTTCACCCAAGAGCGATCGCTCGAATAAAACATTTCCCCAAACCCCTGTTTATTTGTTGTTTCTGGACTACTTTAGACGTTTTATCAATTACTTATACGTCTAGAGACTGATTTACTCTGGTCGTAGTGAGTTAAGCATATCTATCTGCTTACAGATGCGTAGTTGTTAAAAATTTGAGCAAATAGGTAATGAAGTTCAGAATAAAACTGAGTTTCACCAAGTCAAAAACAACAACGATTGCTCTGGAAAAATAGGAGAATTTTTTTATGCGCTTCATTCGCTTAAATCTGTCTGCGTTGGTGCGTCCAGTTCGCTTTTTCGTAGCTGCTTGTATCTGTGCTTTGATGTTGATTTCCTATGCTTTACCTGCTTACAGCGCCATGATGAGCAGCCCTGGTTCAGGTGAAGCCAATTTGACTGAAATTGAGCGCAAGTCTCAAGAAGCAGTTGCTGGTAAAAGCCCCTACGATTTTGATATCAATAAGCAGCAGGAAGAAACCCATCCGGGTTTGAATGAAATTCAAGGAACGGCTGATTATGACAAGATGAAACGCCCTGAAAATACCCAAGGTATTCAAACACCTGCTGACAAGGTGGAACAGGCATTGGAAAAAATCACGGGAAGAGACTAGGGAAAAAATCGGTTTCTCAAAAGCAAGTTAATCAGTTAAAAAAGGGCAGTATTGTCTGCCCTTTGTTTTGTTTAATTGAGCTGGTAATGGGTCATGGGTAATTTTAGATTTTAGATTGTAGATTTTAGATTTGAATATAACTCTGAAATCTGCAATCTGAAATCTGCAATCGGCAATTACCAATGTCGCAACTTGCGTTACGTATTAGATCGCCCTGGAATTCTCAAACCTTCTACTGCTTCGCGGAAGGGTTGGACGGTGGCAGAAAAATCGATTGGTAAAACAGCCACCACGTTTTCATCAGGCCGAGGAATAATTACCCAAGATTCTAACGTTCCACCATAAACATTTTCTACGGCTGCAATACCGGCATCCATTGCAGCTTTGACTTCCGAAACATCGCCGCGAATAATTACTGAAAAGCGGGCGCTTCCAACTCTAAGGTAGCCGACGAGGGTGACGCGGCCTGCTTTAACCATTGCGTCGGCTGCTGCTAAAATCCCCGGAAACCCTTTTGTTTCTAAGGCACCGACTGCTTGCTGTCCCATTGCTAATCTCCTGACTTGATTAATATCTGCGTCGCCGCGCATTAATTTTAGGGGTTTTCACTGCCGATGCTACCCTTTGAGGAATTTCGATCGATTACCGGAAAGGTTCGCTGGCTTTGGTATAGTCGATTGGCAGAACCGCTACGATATTTTCCGGGGGATTGGGAACGATGTAGTG
>DNGG01000101.1 GCA_003486675.1 Cyanobacteria bacterium UBA11372
ACCGTAACCGCATCAAAAGCAAACGCGATAAACAGCGGCATGGGAGATTTTAAGAAAAAGCCTAAAAGTGCAGCCACGACAGTTACTAATACGGCTGCGATCGTCCAGCGTCGTTCTTCCTGGCTAAATCCCTTGCGCGCCTTAATCACTCTGAGTACTTGTGCTGGAATTGGTTCTGGCATGACTGCAAAGGGAGGAAACGCCCAGTAAAAGTTAGGACGTTCTGCAAATAAATCTGTCCAACCGTTTTCTTGGCACCATTCCTCAATCCATTCATCACAGTAGTGTTTCATATAGCGGTTGCTGAAAAAGTTACGAAAGTTATTTAAAATTGACATAATTGCAGTACTAAAATTAAGGGCAGTCAAGAGCGGTGTTCAAATCTGTATCAAAAAAAATAGCATAATGACATATATAAGTCATGCTTAATCGATATTTTTTTATAATTGAGATAGGTTTCTTAATAATCTCTCTATAGAAGAACAGAAGTTGCAGTGATTTCATAGGTAAAAATACTTATCGACCTCAAAACTAAATCCACTTCTACTGGTAAATGACTTTGATTGTAATTTTTTCTAATATTACCTATCAGGGTAGTTAATGAATCATCTGCCGGTGGGCTGAAATACGCTGGGTTTGGCGTTATCGTAATAGCAAAAGGACTGACGCCAAGAAACCCGGTGTCTAGATCGCTCAAGCGTAAGTCCTGAGCAAAAAGGATTAGTTGCAAGTATGTCGTTAGCGCCAGAGTCTACCAAAGCTGTTCTATCTCCAGGTTGTTTGCGGCGGGTGCATCACATCGCCTTCAACGTGCGGGATATGCAAGCGTCGCGTCATTTTTACGGAACGATCCTGGGTTTGCACGAATTGACTGGGGAGGAAGTTCCGACAACGTTGGTTAAGTTGGTTGCAGAGGGGAAAGTTGCCAACTTTGTGACGCCGGATGGTACTGTAATAGATTTATTCTGGGAACCGGAACTGACGCCGCCAGATCCAGATCCGGAAAAAGCTTTTACTCGCGCCAATCATTTAGCTTTTGATATAGATCCGAAATTATTTGACCAAGCGGTGGAAGTGTTGCGTCAGCACCACATCCCCATCGCACAGGATATCGTTACCCGACCCACCGGACGCGGCATTTACTGCTACGATCCGGATGGATTTATCATCGAGATTCGCTGCGATCCGGATAATGGATGAGGCAAGTATCGCTCAAAAAATATAGGACTTACGCCAAGAAACCGGGTTTCTCTATGAAGAAACCCGGTTTCTGGAGGTGATGGACTCGACTTGCGTAAGTCCTGAGATAGATGGCGATGAAGGCAAATTAATCTAAACTCCAAAAACCACAACAGGTGCATAGCTATGAAAGCCGTTGCGATCGACGAATACGGCGCTCCTGAAGTCTTGCGATCGCAAGATCTGCCAATACCTGAAATAAAAAGCGACCAGATGCTGGTCAAAGTATACGCCACCAGCATCAATCCCATCGATTGGAAAACCCGCAAAGGAATGCTGAAAATTATCTTCGGCAACAAATTCCCGATGGTTTTGGGTTACGACGTTGCGGGAGAAGTGGTAGAAGTTGGATCGGCAGTTACCCAATTTCGCCCTGGTGACCAAATTTATGCCTGTCTCGATACGGCGACTAGCGGATCGTATGCAGAATATGCCGCTGTTTCGGAAAAAGTCGCCGCTCTCAAACCCCAAAATCTCAGCCACTCTGAAGCAGCTGCCGTACCTCTAGCGGCAGAAACTGCTTTACAAGCATTGCGGGATTTGGGCAACATTAAGGTTGGCGATCGCATATTAATCAACGGCGCTTCGGGAGGCGTGGGCACCTTTGCCGTTCAAATTGCCAAAGCACAAGGCGCAGAAGTCACAGCAGTTTGCAGCCAAAAGAATGCCGAATTAGTCAAAAGTTTGGGCGCCGACCGCATAATAGATTATACTTTTCAAGACTTTACTAAAGAGTCGGTCAAATACGATATTATTTTCGATGCGGTGGCGACTCGCTCGTTTTGGGAATGCCAAAATATATTGTCCTCGAATGGAGTTTACGTCACCACCGTCCCCGATTTCGCTAACAGCGCGGCAATTTTAATCACCCAATTGATTCCCGGTAAAAAAGCAAAATTTATCCTGCTCAAATCGAATGGTAAGGATTTGGCTTACTTGAAAGAATTGATCGAAGCGAATAAGTTGCGTCCGATAATTGCCCGCACTTATCCTTTATCCGAGATAGCCCAGGCTCATGCAGAAAGCGAAAAAGGGCGCGTCGTTGGTAAGCTAGTAATTAGCGTTTCGAGTTGAAAAATTAAGGTGAGAATTGGATTTTTGGGAACAGGCTTAATGGGAAAGCCCCTGGCGCAAAGATTGCTATCCGCGCAAATGCCGGTGGTAGTCTACAACCGAACTCAGTCTAAACTAGAAGCGCTGCGGGAGGCGGGGGCGATGGTGGCTGATTCGCCGGAGAGTGCGATCGCCTCCTCTGATTGCATCATTTTAATGCTTTCCGACGCCGCTGCGATTGAGCAAGTTCTCTTATCAGAAAACGCCAAACAACAGCTAAAAAACCGCACCGTAATTCAAATGGGAACGATTTCTCCTTCCCAAAGTCAAGAGTTACAAAAACAAGTCCTAGCCGCAGGCGGTGAATATCTAGAAGCACCCGTTTTGGGAAGTATCCCAGAAGCCGAAGCCGGGAAATTAATCGTCATGGTAGGCGCGACAGAAGCACAATTTCACCAATGGTCTAATTTGCTGCAAAACTTTGGCTCAGATCCGCGTTTAATAGGCTCTGTTGGCACGGCTGCTGCTGTTAAACTAGCCCTAAATCAACTCATTAGTTCCCTCACAACTGCCTTCGCACTCAGTCTAGGTTTTGTGCAAAATCAAGGCGTCGAAGTCGAATCTTTCATGGAAATTTTGCGTCAAAGTGCTATTTATGCGCCGACTTTTGATAAAAAATTGCAGCGAATGCTAGATCGGAATTACGCCAATCCCAATTTTCCTACCAAACATCTGCTCAAAGATACTAACTTGTTTCTAGATGCAGCCAAATTGGTTAACTTGAATGCTAGCAGTTTGTCAGGCGTGCGGGAGATTTTAGAAATCGCTCAGCAGATGGGTTTATCCAATGAAGATTACTCATCCCTGTTTGAAGCAATTAGTCCTCAAGCATAAGAGAAACCCGGTTTCTTGAAGAAACCGGGTTTATGTATTTATTGCCGATTATTATCATCAGTAACTGCTGACAAAACTGTCGAGACTGTTGAAAAAAATGCGGCTACTATAACTAGCAACATTAAACTAGCTAGTGCTGCTAAAGGTGAAGTTATCAACAAAACTAACTCCACAAACAAGAGAATCGATATCAGTGCTTTGTTCATAAATCCTGCGAGCAAAACTTGCTAGTTTCAGCCTAGCGAAATAGAGCCTAATATTACCCACCCGTAAGACTGATAAAATGGGTTTGTATGGCGTAGGGACACGGCATCAGTAACTGTCGCTACAG
>DNGG01000212.1:0-144 GCA_003486675.1 Cyanobacteria bacterium UBA11372
AGAGGGGTTGGGGGAGAGGTCTTTCTGTCCCAGCTTGGGTTGGTAGCCATTCCGATGCTATCCGAGTTGATATCAAGCAGGGTAGTAATATGAAAAATCCAGGAGGGAAATGAAGATCAAATCATATCATGTCCGGTTGATTAC
>DNGG01000212.1:397-2989 GCA_003486675.1 Cyanobacteria bacterium UBA11372
TGTTTGTCCGAAATATCTCTGATGCCGTGTCCCTACGCAACAACGGGGTAAGGTTTTTTTATTGGTAATGCAAACCCCAATCTAGAATCGGAAAAAAGTGGCTACAGCGATCTAACCAGGTTTGATCGTGCGATCGCAAAACATCTGTCTTGTTATCCAACATTTCAGTGACTCAAACTCTTAAAATCTTCTCCAAATCACCTTTGAGATAAACTCTTATAGGTCAGCGAACCTGCAATCAATGCCAGCACAAATAATACTGGATTCCAGATACCTAAAACCAAGGCAGTAATAGCTGGACCAGGACAGTATCCGGAAATTCCCCAACCCACACCGAAGATTGCAGCGCCAATAACTAGAGGTCGATCGATATCTGTTTTAGTGGGTAAATAAAACTTATCTATCCATATTGGATGGGAACGGCGCAGCACAAACCGGAAAGCAATTACCGTCACTCCAACGGCTCCACCCAAGACAAATAATAAGGTTGGGTCCCAAACTCCTGTAACATCGAGGAAACCCAGGACGCGATCGCGGTCGATCATCTGCGAAACCCCTAATCCCAGACCAAATAGCAATCCTGCTAATAAAGCGATTGAATTCTCTTTCATAAACTTAACCCCAGTACGCGACGCGAAATAAATACTGTGAGAATCGCAGTTATGAGGAAGATCAGAACCGCAACTAAGGATCGCAAGGATAATCGACCTAACCCGCACACCCCATGACCGCTGGTGCAACCGCCGCCCATGCGGGTGCCGAAACCGACGAGAAAACCGCCTGCGATCGCTGCCAAAGGAGCGAATGTAGACTTTGGAGTTGGCTGAAATGCCAACCCATATTCGTAGATCGCGCCACCTAGTAACATGCCAAAGATGAACATCCAGCGCCAGATTTCATCTTTCTTAAAGGTAATAGCACTATTAAGAATGCCACTAATACCAGCGATACGACCATTGAATGCTAGCAAGAGGGTAGCGCTGAACCCAATTAGTAGACCACCAACTAGCGCAGTTAGCCAGTTAAACTCTGCCATGATAGCTCCTGGTTGCTGTTGCCAAATTACATTATCAATATTACCATATAGTAGTATAGTTGATTTATATAATATTAAAAGTGAAGAGTTTTCTTCCCGTAGAACGGACTGATTTCCAAAGCGGCAATCCCAGTTTGATGTAAGATCGCGTTACTCAGAAACTATTTACTCTCCCAGACAATACACTCGTTTATCCCGGTCACGACTACAGAGGCCGTACAGTTTCTACTATTGGCGAAGAAAAGAAATATAATCCCCGGTTTGTTGGTAAAAACCGGGCAAGCTTCATTGAATTCATGGGTAACCTTAACTTGCCAAATACGCAAAAAATCGCTGAAGCAGTCCCAGCTAACCAACAATGTGGAGACGTATCAGTAATAGCAAAAGTCTAACAACTTAATCTAAAGTAGTTAATTCTAACTTTGCAGGATTTTGAGTTGTTTTATCTGCTGGTTTTGTTTTTGAATTTGAGATAATAGAGAGTGACAAACTAAGTCGCACAATTCAAACAAAAAAGGATTGGCAATTTCGTAGTAAACGCTGACTCCAATCTGCGTGCGACTTACAATTCCCGCTTGAGCCAGTAGCTTTAAATGCTTAGAAACATTGGCTTGCCCCAAACCAGTTTCCTCCATAATTTGGGTAACGTTTTTCGACCCCGACTTGAGACAACAAACAATTTGCAATCGACTGACTTCCGATAAAACCTTAAAAAAGTCAGCCACATAAGCCAAAGCCTCTGGAGAAAGTTTTGAAATTCCCTCTTCTGTGGAGGGCTGCGTCGAAAAAGCTGAGTTGTTCAAGGAAGTTTTAGCCATAGATCTAGTAACTCAAATTTTACATTACAGGACTTACGCAAGGGCGTTCCCATCACCTTTGTTTCTGCGTAGATCTTTTTTATAGAAACCCGGTTTCTTTGCGTAAGTCCTGCATTACTATTTTACTATATGGTAAAACAAGTTAGCCGCTTGAGCATCCAAGTAAGCCGGGGCGGGTTTATTAAGACCATTCGCTTGGTATCAAAGGTTTTTGGTAAAACCCGCCCCTACAGCACAATTAAATATGCTCCTCCGATACAAGCGGACATGATATCAAGTCTAATTTTCATCAAGGCGGAAATGTTTTTGCCGGGTAGTGCGTTTAATATGTGGCTAATCGATCCGGTGCAGATCTATGTCCCGTCATTTGGAAAGATTGCTGCATATTGATACGTTATTGCGGAGTGAAAATCGACCGACTACCGCGAAACTGGCACAAGTGTTGGAAGTGAGCGATCGCACTATCCGCAATGACTTGGCATTTTTGCGCGATCGCTTCAATGCTCCCTTAGAGTACAGCCGCCAAAAAGGCTTCCACTACACCGATCCGGAGTGGCGCTTACCGAGTGTTTCCCTATCTCAGGGAGAGTTATTTGCACTCACCTTGGGAGCGAGGATGCTGCAAGCTTATGCAGGTTCCGCTTATGCTGAAGAGTTGAGATCTGCGATCGCGCGGCTAAGCGAACGACTACCGGAACAAACCTGGGTAGATCTCCAACAAATCGCTGATGAAAGAAT
>DNGG01000285.1:0-5002 GCA_003486675.1 Cyanobacteria bacterium UBA11372
GCGTCAGCTAAGAATTTCGGAAGCAGAAATCGCCAAAGCCAAAACAGAATTAGCCGTTGCTCAAGAACAGTACGATCGAGATCGAGAATTAGTAGCGCAAGGAGCTTTACCGCGCAGGCAAATGCTAGAATCTGGGGCGCATTTAGCAGAAGCAAAAGCATCTCTGGCAAAGGCACTTGGACGCCCAGAAGTTATCCAAGCTGAAACGGAAGTTAAACGCGCTGAAGTCGATTTACCTTGGCGGGATTTGCGGGAATCAGAAACTAAATTGGCAGAAGCAAAAGCTTTATTAACAAAAGCGCTGAGTCGGCGCGAAGTTTTAGAAGCAGAAGCGGAATTAAAACGCTCTACTTCTGCGGTTGAAGTGGCAAAATCTCGGCTTAATTTAAGTAACGAGACTTATCAAACTCGGCTGGAACAATTAGGAACCCGCGCCAATAATAAAGGAATGGTGACCATCACTGCGCCTATTTCTGGCAAAGTCGCCGATCGAGAAGTGAGTTTGGTTCAATCATTTCAAGATGCAGGCGGTAAGTTAATGACGATTGTCAATGATAGTCGAGTTTTTGCCACTGCAAATATTTATGAAAAAGATTTAGGCAAAGTTAAAATTGGTCATAAAGTCAGCGTGAATGTTGCTAGTTTGCCCAACCAAACCTTTAAGGGAACAATAACCGTTATTGGTTCGGTTGTAGAAGGACAAACGCGAGTCGTGCCGGTAAAAGCGGAATTGGAAAATGCTGGCGGGGTGCTAAAACCGGGAATGTTTGCCGATTTAGAAGTTTTAACAGATACGACAAACAATGCAATTTTAGCGATTCCTAACTCAGCAATTATTGATGCCAATGGCAAAAAAATTGTTTATATCCAAAATGGCAATGCTTATCAACCAGTTGAATTAAATTTGGGTCAAACTTCTGGGGATATGGTTGAAGTTAAAACTGGGTTATTTGAGGGAGATTTAATTGTTACTCAGCGTGCTACTCAACTTTATGCCCAATCGTTGCGCGGTGGTAGTAAAGCAGGTGAGCAGGTGAGCAGGGGAGCAGGTGAGCAGGTGAGCAGGGGAGCGGGGGAGAAAAGAGTTATATCTTCTAGCCAAAATGGTCTACCTTGGTGGTCATTTATAGCTATTGGGGGTGCGATCGCATCTGCCACATTTTGGGCAGGTACTGTTTGGGCGAGTCGTAAAACTAAGCAAAATCCGGTGGCGATCGCTTATATCGAATCCGACATTCCTACCTATGAATTACAACCTATAGGAAGCGAACATCAAGATCGTCAATCTTAAATCTAAAATCTCAAATCTAAAATTGCCATGCTCAGTGCCATTATTAAGTGGGCGATCGCGCGTCGCTGGCTAGTTATATTCGCTACTATTATCCTGACGATTTGGATATTTCGCACGATTATCCAAATGCCTCTAGATGTATTTCCTACCTTTGCACCTCCCCAAGTAGAAATTCAAACCGAATCCCCTGGACTCGCTCCGGAAGAAGTCGAATCTTTAGTAACTTTACCGATAGAAAGTTCGATAAATGGCACTCCTGGAGTAACAGCAGTCCGCTCTTCCAGTGCGTCGGGAATTTCCGTTGTCAAAGTTATCTTTAACTGGGGAACCGATATTTATCAAGCTCGTCAGTTAGTAACCGAACGATTGCAACAAGCTCAAACTAAACTACCAGAAGGTGTAGAAACTCCGCAAATTTCTCCCACCAGTTCGCCAATTGGAACGGTTTTACAATACGCTTTCACATCAGAAAGTACTTCTTTAATGGAAGTGCGCCGCATTGTTGATTGGCAAGTTACAAACCGCATCTTAGCTGTTCCTGGCGTGAGTCAAGTTGTAGCCTATGGCGGCGATATTCGCCAGTATCAAGTATTAGTTAATCCTGAAAAATTGCAAGCTTTTAATATCACCTTAGATGATGTTGTAGAAGCATCAAAAGCGGCAAATGTCAATGCTCCTGGTGGATATTTAATCACTCCAGATCGAGAGAAGTTAATTCGGGGAATTGGGCGGATTGAATCGAGCGAAGAATTGCAACAATCGGTCATTACTGCTCGCAATGGCACGCCTGTAAAAATATCCGATGTTGCTGATGTCCAAATTGGTGGCGGAATTAAACGGGGAGATGGAAGTTTTAACGGTCAAAAAGCTGTTATTGTGATGATTAATAAACAGCCTTCTGCTGACACTCCCACCGTTACCCGCGCCATCGAAGCGGCTATGGAAGAAGTAAAAGCAGGGCTACCTAAAGATATTAAAGTAACTCCAACTTTCCGGCAAGAAAACTATATCGACTCTTCGATTGAAAATGTTAGAGAAGCTTTATTTGAAGGCAGCATTATCGTCGCTCTTATTTTAATTCCGTTTTTAATGAATTGGCGCAATTTGGCGATTTGTTTAACCGCACTTCCCTTATCTTTACTCGTCGGAGTGTTGCTGCTCAATTGGGTGGGACAAGGTTTAAATACGATGACATTGGGAGGATTAGCCGTCGCGATTGGTTCAGCCGTTGATGATGCGATCGTTGATGCCGAAAATGTTTACCGCTGTTTGCGAGAAAATAAATACTCGATTCATCCTCGCCCAGTTTTAGATGTGGTATTTGATGGCTGTCAGGAAGTGCGAGATTCGGTATTCGGAGCGACAATTATTACCATTGTTGTTTTCTCGCCAGTGTTTGCTTTAACTGGCGTTGAAGGGAGTATTTTTATCCCGATGGGATTGGGATATATGGCAGCAGTAATTGCTTCTAGCATCACCGCATTGACTGTTACTCCGGCTTTATGTGCAATTTTATTACCCCACGGTCACTTGCCAGAAAAAGAACCTTGGGTGGCAAGATTTTTTAAGCGGCTTTATTATCCTTTGTTAAAGTTTTCCATGCGGTATTCTGGAATTATTTTAGTTGTAGCTGCTGCGAGTTTAGTAGCAGCAACTGTGATGGTTCCTGCGTTTGGCAGGGTGTTTTTACCAGAGTTTCAGGAGCAAACTTTAGTTAATACTTTAATGCTTTATCCGGGGGTATCTTTAGAAGCAACAAATGTAGCGGGAGAAGCAATCCAAGCGGCGCTGAAAGATGACCCTAGATTTCCTTACGTGCAGTTGAGATCTGGACGCGCGCCTGGGGATGGAGATGCAGCGGGGGTAAATTTGGCACATTTGGATATTGAGTTAAGTGAAAGCGGGATGAAAGATAGGGAAAAAACTATTGAAAAGCTGCGGGAGGAATTTAATAAATTACCAGGAGTTGCACCGAATATTGGCGGTTTTATCTCGCACCGGATGGATGAGGTATTGTCTGGGGTGCGGAGTGCGATCGCTATCAAAATCTTTGGTTCTGAATTAGACCAACTTCGCACCCTGGGAAGTCAAGTAAATGAAATAATGAAAACCGTTGATGGCATTGTCGATTTACAACTTGAACCCCAAGTCCCTGTCGAACAAATCCAAATTAAGTTTAACCGATTGGCGGCTTCTCGATACGGTTTAACCGTCGGAAAGTTATCCGAAATTATCGAAACTGCACTCAACGGACGAGTTGTATCTCAAATATTAGAAAAACAACAAACTTTCGATTTAATTGTCTGGTTAAAACCCGATGCGCGTCAAAACTTAGATACGATTCGCAATTTGTTAGTTGATACTCCTGACGGAAATAAAATTCCTTTATCACAAGTTGCCACGATTGACAACGGTACAGGCCCCAATACGATTAATCGAGAAAATGTCTCGCGTTTGATTGTTGTTTCGGCGAATGCTAGCGGTAGAGATTTGCGATCGATTGTGAATGAAATTCGAGACAAGGTAAAGCAGCAAGTACAGATTCCTGCTGGTTACTATATCCAGTATGCGGGGCAATTTGAAGCGCAAGAACGTGCGACTCAAAATATTTTGATTTATAGCGCGATCGCATTTGTCGCCATTACGGTAATTATGTATCTTTCTGTTAAATCTATTCCTTCAACTGCCACGATTATGATTAACTTACCCTTAGCATTAGTAGGGGGAGTCATTGCAGTCGCTTTGACGGGAAAAATTATTTCGATTGCTTCCTTAGTTGGCTTTGTGACTTTGTTTGGCGTCGCCACTCGGAATGGATTGTTATTGGTAGATAATTACAATACAAAATTTGCCGAAGGAATGCAGTTTAAAGATGTCATTATTAAAGGTTCTATGGAACGACTCAACGCTATTTTAATGACCGCTTTTACCTCGGCTTTGGGTTTAGCTCCCTTAGTAGTAGAAAGCGGCGCAGGGAAGGAAATATTGCAACCGCTATCGGTTGTTGTGTTGGGAGGTTTGTTTACTTCTACGGCGTTAACATTGCTGGTTTTACCGGCATTGTATGCTAAATTTGGGAAGTTTTTAGTGCCAAAACGGGTGACTGCCGAACCTGTAATGGCAGACGAATACAAAAGTGTAGTTATCAGCATACATAAGGAGAAAAAATGATGCGTTCACGAAGTGTGCCGTCAGGCGTATCGCTCAAATCAAACTTGCTAGTTATCGGTGTCCTATTCTTATCAGCTTGCAGTACGAACACCCCCACCACAACTTCAACTAACACCCCAGCAGCTACTCCAGCAGCAACTAAGACAGAAACTGCTACAAAATCAGACCATTCCAAACCTAAAAAAGGCGGTCAAGTAGTTGAAACAGGTGCTTACCATTTAGAGTTTGTACCTGAAAAAGAAGACAGCGGAACGCACCTAGATTTTTATTTACTAAAAGGCGAAGCTCACGAAACAGTTCCTAACGCTCAAGTAACCGCTCAAGTTCAATTACCAGATGGAACGCAGAAAAATTTAGATATGAAATACGATGCAGAAGGAAAACATTACGCTGTTTTGCTTCCGGAAAAAGCAGCCGGTCAATATCAAGTTAAAATCACGGCAGATATTGGCGGAGAAAAAGTTAACGGTCGTTTTTCTTTCAATAAGTAAAGTGGGGTAATTCAACCTCTAACTTCGCTCAGAAACCGGGTTTCTATCA
>DNGG01000285.1:5423-7111 GCA_003486675.1 Cyanobacteria bacterium UBA11372
CAGAAACCCGGTTTCTCACATCTAAAATCTAAAATCTAAAATCTAAAATAGTATTATGCGAGTGCTGCTAGTCGAGGATGAACCAGATTTAGGTAAAGCGATTAAGCGAACCTTGGAGCGGGAGAAATATATCGTTGACTGGGTAAGTAATGGAAATGAAGCTTGGAACTTTCTAGATCACCAGTCGCCGCAGTATACAGTAGCTATTTTCGATTGGTTATTGCCGGGGATATCCGGATTAGAATTACTGCGTCGATTGCGAGCCAAAAATAATCCGCTACCCGTATTGATGCTAACTGCAAAAGACCGTATGGAAGATAAAGTAACCGGATTGGATGCGGGGGCAGATGATTATTTAGTCAAGCCATTTGGCATGGCAGAATTGCTGGCAAGGTTGAGGGCATTGCAGCGGCGATCGCCTCAACTTCAACCCCCACAATTACAGGTAGGCAACCTCACTCTAGACTACGGCACTCGCACGGTTTATTTTAATGATAAAAATGGCGAACACCAAAATATTTCACTAACTACTAAAGAATTCCAGTTGCTAGAATATTTAATGAAACATCCCAACCAAATTATCACCAGCGACCAAATTAGAAATCAAATTTGGGAGGCAAGTGCAGATACTTTTAGTAATGTAGTAGCCGCTCAAATGCGTCTACTGCGCCGCAAATTAGAACCGATTGGTTGTGGCAATATAATTGAAACAGTGCATGGTGTCGGCTATCGTTTAAATTCGGTAATAGGTAATGGGTAATGGGTAATGGAAAAGACCAATTACCAATTACCAATTACCAATTACCTATTACCCATTACCAAATTAACATGAATCAAAATAAGCTGTTTAATCAAACTCGGTGGCGTTTAGCTTTCTCCTATGCTGGGGTGATGGGTTTGATTTTAAGCTTGTTGGGATTTGGAGTTTATCACGCGATCGCCCACGCCCATTGGGTAGCTATAGACAATGAATTAGAATCAGTCGCGGGAACTCTACACGACAGTTTAGAACTAAAACTAAAGCAACCCGGACGTTTAGAAACAATGGTGAGCGAACTGTTACCAAATCTGTGTATAGTAGGGGTTAGCTGTGTTAAATCGCCATCCAATTCTTCCCGCCATACCCTTAGCGCCGTTAACCAAGGTCACTACTATATTCGCTTATACGATACGGCGGGTAAATTGATTGCGATCGCCGGCAATTATCCAGAAGGAATACCCCAAAAATTTAACCCAGAAACTTGGCAAACTCTAACCGATAGCCAAGGCAACATCTATCACCAAATTTCCGTTTCTCTGCACACTCAAACTTACCAAGATTGGGGGTACTTCCAAGTCGGGCGCAGTCTCAAAGACTTTGAAGATTATCTTACTATAGTCAAATGGTCTTTAAAAATTGGCTTGCCTATTTCTTTAATTCTGGTAGGTGCTGCTAGTTGGTGGTTAGCCGGATTAGCCATGCAACCAATTTACAAATCTTACCGCAAAATCGAACAATTTACCGCCGATGCTGCCCACGAATTGCGAACGCCTTTAGCAGCAACTCAAGCAACGGTAGAATCGGCATTAATGCATAAGGTAGATGAAAAAGAAGCGCGGGAAATCCTAGAAACAATCGAACGTCAAAATAAACGTCTGACGCAGTTAGTTGCCGATTTATTGTTGCTATCGCGGATGGATAAACAATC
>DNGG01000285.1:7297-10147 GCA_003486675.1 Cyanobacteria bacterium UBA11372
CTATCGCGGATGGATAAACAATCTGCTTCCGCGCGACGCCAAATCTGTTGCTTAAACGATTTGGTGAGCGATTTAGTAGAAGAATTAGCAGCATTAGCGATCGCACACCAAATCCATCTCAAATCCGACATCCGGGTAGCAACACCACTCAATGTTTTAGGCGATGCCGATCAGCTTTATCGTTTGGTTGCCAATTTAATCGTAAATGCGATTCAATACACCCCATCGGGTGGAAAAGTTATCGCGATTTTAGATCGCAGCGATCGCGAGGCAGTCATTCAAGTTCAAGACACAGGAATTGGCATATCCAACGCAGATAAAAAGCGAATTTTCGATCGGTTTTATCGCGTCAACAGCGATCGCTCTCGCCACACCGGCGGATCGGGATTGGGATTGGCGATCGCACAAGCGATCGTTCAATCCCATAAAGGTAGCATCCAAGTGCAAAGTGAATTAGGCAAAGGTAGCACTTTCACAATTCGATTGCCTATGGGTAATTGGTAATTGGTAATTGGTAATTGTAAAATAGAAACTTACCTGTCAACTGTCCACTGTCAAACAATTCCATTTCGCAGCGCTACGACGGCAGCTTGTACTCGATCGTCTACCGCTAATTTATTCATAATCCCCCGCACGTGGGTTTTAACTGTATTCGTACTCAAATAAAGTTCAGCAGCAATTTCCGGATTACTTTTGCCTTCTACCATTAGTTTTAAAACTTCTAATTCCCGCTGGGATAATTGACCGATATTGTCCCTCGGCGCGGGTGGTTTTAAATTCTCAATTACCCGCCGCGCAATTTGCGGATCGAGGTAGGTAGCGCCTTCAATTGCAGCGGCGATCGCACTTAACAACCGATCTATACTCGCACCTTTGACGCAATAAGCATCCGCACCGCTAGAAAGCGCCGCAATAATTTCCGTTTCCGTCATGTGGGAAGTTAGCATTACTACTCGCACATCCGGAAGCGCCGCCTTAATTTCCTGCGTCGCCGCTATTCCATCTTTGCGCGGCAAACCAATATCCATCACCACTACATCCGGTTTGAGTCTCAACGCCGCTTCTACACCCAAATAACCATCTTCCGCTTGTCCGACAATGGTGTATTGTGATTGCGCGCTTAACGACTGTTCTAACCCCAATTGCATCATCGGATCGTCTTCTACGATTAAAATCCGAATTGATTTTGACTCGGTTTCCGGTGTCATAACTTGCAACTACACATCGCTTGGCTATCAGTATAGGGGAACGCGCCCAGGCATATCGCTCCTGGGTAAAATTGTTCATATATCATATTACTGCTTTAAAGTCAATTCTTTATTTCCCTACCACCATTGATAGATGACAAAAACCTTGCTTTGCCTATCTTCCGACTTTTGATAGAAAGTTCTATCATAAATAGCGGTATCATCATCTGGTGAGCTTGTGCATAAGTTCGCCAGCTAAAAGCTTCTAGAGAGGATCGAACACAATGGCATTTACACTTCCCGATTTACCCTACGCCGCCGACGCCCTAGAACCCTACATCTCGGCGAATACCTTTTCCTTCCACCACGGCAAGCACCACGCGGCTTACGTGACCAACCTCAACAACTTAATCAAGGATACGGAACTCGCCGATAAGTCCTTAGAAGAAATTGTCACCACCAGCTTTGGAGATGCAGCCAAAGCAGGTATATTCAACAACTCCGCGCAAGTCTGGAACCACACCTTCTTCTGGAACTCGATGAAGCCGGGTGGCGGTGGCGCTCCTACAGGTGCGATCGCCGATAAAATTAACGCCGACTTCGGCGACTACGACAAATTCAAAGAAGCATTCAAAACCGCTGCTGCTACCCAATTCGGTAGCGGTTGGGCTTGGTTGGTATTAGACAACGGCACCCTCAAAGTCACCAAAACCCCCAACGCCGAAAACCCAGTGGTTCACGGACAAACCCCCTTGTTGACTTTGGATGTTTGGGAACACGCCTACTATCTCGATTATCAAAACAAGCGCCCAGACTTCATCGCCACCTACCTCGACAACTTGGTTAACTGGGACTTCGCTAACCAAAATATGGCAGCGTAAGTAATGGTAATTGGTAATTGCTAATTGCTAATTGCTAATTGCTAATTGCTAATTGCTAATTGCTCATATTTCTATTACCCTTTACCAGTGGTAGGGGTACGGCTTCAGTAAGTTTTGTCGATGCCAGAAACCCGGTTTCTTTAACAATACCTTCGTCAAAATCCGGCACCCTAAAGGGTGCCGCTACACAAACAGAGCAATCCTTCGCGGGCTGGTTATTTAAGCCTGCGTAGGCAGGCTTCTTTTGTATAGCCACACCCTTTAGGGTGTAGGCGTTGCAGAATATTGGCGCAGGTATTGTTTAAGAAACCGGGTTTCTTGGAATAAAAATGTAACAATTTGTAAAAAAGTTAGAGACTTGCGATCGTGAATAGCACAGAACTTGCACAATACCTAGAAGCTACTGACAGCATTCACAAGCCTTGGCTGTTGGTGCAACTTCGTCTGAAGAAACTCCAAGAACGTCGCGCCACCCTTTCCCCTGAAGAGTATACCAACGAGTTAGCCGACATTCACCAAGATTTAATGAAATTAGGTGAATGGTGGGTTGGCATCGAAGATCAAGTGTTTGGTTCGTGAAAGATCGCACCAGCGTTACGAGATGCGATCGCAAGGTGTCATTCGGGGCACGGCATCCAAGATCTTCCCCCTCAAACCAAAACCCTATCGACGCCGTGCCCCTACGGTGTGGTGATGCCATTGTTTGATCGCACAAAACAGGCGATCGCTCCTTTCGGGGCACGACATTCGAGATCGTCGCCCTCAAACCGAAATGCTACCGA
>DNGG01000285.1:10490-17826 GCA_003486675.1 Cyanobacteria bacterium UBA11372
GCGATGCGGTGGAATGCGATCGCACGGTGCCATTCGGGGCACGGCACCCAAGATGCTTGCCCTCAAACCTACATCCTATCTACGCCGTGCCTCTACGGTGTGGTGATGCAATTTCTTGCCGGTACCACAAAGCCCGGTATCGGGCACGATGCGATCGCACGGTGCCATTCGGGGCAAGGCATCCAAGATCGTCGCCCTCAAACCGAAATCTTACCGACGCCGTGCCCCGAAGGGTGCTATTCAGCCTCCTCCTCTATTTGATCGAGCTGTTCAATAATCTGCTGTAAGCTTTCCAGCTCTTGTTGCAACTCAGCAATTTTTTTATCGTAAGTAAGAATACGCTCAACTGCTTTTTCACGCGATAAAGTATATTCCGCCAACTGAGACTCTAAAGTTGTTCTCAGTTGGCGAGCGAGTTTCCCATTAAGTGCGATGCCGACAGGGGAGGCATTTGACCCCTTAAAAGCTGTTCCAGCGCCTCCGCGTCGCTGGTTGCTTGCACTGTTTGCTTCATCTTCTTGAGCGCTTCGTAGGCAGTCGGAGTAATCCGAATCGCTATCTGAACCGTTTTCTTTTCCCCGTGGGCTGCGTGTTTCGCTTTCGGCATAGCTTTTTATTGTCATGCAATTAAATAGCTGCGTTCTCTATTACATCTGCTTTCCAGCTTTCCAGAGAAAGTAAAAGCTCTTGTTTACGTTTTTTAAGTTGCTCTACCCTCTCTTTGTACTTTTCAATACTAGCTATAGCTTTTTCAATTAGCTCCTCATATTCAGCCAACTGATACTCAGTTTCTTCTATCAGCTGGCTAATGATTCCCCCAGCGCCTGCTGGTCTTGGCTGATTCGGAGTTGACTTAAGCCAATGTTGGCTATTAGCTCCGAGCGCGTCATGTTTAGTCTGTTCGCCCAAGCGTCTAGATTTTCTATTGCTGTCTGAGGGAGAGTAACCGTCACATCCTTGACTGGCTCTCCGTACTTGGGTTTTCTTCCCATCTTGTCTTATGCCCATGTCAAATTTCCTTAATTTTACCCGTGTAATACTCTTGATTTTACCCATGTAAATGCTATACTGTCTTAAAGTACATGGGTAAAATATCTGCTGATATCCCTTTCTACCAAGGGAGCAATCCGCGCTAAAGGAGGTGATGCTTAGAGAAAAGCGTTTTGTTTGTGTAAATCATTGAACTGTAAAGGCTTTGTGTTTCTATAGCGATCGCAATTTGTAATGGCTTTGGCGATCGCTATTACTTCCCATTGGAATCAAACAATAATCATGAACCAAAAAATCGAGGAAATAATTGCTCGTTTTGAGCAAGAAGGTTGGCTGGTGCAAAAAACAAAAGAAAGCTTTTGGGCGCTGCGACCCAAGGGAGTTTTTAACTACAAAGTCTTACTTTTGACCTACAATCCCTTTGACGACAAATTCACAATTGTCAAACCCCCAACGCCCAAGGATACCCATTACCAGCAAGCGGTGAAGATTTTGGAAGCGATCGCCACCAAACCCTCCTGCTGGAAGGAGGCGATCGATTTGCAAAACAAAAGCGTTAATTCGTTCAATCCAGGAGGTAATATGGCTAGTATTTTTCAGATTTCTGCCGATACATTTTTGAATTTAGACGACATTCGCCAATTAAAAGCTAACATCAATCGTAGCGAATTTAAAGTAACAATTTGGTGGCGAAATGGATAAAACAGTAGCACGTTCCACGACAAGCAAGCTAAAAGAGTTATTCAACTTGTACAGCTTTATGCCCTAGCAAACTTCAAACAATTGCAACTCGATGATGGCGAAGATTGACCGCCTGAAATTGCAAATTGTAAATTTCAGCTTCAATTCAACGGAAAAAATCCAATTTCCCATTTACAATCGAAAATGGCTAACGACGTACTCCCTACGCCTCCCCTATCATGCCTAAAACCAAAAAAGCCCTCACCGAAGTTAACCTCAGCGATCCGCAATATTACTTGAGCCGCGAATTAAGCTGGTTAGAGTTCAATTACCGAGTTTTGCAGGAAGCACTCGACCCCAAGACGCCACTTTTAGAACGTCTGAAGTTCTTGGCAATTTTTAGCGCTAACCTGGATGAATTTTTCATGGTGCGCGTTGCGGGTGTGAAGAAACAGGTGGAAGCCAAAGTAACTCAACTGACACCGGATGGTAAGACTCCCCAAGAACAGTTAGAAGGTATCTGCCATAAACTGCGCCCCTCTGTTGCAATTCAACATCAACATTTTGATAAAATACTGCGGTTTGAGTTGGCACAAGTAGGAGTTTATATCCTAGATTACATGGACTTAAACCAGGAACAACGGAATTATCTGCAACAGTATTTTGAAGAGCAAATTTTTCCCGTACTCACGCCTTTAGCTGTTGACCCCAGCCATCCTTTTCCTTATATTTCAAATCGCAGCTTAAACCTGGCGGTAGTAATTCAAGATCCGGAAACTAAAGAAGAATTTTTTGCCCGCGTTAAAGTGCCAAAAGTATTGCCCCGATTTATATCATTGCCCCTAGAAAGTTCTCAATCACAAGGCAATTATAACAACAATCTAGAAACGCAATATCAAAATCAAAACTCAAAGCGCAAAACGATTTGGGTGGGCATTCCGATAGAACAGGCGATCGCTCACAATTTGGCATCCTTATTTCCAGGGATGAACATTCGGGAATGCCATCCATTTCGGATTACCCGCGATGCCGATTTATCGGTACAAGAAGATGAAGCAGATGACCTGCTATTGGCAATTGAACAGGAACTCCGCAAGCGTCGTTTGGGAGGTTCAGTTGTGCGGCTAGAAATTCAAGCAACTACTTCTGAAACAGTGCGCCAAACGCTGATGCAAGAGTTGTCTTTGAACCAAAACGATGTTTATGAATTGGAGGGAATGCTGGGATTGGGGGATTTAATGTATTTTATGAACTTGCCCCTGCCAGAATTAAAAGATACTCCCTGGAGTCCAGTCGTACCGCCGCGCTTGCGACGCTTGGCGGGACTCAATCCAGGTGATTTTGATGCCCACGAAGAAGAAAAAGAAGATTTTTTCAGCATCATTCGCAACGGAGATTTGTTGGTACACCATCCGTATCATTCATTTTCGGCAACGGTGCAGCGCTTTATTACCCAAGCAGCTTGCGATCGCGATGTCTTGGCAATTAAAATGACCCTCTACCGCACGTCAGGAGATTCGCCGATTGTCAACGCTTTGATTACAGCGGCGGAAAATGGCAAGCAAGTTGTAGTTTTGGTGGAACTAAAAGCCCGCTTTGATGAAGAAAATAATATCCAATGGGCGCGCAAGTTGGAACAAGCTGGCGTACACGTAGTTTATGGTTTAGCCGGGTTAAAGACTCACACCAAGGTTGTGTTGGTAGTACGGCGGGAAGACGATCGCATTCGCCGCTACTTTCACATTGGCACCGGAAATTACAATCCAAAAACCGCTCGTCTTTATACGGATTTGGGCATCTTAAGTTGTCGCGAAGATTTGGGCGCAGATTTGACGGATTTGTTTAACTATCTAACGGGTTACTCGCGCCAGCGGTCTTATCGTAAGCTAATGGTTGCACCCGTGAATTTACGCGATCGCTTTCTCTCCTTGATCCGCCGCGAAATTCAACATGCCCAAAACGGCGCTTCCGGGCGCATTGTCGCTAAAATGAATTCCCTGGTAGATCCGCAAATCGTTGCCGCCCTCTACGAAGCCTCCCGCGCCGGGGTTAAAATTGACCTGATCGTGCGCGGTGTGTGCTGTCTGCGTCCGGGAATCGAAGATATAAGCCAAAATATCCGCGTTATCAGCATAGTGGGCCGATTTTTGGAACATTCTCGCATTTATTACTTTCAAAATGGCGGTTTAGAGGAAGTTTATATCGGCAGCGCCGATTGGATGACGCGCAACTTGGATCGCCGCGTCGAAGCTTGCGCTCCAGTAGAAGACACCACTTTAGCCAAAGATTTGCAAGAAATTCTCGGAATTATGCTCGCAGATAACTGCAAAGCTTGGGAATTACAGCCAGATGGCAGTTACATCCAACGCCGTCCACCCGAACATGCCAAAGAACAAAGCGCCCAAAAAATATTGATGGATATGGCACTGCAATCAGCCGGATTAGCTTGAAACCCTCCAACGATTGCCTCTTTGCCTCGTTGCCTCGTTGCCTCGTTTCCAGGTTCCACCTGGAAATGCAGTCGGGAGGCTCCCGCCTCCCCACATCTCCGGAGGCAACTACTTACTATTGACAAATAACTTCCATCGTGCTAAAGATTCCGGCTGAGAAGCGACACCTTTGATATCGGCTGGAGATGCTGATAAAAGCTAATGTCTAACATTGGTTTTCTTTCCCATCTGATGCCAAGCTTGATAAAACTCTGGATAGGGCATTTCTTGGGCGCATTCCCAGATCAGTTCGTGGCAGTTTTTGTAAAGGTCAAAATTGGTTTGATAGACTTGATCGGATAGGCAGTGTTGCAAAGCTGAAACAAGTGAAGGCATCTGTTCTTTTTGCACAATTTTCCCCAAACTTTTAGCGGCAATCCTACGGATATCATCAGATTCAGTTGTTTCTATAATCCCGGCTAATGAAGCGATCGCTATTTCATTTCCTAAGCCAATTTTCCCCAAACTGTCAGCGGCAATCCTACGGATATCATCAGATTCAGTTGTTTCTATAATCCGCAATAATGAAGCGATCGCTGTTTCATTTCCTAAGCCAATTTTCCCCAAACTGTCAGCGGCAATCCTACGGATATCATCAGATTCAGTTGTTTCTATAATTTGTGCTAATGAAGCGATCGCTGTTTCATTTCCCGGGTCAATTTCCCCCAAATTGGCAGCGGCTCTCTTACGGATATATTCAGATTCAGTAGTTTCTATAATCCGCAATAATGCAGCGCTCGCTGTTTTATTTCCTGGGTCAATTTCCCCCAAATTGGCAGCGGCTTTCCAACGGATATCATCAGATTCAGTTGTTTCTATAATCCTCACATATGAAGCGATCGCTGTTTCATTTCCTGGGTCAATTTTCCCCAAAATGTAAGCGACTATCCAAAAGATATAACCAAATTTAGTAGTTTCTATAATCCGCAATAATGAAGCGATCGCTGTTTCATTTTCTAAGCCAATTTTCTCCAAGCTGCCATTTCGCCCCAAGTCTGCCAGAGATATCCAGACAGGGAAGCCTAAATTTTTCTCTAATACCCATTCAGCTATAGTTTGCAACAGGGTAGTTTTCCCCGCACCAGCTTCGCCAATTAAAGCGATTTGCTTTTGCTTGGTTTTGCCTTCCCTCTGTGCGATAATTTGAGTCAAAAAAGCTTCATGCTCAAATCGTTGCTTTTCTTCATATTGGGGTTCGTACAGACGCGATCCGGTTTCTGGAGAAAAGGGACTGCGTTCAAATTTATCCGATTTTGTCCGCTGCACCAATGCTAACGGAACATAAATGCGATCGCGCTCAAATGTATCATCTTCCCCCTGCATCAAAGGATTGCTACTCAGTCGCCGAGGCAGCATCCTGCGTCAAATCTCGTGCCAGTTAATCCCAGATTGTGGGGTGGGCATCTTGCCCGCCGATTGTGGGGTGGGCATCTTGCCCGCCCCATCGCTTGGGGCTGCTACTGGAGGATCGATTAACTCTGCTAGGTTTAAGTTTAAGGCGCGTGCGATCGCTTCAGCACTACACCTATCCACATCTTCTTTTCCACCAAAAAACCGTTTAACCGTCTTCTCACTCACCCCTGCCGCGCTAGCAATATCGGCATAACTCCACACCCTGCCGAGATGATTGCGCTTCCCAGCTTTAGCTTTGGTGAGTTTCTGTTTTCCAGCTTGATTAACACGAACACTATCACGATTGCGCGATTCACTCATTGCCAGCGGATGGGTGCAGTTGTCGATATTAATAGCTTACACAGATACATCAGTTAGATCGGGGTCATAAAAGGTAATTTAATCCTTCTGTCCCTATTTAGCCCTAAGTGTTCTGCAACTCTTAGATAGGGTGGAATCGTTGATTTCAAATATTCAACCCATGACTGCCCAACTGCTCAAATACACCCTGCTAATTCCAGCACCCGAAGTTCAGGTTTTGATTCTACAAGTGCTTATTATTACCTTAAAATCAGACAATATCAATCAAACCTATAAGTTGGCAATCAAAGCTGTTTACATCGATATCAAGGGCATTTTCTTAGTGTTATCAGGCTTTCCCTTGCCGCTGGTAATTTTTTGGATGGTTATCCAGGGGACTAATTTGATTGTGGAGGCAAAGCGCGATAACGCAAATCAATAGACTGGTTGCATAAGTACCCAGACTCAGATCTTCCACCACGGCTAACACCTTAGTTTCTTGCAAATAGCTAAACTTGAAAGCCTAGATATCTCGTCTTGAAACCCGGTTTTTCCAGGCTTGTTGACAATGGTGCAAGATGTGAGCAGAAATAAATTTCTGGCTGTAGAGACGTTACATGTAACGTCTCTACTAAAACCCGTTTTAACGGGTTAGAAGATGCCTCGTATGCCTAGTTTCCAGGTGGAACCTGGAAATGCAGTCAGGAGGTTCCGGCCTCCTTTGATATAGGGAGGCCGGAGCCTCCGCGCGTTGCGTTACCAGGCCGGAGCCTGGTAACGAGGTGAATGCGATCTAGGCGATTACTTGCTATTGACAATTGACTTCCATTGTGCTAAAGGTTGCGGCTTAGAAGCGACAGCTTTTTTGAGCAAAACTACACCATCTTTTAGATCGATGATGCCGTATTCGCGATCGCTAGTAACCCATTTAACAGTACTCAAGCTATCCTGTAAGGTTTGGCGATCGCCTCTAAAAGCGGCTTGATACTGCTGCAACTGCCAGATATCTGCGATCGCATAATCTACTTTTACCACCTGTCCCTCATCGTTGCGGAACTTCAACGAGGGAAAGCGGATAATTGCGCGACGGCCTGAAAGATGTGGCACGATAAACGTTGTTGCCGATACGCTGGCATCGGGTGGAATTTGTTTTAGCAGAGAACGAATTGCTGTCGCGTGTTGCCACTGACGAGTTAGCGGCACGTAAACCCAAGGTTGAATCGAATCGGGTATTATAAACGATAGCGTGCGATTTGGATTGGAAGTAAAGCTAAAAAACAGCGAAATACACAGACAAATAGTCCAAAATCGCCGCATCGAGAGTTTCAGCCATTTTGGGTGCTGCGCGAACCAGTTTATCCCCCGGTCGATGATTTTATGCCATCCTGTAAGCGATCGCAGCCAGTACAAGGGCTTGAAAACAAACTCGCGCAAGGGTGTATCTAGAAGAGTTTCGCGACCTTTCCACCACAGAATAGCACCGT
>DNGG01000285.1:18079-23612 GCA_003486675.1 Cyanobacteria bacterium UBA11372
GCATAGCGAATGTTAATCGCCAAAACCGATTCGCCCTTACCCAAGAATAGTTTGAGCAGGGGGAAACCTGCGATCGCCCAAGCTGCAGGTGTTGCTGCTGGTACAAACGCAAATGGCAACCAATGGCTAACTAAATACCGTATCGTCCCAAAAAAGGGCGAAAATAATTCTACCACTAAACGCAACGGGTTACTAACAATCCCCCAGATAATCTCTACAGTAGAAGCTTCTTCCCCATCCGCATACTGCCCAAACCGTTCGATCATAAACCGCCGGGAAATATCATCGGAAAACAGCGGCATGATCGCATTAGTAAGCAAAACCATGTAACCAAAACTCAGCGTACACACAGCCAAGCCGATTTTAGGATAGCGGCGACTGACTATCAGGTAAAATCCGACACCAAACAAACTGATCCCGCCATCTTCCCGCACGGCTAAAATAAACACCGAGAGAATACCAAACAACCACCACCAACGTTTTTCCATTGCCAGCAGCAGGCCGAACATAAAGAGCGGCAGTTGGCATATATCGTGAAAATTAGCGAGCGTTGGGCCAACAATTGCATTAGCGCCGTAGAAGCTCAAGGTAATTATTGCCGCTACCGTTGGTTGTAAATATTGCCTTGCTAGGACATATAAAACCAATCCAGCAGCAGTGACTAAAGTTACTTGCAAAACCGTCAAAGTCGCTGGAAAGGGAAACAGAGCGTATATCGGTAACCAAAGTAATAAAGCCGGTGTAAAATGTTGCCCCAAACGGTGGTAATATACCGTAGGAACCTCGCCGTTGTGGACGACATTGGTAGAGAGTTGGGAAGAAAGCGAACTTTGGAAAAATCGCCCGTGAACGCCGTTCCAAAAAACTTGGTTAAAAATACCCTGGTCGTAGGAAGAATAAAAATTGAAGTGCCGGTGCAGTGTTAAAGCAAGAGCCAACAGGAAGAAAGCGATCGCTCCCAGCAGCACAACCCGCACTTCGGGTGATTTCCGCGCCATCAACACCATCACTCGCTCACATGGATAATTCTGATCGGGCAAGCATTTAACCTTCCCCACGTTGCTGACGCTGAACGTGGGGATTTCAGTAGCCCTAGAACACGATCGCTCAATGAGCAAGCAAGTCCTGAGCCTCCAGGCACGGCTAAAAGGTGCCCGATAGCTGCAATATTTTTCGCACCATTGAGATCTGCATCCCCATGCCAACCGCAATGCCCACACCTGAAACTCTTTCCATTCCTGTAGGATTCGCCCCTGTTTGGGTGGATGTGCCAGCAATGATGACAGGTAAGGCTTGTATAGCGCAAGACAACTAGGATCGGATTTACGCCAAACTTCACCGCTTTGTAAGTGATAAATTGGCGCAACTGGTAGAACGCCCAACTGTTACTGCGTCTACGCTCTGTTTTAGAACGTGGCAGTTCATTGGTGCGTTCTCTAATCCCGGTCAAATCCTCCAACGCAATTGCCTGACCTGTGGCTTTAGCGTATTGGACGTGACGATAGCTGATGGTGTGATTTACAAGGGTCTGAAACTTCTGCTCTCTTCCACCCAACCGTTTCAAGAGTTGCCTGCAACGCCTGCGACTACTCCGTGTGCCATTGGAAGCTTTCTTCTCAACAGAGGCTGTGACCCTTGTGTATTTGTCCCTGACTTGTGTGATTTCTTTGCCGCTTGTCTTTTCCCCTTCCGAGGTGACAGTATTAAACTCAGCGAGACTGTCACCAGCCTCGCTGGTCTTCAAAACCGTGCGTGAGACTTTCACCTCACACGGCTCCTCAATGATCTGGTGCTTGTCATGCATACCTCATTACCCATTTATCCTTGACTTTTTCAAGTCTCTTGGTGGGCTTAGGCTCGGCACTATTACAGCCGGATTTGTTGCCAGGAACATCTACGTGTTGATATTGCCTCAGATTCGGGCTTTCACCCTGAGCGTATGCTTTGGCAATTGCTTTAGCACGTTCAACTCTTTCGATTATTTCCGCTTCTTTGGCTTTTGTTTTTGCTATGTCCGTAGCTGTCTTTGTGTCGTGGCAATGTCTGTGAAGGAGTTGCCAGTTATCGTATGAATCCTTTCCACCTTTCGATTTTGGGACTCTGTGGTCAACTTCCATTACATCATTTTCACGGAAATATAGTCCGCAGTGGGCGCACTTCCCTTTTTGCTTTTTCAGGAGTTTGGATATCCTACTTGGCATTTCTGGGCTGTTACCCATTCTTGCACTCCAGTAAACCAGGTTTCCGTCGTATGGTGACGATTCGCCTTTAACTTTTACATGGCGCTTGATTTCAGTGGCGCTATGTTTTAGTAACCGCATTGGGTTTTTACCCTCTGACCTGGTTGCGAATACCCAGTTTGCGCCGCCTATTGTTTGCCAATATTTCTTTACCACCCATCCGGCTGATTTGTTTGGGTGTCGGCGTTTAGCCCAAGCTGTTAACTTTAGGTAGGTGAGGTTGTCTAAGTCTGAAAATGCCTCACTGCTTATTACGGTTGAGTAGTATTTAGCCCAACCCCTGATGATGGGATTTATTCGACTGATGAGCGCCGCTTGCGGTGCTGTCTTATGAGCTTCAATTACTTCTGCTATTTTGTCGTAATGTACCTTAAGCTTGTCTTTACTTGGGGTGATGATGGTCTTGAAGCCTAACGGTCTATTTCCCCTTGAGGTTTTACCTGTTTGGTATTTTCCTACCGGGAACTGACGTATATTAAAACCAAGGAAGTTGAATCCTGGTTGTTCTTGCTCATACTGATTAAGGGTGTGGGCAAGTCTCGTTTTGCTGGGCTGTAATTCCAGTCCAATGCCTTTTAACCATTCGGAGATAATCTCCTTGCATCTTTGGACAACGGTTATTTCTTCATGGAGTATCACGAAGTCATCGGCGTACCGGATAAGACTAAGGGCTTTTCTATTGTCCCTTTTACCAAATCCACCTCTAGTGGGCAGTGTGTCTGCATATTCTTTTATCCGGTTTTCCATCCCGTGGAGGGCAATATTAGCCAATAATGGGGAAATGACCCCACCTTGCGGAGTTCCCTCAGATGTTTCAAAGTACTGCATACTATCCATTACCCCCGCTTTTAACCAGGCTCGAACTTGTCGGCGGATGGTGGGGGATGTATTCAGTTTGTTGAGCAGTGCTTCATGGTCGATGCGGTCGAAACATTTTGCTATATCGGCATCCAGTACAAATTTTGATTTGCAATGAATACTTGCATAGATTGCCTCAATCGCATCATGGCATGAACGTCCTGGTCTGAACCCGTATGTGTTAGGTTCAAATCGCGCTTCCCATTCTGGCTCTAATGCCAGTTTGACTAGCGCTTGCAAGGCTCGGTCTTTCATTGTAGGTATACCTAAAGGTCGCTTTTCTTCCATTCCAGGCTTGGGTATCCATACTCGCCTAGTTGGGCTTGCCTTAGTCCCCAGTTTTAATTCACCTAACAGGGTCAAACGTTGCTTTGGGGTCAGGCTCTTTTGCCCATCCACTCCTGCTGTCTTTTTCCCTTGGTTATCTTGGGAAACTCTACGAACCGATAACGCTCTTGCTGACCAGGACTTCATCAGTATCTTCTGGAGTCCACGAACTAACTTCACATCGCCACGTTGAGAGGCTTGATAGATGCGCTTTTGTAACTTAAAGACTTTACGCTCTAGCTTGCGCCAAGGTATTGCCTTCCATTCAATCATCGGGTGAAAACCCCGTGCTTTTGACGTATTCATCACGACTTGAACCTCTATCTTCCATTTCACCGTGAGTCCGTCTGCATATCCTCGGAGTTACCCAAGGCGTTCGCTTCTGACTCAATCTTTCCTGCTCGTTGCATCCGGTTAGCACTTACTCAAGAAATCGACCATCCTGAGAGCATAGGAGAGGTTACTTCGTTCCTGATAGACATTTGTTTAAACCTTTAGAGCGACACTGTGCATCGGGTTTATCGGAAGTGCATGATGGTCAGGACATCACTGCCATCTCCTTATCCTTTGCCTTTTGGCTCCAGCGTATAAGCCTTATTCCGCTGGTTCAGACTGACGATGTTTTAACGTGTCTTCGCTTTTGCTACTCATGGGTTCTTGCTCGAAGGGAACCAACTTAGGCTGTCAGCTTTACCTCCTTTCATCCCCGCTTTACGGATTGATGGCTAGTCGCTACCGTAGGGGAAGTGCTTGCACCACTTGCACCTGTGGGGAAGGACTTGAGTTTTCTAGGATACTTCCTCTCACCTTCATGTCTATCAAGTTGTCAAGGTACTACAATTATCCTTGCGACTAATCCCCCAAATCCTTGTATGGACTGGTTTCTAGTCAACGAATCGCACGATGTCTGTCCTACCCAAATCAATCCCCAAAACCTTATTCATTTTTTGTGGCTTGGGTGGCTCAGACTCAAGCTGAATATGGAGGTAATAACCGCCATCTCTATGCTTTACCAGAGTTGCTGTTTTGGGTTGCTGCCCGGTCAACTTACCTCGCTGGTAGTTGCCAACAATCAACCTGAACTTTTCACGCCCTTTCAGCATAGTGAGCGTCACTGCCCATTCCTTTTCCTTAAAGGTGAAGGTACGGACATCGTAATCGGCAGATGTAGGAGCAAAACTTTCAACGGTTCGCCCTTTATCTCTGGCGGTTTTACGATTGGCACACACCCTGCGAATGGCGTGAATGGTCATTTGGGCAGACAACCCAGAGTGTGTCCTGGCTTCCTTGTAAATCAGTGCTTGCATTGCCGTCCGGTTGGTCAGCCTTACAGGCGTGTTCTGATTCACATACTCACAGCACCTTGCAAAGCCAGAAAGTACTGTTTCAAGCTTTTCAACTTGCTCAGGCAACACTTCCAACTTACACTTTACTGTGAGGACTTGCGGCATTCTTCAATATTTGAAGTTTACTGCTTCGATTATAGCCTATTTGGAGGCTTTCGGGGCATCCAACCCCTCATCCGCCTCCCTATCCCTCCCCACCGTGTAGACGGATGGGGATTGCCGCTCAATTTCGTTGAGCCATAACTATATTTGGCAATAACTGCCTATAACCTGAGTAAATTTTTACAATACCAGGTACGTGCAAGCCTCACCCGTCAGCACCAACCATATCCCCACCAAGAGGGGCAACATACCTCCACCACTTAAAAGATGGTGCTTTCCACGTTAGAGTGAAGTTTTAGACGACTAAATATATGACCAATGCCCCATGCCCCATGCTCTATACCCAAAGATAGTTGCCACGACTTACTAGAATACTCAGAAAGAGGTAGCTTATAAATAGAAGTCAAACGGGCAAGTACTCTACCTGAAACTGGTTGATTACCCTCACCTGTTGGAATAGCGTCACCTTGGAAATTTCGCCGTGCTGAAAAAAGAGTTCATGCCAGCAACTGCTGAAAAGTTAACCCATCCCCAGACGCCTTTACAGCTGTTGTTATTCGTAGACGAACGTCCAAGTTCCACTGAACAGCAAGAGCCACTCCGACATTATCTCGAAGACCTCAAGGCCGACTATCCGTTAGAATTTGAGGTCGTCGATGT
>DNGG01000031.1:0-1635 GCA_003486675.1 Cyanobacteria bacterium UBA11372
GTTGCCTTTGGTAACAACGGTCTGGATTTAGCCGTTCTGAGAATTCGCGGGGCTAGCAATCTGCCGACGCTGCGACTGGCGCGTCCGGGTTCTGTGCAAGTCGGTCAGCGAGCTTTTGCCATTGGCAATCCTTTTGGTAGGTTTGCCGGTACTTTCACCGTCGGCATCGTCAGCCGCATCGACCCACAGCGGGGCTTAATTCAAACTGATGCCGCAATTAATCCCGGCAACTCTGGTGGCCCGCTGCTCAACAGCCAGGGAGAATTAATTGGGGTCAATACCGCCATTTTTACCAACGGTTCGACTCCCGGTAACATCGGCATCGGGTTTGCCATTAACATCGACCGGGTGCAGCCTTTCCTCACGGCGGTGCGTCAAGGAAGGGCACCCCGCGTCGCCCAAACACAACCGCAACGATCAACTGTAGTGCCTCAGCAATCTCAAAGGCTGGTACTCAACGGTTCCCCAATCTCTGGCTCTCTGGGTAGGGGAGACAATGTGTTACCGGCAGATAACAGCTTCTTCGATTTTTACACCTTTGAGGGCAGAGCAGGTCAGCGCGTCTCGATTGAGATGAGCAGCCAAGAAATTGAGCCTTATTTAATTCTGCTGGGTCCCGATGGCAGGGAACTCGCACAAGTGGGTGATGGCGCAGGAGGAGGCGGCAACGCCAGGATTGCCGCGATTTTGCCTGAAAACGGCACTTACATGTTACTAGCAAACTCGCGGGAACCTGGAGAAACGGGCGCTTACCTCTTACGCGCCGTGGCTAGTAGCGTCAACCGCCGACTGCAACTGAGGTAAGATGCTGGCATTTTGCAGCTATTGTCGAGCGGGGGTGTCGCCAGCTGGGGTTTGCAGTTGTTGAACCGATTCAATTAGATCCCGTACCGCATCAACCCCTTCTGAAGGCTCAAATCCCAGCGGAAACTTGCCCCGAACTAGCATTCTTAACCCTAAAGGCCCCAAACTAATTAATCCCTTGAGATCGCGGAACGAATTACCAACCACCTGCAAGCCAAACCGACGTTCGTCAATCCAACCGCCATCTTTAACCAGATCGATTAATACCTTGCGGTGGCGAATTGAGCGACTCGCCTGGGAATCCTTGCGATGGAGAATTTCGCTTTTAATTTTACCGATTTGATCCATTGGGGCGACCTCCATCGGACAAACCGCATTGCAGTAATAACAGCGCGTGCAACCCCAAACTCCCGCAGTCCCTTCGTTATATTTTTCTAAACGCGGTGAGGTTTGAGCATCGCGAGAGTCTGCTACCATCCGATATGCCTTAGCCAGTGCATGGGGACCAACAAAATCCGGATTCACCTCGCGAGCATTGCACTCGGAATAACAAGCACCGCATAAGATACAATTACCCGTTTGATCCAGCTTGGCCCGTTCTGCGGGAGTTTGGAGAAACTCGCGCTCTGGAACTTGTCTGGCACCCGTAGATACATAAGGATCGACCGCCTCCAAGTTATCCCAAAAGCTACTCATATCAACTACCAGATCCTTAATGACTGGCATGTTGCCCATCGGTGCGATGGTAATTTCAGGCGGGGTTTCACCTGGGTTTGAATTTGACGCAGCTAGCAACTGTTGCAATCTTTGCATTTCGCTGCCAACATTTTC
>DNGG01000031.1:1879-7325 GCA_003486675.1 Cyanobacteria bacterium UBA11372
GCACAACTACCGCAGATGGTATTGCGGCAATTTTTGCGAAATGCTAAACTTCCATCTTGCTCCCACTTAATCCGATTGAGGCAATCCAGGATTGTATTGCCTGGATCGACATCGAGTGTATAAGTTTGAATCCAAGGCTGGCTGTTTTGACTCTGCCGTAAAATCTTAAAAAAAACTTGCATTTTCTTGAACCTTTGTCTCGAAATCTAAACCTGCCCTGCTTTTAAGTGTCGCTCAAAGCCAGCGGGTCGTTTCAACATGAGTGGCGGGATCTGGTGATGACAAAACTATCACCATTTCCAGTTTAAGGCCGAACATCGCTACAAAAGCTAACGACAGCGCCGTTTTACCCGCTTGACGCTCCCTGTTGCCAGGAAGTCTAAGCTATCTGTACTTAATTTGCTGAGTTTTAAGTAAAGAGATAGGCTCATTAGGCTGGTGGGGATATCTTCACTTTTCCGGGCATCTTTAAAGGTGGGGAAGATCCCCAAGCGGGGGAAAATCGGAAAAAATTCGGCTTCATCTCCCGAACATCCCTCATCTGTGCCACCGAAAAGTCAGATTCCCCATCACCTTTATGCCCCATCGTCTTACCTTGCTTGGGGAATCACCCCTTATTGCCCTGCAGCGAGATCAAAAAGATCAACCGATCAAATGCCAGCAAATATCCTGTAAGATAGATTTCTCCATCAGTAAAGTCCCCCACATCTGGCAACCCGAAGGTCAGTACCGATCAAAAAATGGCTGGCGCTATACAACAATGCGATCGCTTGTACGACCCTAGGTATAAAATTCTTTAAAAATTTTGTAGCACAGCACTCTTTTTTGTGGTAAGTAGCCCCCGCAACCTTGTATCTTGATTGCCCGAGCGGCCTGAGATGCCCCCTAGGGAAATTGCCCTGGCTAATCCAGCTTTTTAGGTTGGGTAAAAATTCTAAAAAACACTTGTCAAAAATAGCAGATTTAAGGATATATTCTTTATAAGGCCCTTTGGGCATGTGCGACTTTATTAAGTTACCTAAAACTGGATATTTCCAAAAACGATGAGTGAATCAACACCGACTGCATTAACAGGAAAGGCTCTGCTTCAAAAAGTAAAAGAACTCTCCCACTTGCCTCGGCGCGAAACAGCAAAGCGCTGCGGCTACTACACGGTCACCAAAAACAGCCAGACACGAGTCAATCTGACGGATTTTTATGATGCCGTTCTGGCAGCCAGAGGCATTCCTCTGAGTCCAGAAGGGCCAAAAGATGGTCGCGGTCGCGAACCGACCTACCGCGTAAGCGTCCATAAAAACGGTCAGATTGTTATCGGTTCAACCTACACCGAGGCAATGGGATTAAAGCCTGGTGATGAATTTGAAATCAAGCTGGGCTACAAGCACATCCACCTGATTCAGGTTGACAGCGATAAAAGCTCTACCAACGGCAAAGTAGCAGACGACGAAGAGGAAGACTCTGACGAAGAATAAATTTCGCCAGCCTTGGTTTATATAGCGTGGGAATTGGAGTAATTCTGTCACGGCAAGCTGGGAAAGAGCAACCAAGAATCCCCCTGAGTTATCTGGGGGAGTGTCAAATCTATTGACTGACAGCAAGCTAGAGAGGCTTATGGGATGCCTGTTTCGCCTAAGCTTGATGTCAACAAAATCAAAGCTGTTGCTGCTGTTACGATGAACTTCTTTGACCAGGCAGCTAGTTCGCTTTTGTTGTTTTTTACCCAGGCGCACCCAATTTGGCGGGTAATAGCTTTTTTTATAGCCTGGGTAGGGTGCTGGTTACCCATCGCGATCGCAATTGGGATCGCTATTAATTGGCACCCACCAAAGCCATTGGCAGCAGCGCAAAAGCTGCCTTTATTGGCTTCCCTCTATCTAATAGCACCTTTATTATTATGGTGGGGAATTGCTGGGGTAGAGGGCGGATCTTTTTCGGGCGGATCTTTTTCGACTTACGGCTTACCCTGGACTCCTGCTGTTTTAGTTTCTTTAGGCTTGGGGTTCGGCTTAGCCGTATTAAGTTTGGTGGTAATATTTGGCATAGAATCGGCGCTGGGCTGGATTAGTTGGCAGCAGTCAAACTGGCAGCAACTGAAATCGGTTTGGTTGCCCACTTTTGTGCTGGGATTGTGGATTGGTGGCACCGAGGAATTAATTTTTCGGGGCTTCCTTTTGAACGAACTAATGGGGGTTGGGTTTAAAGAAGCCTCTGCTGTTACCCCAGAGATGCTGGTTAAACCCACAGCTACGCTTTGGGTGGCAGCAGCAATTTCCAGTCTGATTTTTGCGGTTCTACATCTGGTTTGGGAAGTGGGAGAAACCTTGCCCCAACTACCAGGATTGTGGCTCATGGGAATGGTACTGGTATTGGCAAGGGTATGCGATCGCGGTAATTTAGGTTTAGCTTGGGGACTGCACGCAGGTTGGATATGGGGACTCGCTAGTATTGATGCCGCTGGGTTGATAAAATACACTGGTAAGGCATCTGTTTGGATAACAGGTTTGGCAGGGAAACCTTTAGCCGGTGTAGCTGGTATTTTGTGTTTGTTGGCAACCGCTGCGGTTTTGTCGATTTTGCATTAAATCTACTCGCTTCGGTGGGAGAAAATTTTTATTGAACCGCCAAGACGCCAAGAACGCCAAGGAAGAAGAGGGAAGAAGTGGTAATATTTTACTATGAAAAAAGTAAAATCTAAAAGCGCTTGGCGGTTAAGATTGTGACTGGATTTAGGGGGGAAAAGCGCGTCTTCTGTCCTACAGAAACGGATCTCGATAGTTGGACTTGCAACAGGTGGTAATTCCAGTTGCGATCGCTAGCCCATTTTACCGCCTCGCTCACATGTTCTACGGTTGCTAAGGCTAGTACAATCGATCCATCAGCAGTTAAGTTACCCCCACAAAAACTGAGTATTTTAGTCAAATTGCCGCCGCTACCGCCAATAAAAATGCGGTCGGGGGCGGGTAAGCGGTATAAAATTTCTGGGGCGCTTCCGTGGATAGAAATAATATTTCTCACTTGAAAACGCTGAGAGTTTTTCTCGATCAGGGCAGTACCGGCAGCGGTTTTTTCTATGGCATAAATTCGCGAAGTCGGAAATAAGCGGGCAATTTCAATCGAAACCGATCCCGTACCGGCTCCAATATCCCAGATGGTTTGGGAGCCTGTAAGGGATAATTCTCCTAAGACTAAGGTGCGGACTTCTCGCTTCGTGATCAATCCTGGGCGATCGCTAAAACTCAAAAAGCTACCATCGGGTAACCCCAGCATCGGCAGAGATTCTAAATTTGGTAGGGGCAAAATGTCCTCGTTTTTATCGCTCAGAGACTCTCGACTCAGTAAAACTACCACATTCAGCGGGGCAAAGGTTTGATTTAATACATCTGATATCGGTAAACACCTCACGCGCTCGTCGCTACCGCCCAAGTTTTCGCACACCCAGAAATCGTAGTAGATGGATAGATCTAAAACTTCTAGCAGGCGCGCGATCGCATTGGGAGTGCGGGTATCGTCGGTTAATACGGCAATCTTGCCCGCACCCTGCTGTAGCGTTTGCGTCAACTGATCAAGAGAACGTCCGTGGGCGCTAACAAATCGGGCATCTTGCCAAGGTATCTTAATGCGGTTAAACGCCAATTGCACCGAACTGACGTGGGGATGAAACACCAACTGTTCTGGGGGTAATTGCAACAGCAGCAGACGCCCCAAACCAAAAAACAGCGGATCGCCAGAGACTAATACTACAATGGTGCCGGTGAAGCCGGTTTCTATGCGGCGGCGAATTTCCCGAATCGCGGGCGTAAAATCGTTGAGAACGATGCGTCTGGCAGGGTGATTGGGGAAATATTCCAGGTGGCGATCGCTTCCCACCAATAGCGTCGCTTCCAATACCAGCTGCCGCACTTCCGCAGTCAGTCCAACAGCGCCATCCAAGCCAATTCCAACTACATGTACCGTCATAATTTGATCGTGGCTAATAGCTAATGGCTAATGGCTAATAGTAAAAAGCTTTTATTACCAACTCGTTATTCAAGAGCTTCCCAATTAGCAAACTTGCAATTAGCAATTAGCCATTAGCGTTTTCCCAAGCCAGAACTATTAAAGCATTAAGGATGGCAGATGCAACCGGAGAACCGCCTTTACGCCCTTCAACGCGAATTTGGGGTACTGGAGTTTGAGCCAGGACTGCTTTGGACTCGACCACGGAAACAAAGCCAACGGGTGCGCCAATTACCAACGCCGGTGATACAAAAGCGTTTTTTAACTCAGTACACAGCGCCAGCAGAGCCGTAGGCGCATTGCCGAAGACAAAAATACCTTGGGGGAATTTCTGCCAGCATTCTAGTAACCCGGTTTCGGTGCGAGTTTTGCCCCCAAGAGCAACGCCTGCTTGCTCAACTGCACAGATGAGGGGGTTGTTAAAGGTTTTGGCGACCATACCGGCAATTCCCTTTTCCACCATTCCCACATCTGTAACAATAGGCACGCCTTGCTGGAGGGCAGCGATCGCCGCGGCGATCGCTCCTGGACTGAAGCGAATCAGGTGCTTAAACTCAAAGTCAGCCGTACTGTGAATTACTCGCTGGACAATCGCGTACTCAGTTGGACTAAAGTTATGTTCGCCGATTTCTTGGTCGATGATGGCAAAACTTTGTTCCAGAATTGGGTGGTTAAGAGAACTCATAGAAACTGTGGATTTTAGAGCAGTGGATTTTAGATTATCTGGACTAACGCTCATATTCCCGGTTTCTACGAAATCAACCAAGAAACCGGGTTTCTGGCCTCCAATTCCCCCAATCTAAAATCTAAAATCTAAAATCTAAAATTCTAATACAGGCCAGTCAGGTTGGCGATAGTAGCGAGTCATATCGTCAAACTTGCGAAGTTCGGCGCGGTGTATCGAGATTTCTTGGGGATTATCGAGCCATTGGAGGTTCAAATCGGAAAAAAGATTGCTGAGGCGATCGCTATCGAGATTTGACGGGATATCGCCAAAATAGCCAAGGGTGACGTGAGCGGTGAAGCCGTACTGCTGTTCGATCCCCAACGCGATTAAATCGGGAGTTTGATAAAGATCCCGACGTAATTTTACAATGCGATCGTAAGATTGCTCATCCGCTGGCACAAGACTTACTCCCAAGGCTCTGGGCATGACGATCAGCCCCAACAGCTGCCATCGAATCGGGTTCCCACCGCTCACCTTTGGCTGGGACTGCTGGAAGATCTGGTCAATAGTATGGCGCAGATGCGTTTCAAAATCAGGCTTTTCGCTGATAGCGTAACGGTAAGCATCGTCCCAAATCAAATCGGCTAAAGTGAGATGAAAGCTAGATGGAGGCAGGGAAACCATTAACCCAGGGTCAATCTGCTGCGCGATTTGCTCTTGACAAGCCTTCAAATTTGTATAAAAATCCTCGTTTTTTACATCATCTTCCCAAGGCGGGGTAAT
>DNGG01000286.1:0-5121 GCA_003486675.1 Cyanobacteria bacterium UBA11372
GCGATCGCCTGAATTACCGTCTGAATTACCTTAACACGGGCGTAGTACTTATCGTTAGCGGGTATTAGCGTCCAAGGTGCTGTGGGCGTGCTGGTGCGCTGTATCATTTGATTCACGGCAACCGAGTATAAAGGCCATTTATCTCGATTGCGCCAATCTTCTTCGGTGAGTTTATATTGCTTAAACGGGTCGTTTTGGCGTTCCATAAATCGCTCTAACTGTTTTTCCGGACTGACGTGCAGCCAGAACTTGACCAAAACGTAACCGGCACCTGTGAGTTGGGCTTCAAACTCGTTGATTTCCTGATAGGCGCGACGCCATTCGGTGTCGGCGGCGAATCCTTCGATCCGCTCGACTAATACTCGTCCGTACCAGCTGCGGTCAACAATGCCGATGCTGCCAGATGCCGGTAATCGCCGCCAGAATCGCCACAGATAGTGATGCGCTTTTTCTTCATCGGTGGGTGCGGCAAAGGCATGGACTTTATAACTGCGGGGATCTAGTACGTCGGTGAGTCGTTTGATCGCACCTCCTTTTCCGGCAGCGTCCCACCCTTCAAACAAAACCAATACGGGGATTTGATCTTGGTGGATGTTGAGCTGGAGTTGGCGCAACAGCACCTGTTCTTTCCGTAACTGGTGTTTATAATCCTGCCGCGATAGTGCGGCGGTTAAATCCACTTGAGCCAGGTAGTCTGGTTCGGCTGGCGTTAGGCGTTCTTGCGGGGGCAATAACGGCAGTTGCGATCGCGAGTGCAGTCGGTCGAGTGACTCGGTGAGGGTGGCTGCCAGTTGGGTGAGGACTTTCACTTTTGTCCAGCGCGGGCAGTTCCCTTCCACCAACGTCCAAGGAGCGGGTCCGGTGCTGGTGTGGATCAGCATTTCTTCGGCTAGATTGACATATTGGTCGTAATGTTTTTGTTGCTGCCAGTCTTCTTTTCGCACACGCCAGGATTGTAACGGATCGTCTGCATATTTTTTCAGGCGGCGTTTTAATTCTTTATGACTTAAATGAATCCAAAATTTAGCGATCGCTGCCCCATCATCCACCAACTGCCGCTCAAAGGCGTTGATCTGCTGCATCACCATCGGCACTTCCTCTGGTAGTACGCGCTCAAACAAGCGGTCTTCTAAAATATGGATGTACCAACTGTGGTAAAAAAACCCGATGCTGCCCCTTTGTGGCAGTTTCCCCCAAAATCGCCGCAAGAAGGGGTATTTCATTTCCTCTGGACTCGGAGGCCAAATCGGGTGGACGGCAAACCCCCGCGGATCCATGTAGGCGACCATTTTCTTGACTATAGAGCCTTTACCCGCAGCCGCCCATCCTTCCAGCACGACGATCGCGGGCAGTTTTTTTTCCCAACACGCTTGTTGGAGACTTCGCATCTGACGCATTAACGCTTCTATCTGCGTTGCGTAGGTACTTTTATCTAGGGTCACTTCCAGATCCAGGGTATCTAGCATAAATTAGGAGCAACAATTGCAGTTTTATTACGTTTTTTATCAGAGAGTTTGGTTTTGTTGGGGCAACAATGCAGGCTCTCAACAGAGCAGCCAACCCCTCAACTTATCCAATTCTCTACCTTTTTAAAGTAGCCAAAACTACCTCATAGCATCTTTAAAAACGATTTTTCCGTGTAAATACGGTTAATTCTAAAATAAATCTTAAAAATACTTGACAAATTGATTTTTTTCTTAAAACATACTGGCGGCAAACCAGAGTAATATCCATATGGGTCAAGCGCTGATGGGTCATCGGTAATAGGTTAAATGCTGATTCACGACCCATGCCCGATGAACCAAAAAATTTTAAACCGCGTCGCAACCCGGATAGGTCAACTGCAACTCGGTAGATTTTTTAAGGGTAAAACAGTAGGGACTGGAGACTTGGGATTATGCAAGTTAGCTATCTGCTAAGACTTTACGAAATGGGACACAGAGATTTTGCCGGTGTAGATCTGCGAGGGGCAGACTTGAGTGGAATAACCTTGATCGAGGTGAATTTCTCCGGCGCCAATCTCACAGGAGCTAATTTAAGCCGAACTTTCCTCACCAAGTCAAATTTGAGCGGCGCGTTTCTCAACTGGGCAAATTTAAGTTTTGTTAAACTGAGCGAAGGTGAACTAACCGATGCAGATTTAACCAAAGCCAACCTCAGCGGTGCTTTCATGGTGAAGTCAAACTTAACCAAAGCCAAACTCAGCGGTGCGAATCTGACTGGGGTGAATCTGCGCGCGGCTAACCTGGAAAAAAGCAATCTCTGCGGTGCGAATTTACAAGGAATCAATCTTCGAGGCGCTAACCTGAACGGAGCTAACCTGAATTGGGCGAACTTGTCCGGTGCTAGACTGAGCGGGGCAACGCTGTATGGAGCATTCTTAAATGGAGTGAATTTATCAGAAGCTTATTTAAATGGGGTTGACCTCAACGGCGTCGATCTCAACGGTGCGAACTTGAGCGAAGCCAAATTAAGCGGTACTCAACTGCAAGTAGCCAATCTCAGCGCCAGCAATTTAAGCGAAGCACAGATGCGGGGCGTTAACTTGATGGAAGCAGATCTCACGGGGGCAGACTTGACGCGGGCAAGTTTAAAAAAGGCGAACCTGAAATGGGCAAATTTGAGTAAAGCTGACTTGCGCGAGGCGAATTTGAGCGAGGCCAACCTGCTGGGTGCGACAATTGATGGAGCCGAATTTACCGACGTGACAATGGGTGATGCGACGAGGCGCTATCTGTGCGCGATCGCTAAAGGCACAACGACATGGACTCTTCAAGAAACCAAGGCAACGCTCAACTGTTCCGCCCATTTTGCCAGACAGGCAGTGCTGAGTTGACCTCAAAAAATCTGGGAGTGACTCACCCCCCTACTGGGAGAAATTAGCATCGACCCTATTTACAAAGGCTAGCAATTAGCAAGCACCCTTTCTACAAAAGACTACGCCAATCGTCTTCAAAACAATTTGGATATCGTATAAAGGGTTCCATAGCTTTTGGTAATTTAGGTCTAGTGCTACTATTTGTTCAAAATCCTTAATTTCAGAACGACCGCTAACCTGCCATACACCCGTTATACCGGGCTTAACATTTAACCGCTGCCAGTGATAAGAATTGTAGCGAGCGACTTCATCGGATGTGGGTGGGCGCGTACCAACCAAGCTCATTTCTCCCATCAGGACGTTCCAGAACTGGGGCAGTTCATCTAAGCTAGTTTTACGTAAGAAACTGCCTACCCTGGTAACGCGGGGGTCGAATTCATTCTTGAATATCAGTCCCTTAGCTTCATTCTTAATCTGAGACTTGAGTTGCTCGGCATTAACGACCATCGAGCGGAACTTGCGAATTTTAAACGGACACCCATACAGTCCGTGGCGCTCTTGAGTGAAGAAAATTGGACCGCGACTCTCCAGCTTGATCGCGATCGCTATCGGCACGAAAACGATACCCAGCAAGATCAACCCTACTATACTGCCCGCGATGTCCAGCAAACGCTTGAAAATCGAGCGCGTTGAGGGGTGATGCACCGAATGGGAAACGGGATTAATTACTGTTGAACCAAAAATTATTGGTGACATTGCTGAATGCATCATAACGGGTAGACCCTGGAACAACCGTAAAACTACTTAGCCACTTAGACTAAAGACAATATATACTTCCCATTGCATAAACGTGTGTTTCAGACACTACTTTGTTCAAATCTTCACTTATAATCACCTTTTATAAAGTTTGCGTAAAGCTGCTCTATCCCTAGAAATAGGGAATTGCAGGCGAAACTACTTTTTATTTAAGTAAGTATATTCACTTAACCAGGTTCCCCAGTGCATAATACCCGCGTCGATCTATATTGTTCGCAGCAAGTTGCGAAACTTGCAACTTGGGAAGGATGACAAGCACCGCATCGCGGTGTCACGGGAAAAAATACCGAGGAATGACACAGACTTTTCTATATATAGTGTTTCCTGGGGACAATCCCCCCGTGGTTGCCCGTAATTCTATGGCTATCAATCTCAGACAGGATAGTTGGACACAGGGACTGTCCCGCCTTAGACTGGTAGCCGGAAAAATAAAAAGATGGTAAAAAGGCGAATTACATGGACAAAAACTGGCGATTCGTTACCGTTGCTATCAGTTTTCTAGTCGTCAGTTGCACTTCGTCTAGAGTATATCAGTGTAACAAGCTGACTGAGGCGATCAATAAAGCTGACATAGTGACTCAAAGTGCTAAGACGGGGTTGCCCGCAGACTTGATCGGGGCAGCAGATGGACTAGACCAAATCGTTCTTGAACTTAAAATGGTTGAAGTAAACGATGAAAAACTAATAGGTTTGCGAGGGAGTTTTGTATTGATGTATGGCGAGCTGGGGCAATTATTTAGACATACTGCGATCGCGATCTCCAAACAAGACAGTCAAGGGATTAAATCTTACCTCCAATCTCTCAAAGAAGCGAACAAGCAAGATCAATTATTAGTTCAAGAGATTAATACATACTGTGCTGGAAAATAAGCCCGAAAACTTTTTTAAGTCATCCACCAGGTAGAGGAATCAGCTGCAACAGTTTATTAGCCTTAATATCAGGGTAGCATTTACATCAGCAGGAGTGGAACTTGGAAACCAGCTAAAAAGCGGATTTAACAGTTACTATTCCGGTTGAATGCGGCACAAATAATTCGATTAATTCCATAGGTTTCAGGTCTGACGCCCAGAAACCGGGTTTCTACGATCGCCCTTGCCTAAGTTGTGGGTTTTTGGGTAATAAAAACTAGCCGGAGAGTAATTTTCCGGTCAGTTCAGTATGGGAGAAATTTACCTGATTTTGATCGGAACAGGACTGACACTCTGGCGAGGCCAGAAACAGGGTTTCTTTGCCTAAGTGCTGAGGAATTTGACCGACGCGATCGCTATTTTTGTAGTCCAGCATCAAGCTCAAAGACATAGGGTGCAATCTGGAAAATCATCAATCAGGAGGTGGCAAACATGAAGCTGATAGACTTTTTTGATCGCGTATACGCGATCAATCTGCCTTACAGGAAAGACAGATGCAGGATGATAGTGCAGGAACTAAAGAAGGCAGGAATGCCCTTGAAGCCAAATCAGGTGGAAATATTTCCCGCCATCCGACC
>DNGG01000286.1:5328-5515 GCA_003486675.1 Cyanobacteria bacterium UBA11372
GAAATATTTCCCGCCATCCGACCGGACGACGCTGGGGATTTTCCCAGCATCGGGGCGAGGGGATGTTTTGAGAGTCATCTCGCCATCCTCAAGCAGGCGCTTGCGGATCGGTTGAGCAACGTCCTGATTGTGGAAGACGATCTAAAAATCTCCCAACGATTCCACACAGAGCAGGCGGTTTTGCTGG
>DNGG01000256.1 GCA_003486675.1 Cyanobacteria bacterium UBA11372
AAACTTTAACCAAAGCTGCCGCCTTGTTTGAAACCATTCACCGCGCCCAACAACCAGGCTTTGCCACTTCTCCCATCGTGGTAAATGACAAGATAAAAGCTGCCCCAGGGCGCAACAAGCGCGTCTTATTAATTGACTATGAAGACTCATTTGTTCATACCTTAGCTAACTATATTCGCCAAACAGGTGCGATTGTTACAACCCTGCGACACGGCTTTCCTGAATCGATTTTCGATCTGGAAAAACCCGATTTAGTTGTCTTATCTCCAGGTCCCGGCAGACCCAACGATTTTGGTGTTCCAGAAACAGTCCGCGCCTGCATAAATCGTCAAATTCCTATTTTTGGAGTTTGCTTGGGCTTGCAAGGAACTGTAGAAGCTTTTGGTGGTAAATTAGGCGTTCTGAGTTACCCGCAACACGGTAAATCATCGCGCATTTTCATCAAAGATCCAGAGTCGCCAATGTTTGCAGGTTTACCGCCATCGTTTGAAGTTGGCAGATACCATTCATTGTATGCCCTGCCCGAACATCTACCGGAAGAATTAACAGTAACGGCAATTTCCCACGATAATGTGATTATGGGCATTGAGCATAAAACCCTGCCAATAGTTGCCGTGCAATTTCACCCCGAATCAATCATGACTTTAGCAGGAGAAGTGGGGTTAGCGATGATTAACAACGTCATCCGCACCTACGCCAAATCTGCCAATTTTATGTCAGAAGATCGAAGCACTTTTGAATATACAAACCCAAACGGTGACTATGCTGTACTCTCGCCCAAAACCGCACCACATTCTTGAAGAAATTGTGCTGCACAAACAACAAGAAATCGCGCAGATGCAAACAATAATGCCTGCTTCAGAAATGCAATTTCAAGTAGCCGATCCGCCTTTACCGCGCAACTTCTTAAAAGCTTTGCAGCAAAGTCCCAGCCAACCTAGCTTAATCGCAGAAGTCAAAAAAGCGTCGCCTAGTAAAGGAGTGATTCGAGCCGACTTTGACCCCGTTGCGATCGCGCAATCCTACGAACGAGGCGGCGCTGCTTGTATCTCCGTCCTAACCGATCGAAAGTTCTTCCAAGGTAGTTTTGAAAATCTGCGAGCAATTCGGCAAAAAGTATCCGTTCCACTGCTGTGCAAAGAATTTATTATCGACCCCTACCAAATTTATTTAGCACGAGCAGCAGGCGCAGATGCAGTGTTACTAATTGCCGGTATCCTCTCCTATGGAGAACTGTTAGAATTTTCCCAAATTATCCGCGAATTGGGCATGACTGCTTTAGTAGAAGTGCATAGCTTGGATGAATTCGACCGAGTTTTGACCCTGCCCAACTTGCAATTAGTGGGAATTAATAACCGGAATTTGGTCAATTTTACGATGGATTTAAAAACTACCCAAAGACTGATGGAAGCTAGGCGATCGCAATGCCAAGATTTGGGCATTACAGTTGTCAGCGAATCTGGGTTGTATACACCCGTTGACCTAGCATTCGTAGCAGAATGGGGCGCAAGATCTGTTCTAATTGGCGAGTCCTTAGTCAAACAAACCAACCTAGAACAAGCTGTAACCAATTTATTAAATACCCAGGTCTTTGCATGAAAGCGATGGTCATCACAGCCTTCGGAGGCCCAGAAGTTTTTGCAGAAAGCGAGGTCGATAAACCAATACCCGCTAAAAACGAAATTTTAGTCAAGGTTTATGCCACCTCAATTAACCCCGCCGACTGTGGGGTGCGTCAAGGAATATTTGGGCCAAGAGTCAAGTTGCCTGCTATTCTCGGCTATGACGTTTCCGGAGTTGTTGAGGCCATCGGTGAAAGCGTAAAAGACTTTAAAGTAGGGGATGAAGTTTACTATGCCATACCCCTTTTAGAAGGCAACGGTGCCAACGCTGAATATCATGCAGCCGACGAATCAATTGTTGCTAAAAAACCGGCAAACTTATCCCATCAAGAAGCAGCAAGCGTACCCGTAGCAGGCGGTACAGCTTGGGCTGCACTGATCGACCGAGCCAATATTAAAATTGGTCAAACAGTGTTAATTCACGGCGGTGCAGGCGGGGTTGGTTCCTTCGCAATTCAAATAGCAAAAGCAGCAGGAACTTATGTTTATACAACCTGCGGCAGCTATGACATCGACCTAGTAAAATCCATCGGTGCAGATAGAGCAATTGACTACCGCAACGAGAACTTTTCTGACATCATTCTGAATGAAACAAATGGTGAAGGCGTTGACGTTTGTTTAACTACCGTTGGCGGTGAAATTTTAGCTCGCAGCTTGATGGTAATTAAACAGAATGGTCAAGCTGTCACCGTAACCGGGGTAGCAGGAGATTTGAATTTAGCCATTGGCAAAAATATCACGATTCATTTTGTCCATTTAGACCGCACCCGCGCTAAACTTGATGCTTTGAGAATCCTCATAGAACGCGGTCAAATTAAGCCAGTTATCGGCATGAGTTTTCCACTGAATCAAATTGCAGAAGCTCATAAAAAATTAGAGCAAGGCGGCGAAGGCGTGCGGGGCAAGATTGTTGTATTTTGTGATAGCTAATCCTTTGGCTTGGTGTAAATATTTATATTATTGAACCGCCATAGACGCGCTAGCGGCTTCCCGTAGGGTAGACGCCAAGAACGCCAAGGAAGAAGAAAGAGAGAAGAGAAACTCTTTTTTCACCAATTACCCATTACCCATTACCATCCAGATGAATACTATCTCTAAGTGCTTTGAATCTTTACGCGCTAAGCGTCAGTGTGCCTTAATTCCCTTCATTACTGCTGGCGATCCTGACTTGGAAACAACCGCAGAAGCTTTACGCATTTTAGATGCGAATGGTGCCGATATAATTGAATTGGGCGTTCCCTATTCAGATCCCCTCGCAGATGGCCCCGTAATTCAAGCAGCAGCGACAAAAGCTTTGCAACGGGGAACTAGGTTAGAACAGGTTTTAGAAGTCGTTCAAACTGTTAGCCCAAACTTGAAATCCCCGCTAATTTTATTTACTTATTACAACCCTATATTGAATCAAGGCATCAAGCAATTTTTAGCCAGAATTGCCATTGCTGGAATCAAGGGTTTAGTAGTACCTGACTTACCAGTAGAAGAAGCAGGAGAACTGTTAAAAAACGCTGCCGAGCTGGGAATTGAAGTCATATTACTCGTAGCACCTACAAGTTCAAAAGAACGAATTCAAGCGATCGCGCGCTTATCCTCTGGCTTTATTTACCTAGTCAGCGTCACCGGAGTCACCGGAATGCGATCGCAACTCCAAACAAGAGTAAAAGACATACTGCAAGAAATGCGACAAACCACCAACAAACCCATTGGCGTCGGTTTTGGCATTTCTCAACCCCAACACGCGAGTCAAGTAAAAGACTGGGGTGCAGATGCAGTCATCGTCGGTAGCGCCTTCGTCAAACAATTATCACAAAACACCCCCGAACAAGGACTGCAAGAAATAGGCAAACTTTGTCGCGAATTAAAAAATGCGATCGCACCTCAACAACTACTCTCACCCCTAGTAACTTCTTAATTGCATGGAGGCAGACCCTCCTAGATATTCGTTCCCAGGCTCAGCCTGGGAACGAGTAATAGAGGCTCCGCCTCTTAAA
>DNGG01000433.1:0-2520 GCA_003486675.1 Cyanobacteria bacterium UBA11372
ACACCCCACACCCCACACCCTACCCCCTCTGAACTGTATCAATATGAAACAAATTTTTAAATTCCTTAAAATATCTGCTGCCATTCTCAGTATTTTTGTCAACTCCACCGTTCTAGCAGCAACCAACCATCAAAATAAAACCATTAGCAATCAACTGGCGCAAGCCCCAACGCCGCAATTTGAGATCAAAGACTTTAATTTTTGGGCAAATCAATGTCGGGTGTTGGAAAGCCAACAAAATTATAATGAAGCTTTGGCGGCTTGCGAGAGAGCCATTACCCTTAGACCAAAAAGCAGAAATCCCCAACTTTGGTCAAGTCGCAGCAACGTGCTATTTCAACTGAAACGATACGCCGAAGCCGTTGCCTCTTACGATTATTTATTGCGCTTTGATGCTAAAAATTCTCTCGCTTGGACGCAACGAGGCGCAGCACTCTATGAATTGGGTCAATATGATGACGCGATCGCATCCCTAGAACAAGCTCTCAAAGTTAATGGCAATTGGGGCAATTCTTCCCCCGCTCTGGCATGGTATAATAGAGGTTTAGCGTTAAAAAAATTAGGCCAAAATGAAGAAGCACTCGCTGCTTTTGACCGCGCTTTAACCATCAATCCAGATAATTCTTTAGCCATCCTGGAAAGGTGTGGAACTCTATCAGATTTGGGCAGGTATGATGAAGCGATAGCCGCTTGCAATCAAGCGCAAGATGCAGTTCCAGCAACGGCTTTGATTGCCAGAGCCACAGCAGAACAGAAAGCGGGACAAATATTGGAAGCGATCGCATCTTACGAACAAGCTTTAGCAGTCAATCCCAACGATGCTACAACTTGGACAAACCAAGCAATTCTGTTGGAAAAATTAGGCCAGGATGAAAAAGCACTCAATTCTTATAATAAAGCGATTCAAATTAATCCTAAATCGAGTTTAGCGCAAGTCAACCGCTGCGCCACACTTAACCGAATCGGAAATTACAAAGAAGCCCTGACTGCCTGTGAAAATGCCATAGCAGGTGATGGAAACTGGGGCGATAAAAATCCCGCCTATGCTTGGAATCAACGCAGCAGCGCCTTAATCGGATTGGGACAATATACTGATGCGATCGCTGACGCCGAACGCGCTCTCAATATTAATATTAACTTCGCCGAAGCTTGGAACAACAAAGGCGTCAGCCTCTGGCACTTACAAAAATACGACGACGCCCAAGACGCCCTGCAAAAAGCCGTTGAACTCAATCCTAAATACAGTCAAGCCTGGTTCAATCAAGGCCGGATACTCAGCCAAATCAAACAGTACAGAGAAGCTCTCAAAGCTTATGAAAAAGCCTTAAACAACGATATCAACTTTCAGGAAAACCTCACCTGTGCCGAAATTTTATATAACAGCCAAAATCTTGGCATTTGGAGCTTAAAAGAATACGAAAACATCCTGAAATCCGCCAAAAACTTCTGTGCCGATCTCTTAGCCAACCGCAGCGTAGCCCTCTGGAATTTAACCGATTACCAAAATGCATTAAAATCTAACGATCAAGCAATTCAACTCAATCCTAAATCCTTAGAAGCTTGGTATAATAAAGGCGTCGTATTAGTCGATTTAAAACAGTATGAAGAAGCATTGGCAGCTTACGAACAAGCAGAGCAAATCAGCCCCAATAATTTTTACGTCTTGACTGGGAAAGGCTTAGCGCTATTAGGACTGGGCGAAAACCAAAAAGCACTCGAAGCCTTTGAAGCCGCTTTAAACGTCAATCCCAATTACGCCCTAGCTCAACAACAACGAGACTTATTAATTGAAAAATTCAAGAGCCAAATTTAAACAACCATGACCAATGAACTAGAGACAGAATTTAAATTTATCCTGCCGAGAGGTTTAGTCGATGAGCAAGGAAAAATTCACCGCCAGGGAATGATGCGCCTCGCAACAGCTAAAGATGAAATTTGGCTGCAAAAAGAGCCGCGAGTTCGAGACAATCCAGCCTATAGCGTTTTAGTCATGCTGGCGCGAGTGATTACCAATTTGGGCGAACTATCTTCAGTTACCCCCGATTTATTAGAGAATCTTTTCACCCAGGATTTAGCGTACTTGCGGACATTTTACAATCAAATTAACCAACAGGGCAGCGCCACGATGCGGGTTAAATGTCCTCAATGCAACAGCAACTTTAACGTGGAGTTAGAACTATCGGGGGAGTCACAGGCTACCCCTTAGACCAAATCTATGAGGAGGTAGCCTGCATTGCCTTTCACTTCCACTGGTCTTTAGAAGACATTGTAAATTTAGAACATGCCAGTCGCCGCCGTTGGGTAACAGAAATTGGCAAAATCAAGCGAACTGTAGAATGAATTTCTCAGCGGTTACGGGCAGGGCAACATCAACAAGACGACGCCAACAAGTAGTAGCACAGCGCATAAAATGTTCCCTTGAGCAGAATATTTCGCCCGCTGTGCCCCTACACTGCCAACCCGGTTACGGGCACGGCAAGCATAAAACCTTCCCTGGGAAAGAATATTTCCCCCGCCGTG
>DNGG01000433.1:2844-2999 GCA_003486675.1 Cyanobacteria bacterium UBA11372
TTTCTATGAAAAATCGTTGGTTGGGCAACCAGAGATCTACGCAGAAACTTTGGTGATAGGATTGTCGCGCAAGAGTCCCCTCTTCTCTATGGAAACCATAAATTTTTCAACCGGGTGTAAAAATTGGCATCCCTTGACCCGTACAATGAGGGATA
>DNGG01000157.1:0-1887 GCA_003486675.1 Cyanobacteria bacterium UBA11372
AATGCTGGCGAAAGAGATTGCGGTAGGGGAGGGGGAAATTTTTGAGCGGTGTTTGAGCGATCGCATGGCGGCGGCACAATCTGAGATAGACAAACCCAGCGATGAACTCAAGCAAGCAAAAGCCAGTCGCAGCTTGCGGGCGATGAAAACGATTGAGGCCGAACTTTCCCGGTATCAAGTTGATAATCGGGTATCTGCGGCGATTGTAGCGGCGACGAATGCGATCGCTAACGCCGAATCTAACCAACAACTTGCCAACCTTTTGCACGCGATCGATCCCAATCAAGCTCAACCGTTAAATTTAGACCAAATTCAACAATTAGCCAAAGCATTACAAAAACAATCCGAATCCGATCCTCAAGCAAAACAAGATTTGCAACGGCTATCTTTTGGTCTGATGGAAGGTCTAAAATCATGGCAGAAATTGCAAGAACATTTAGTTAGTTGGATGTACGATCAAAATCGCAGCATCGGATTTGAAGGCGCACCAGAACAAAGCGGCCCTTGGGGGTTATGGGCAAATCAAGTTAACAGTCCATTTCCGAAAGCATTGTTTCAAACTTTAGCACTGAATCAATCCGTGGGCGAACTGGCAGAAAAACAACATCCAGAACTGAGCGGATTTGTAGAATTAGCAGTAATTTTACAATGCTTGCAGCGGGGATTGGTAAATTGGTTCGATCAATTAGTTTACGACTCCAAAATTACGGAAAAGTTGTCGATTTCCACTTATTTAACTTTTGCGTTTATTTGGTCGCAATTAGCCAGCGGTTTCAGTTCGAGTTCTAACAATCAATTCGCCAACGGCTGCTTTCAAGTAACGCTGCAAATCTTGCGAAACTTTTCTCAGCGCAATTACTTTCCCCTCTACGGCGGGATTTTTGCTTCTTTCAGCGGTAGTGCGTTGCGTTCCACATTGGATTATTTAGACGAACCACTGCGACGAGTTGAAGGCACTCAAGAGAAAGCAAGAATTCTGACGTTGCTGGGATATTCGATGGGAACAGTAGGGCGATATAAAGAGGCGATATCGTTTCACGAACAGGCGTTGGAGATTGCGCGGAGGGAGAGCGATACGCCTGACGGCACGCTGCGCGATCGCACGTGCGAAATTGCCAACCTCAACCACATCAGCCGCATCCACGTAGCGCAAAAGAACTATCCCGAAGCCATCAACTACAGCCAACGCGCCTTAATCTTAAGCCGTCAGAGTGGCGATCGCTTAGGAGAAGCCAACGCCCTCGCAAATTTAGGTTACAGCGAAGTTATTCAAGCCCAACAATTAGAACGCGCCGAAGCAGAAGTTTACGAAAGCGCGATTAATTATCTGCAACAAGGATTGCAATTATCCGAACGATTGGGCGATAACTACGGTGCCGGTTTTGCCTTGCAACAAAGTAAGGCACTTTGTTGCAGCAGTCTCGGCATTGCCCACATTGTTTTATCTCAGCCGCAAGTCGCAATTAACTATCTGCAATCAGGGTTTGAAGCGGCGCAAAAATCGGGAGATTTGTATCTCCAAGGGCTGAATTTAAGTTACTTAGCCGAAGCAAATTACAGCTTACAACAAACCGAAAAAGCTATCTACATTGGCTGTTTGGGAATGTATTTATTAGAGCAAATCAACTCACCCCAATGGCGACAAACAGCCGGATTGGTAACCATCTTGCGCGGACAAGTTGGCAATGAAGGATTCCGAAATATCCTGCAAAAATATCGACCTCAAATCATTGCTGTAATTGGCGTAGATGGTTACGATTACATCCCGCAATTGTTGGAAAAATACCAGTAGGGTGGGTTAGCGGATTAATCTTACTTGATAATTAATAACCTCACATTTTGGACTACGGGAGGTAGAACCTCCCGGATCTCGTTCCCAGGTTGAAC
>DNGG01000157.1:2096-2276 GCA_003486675.1 Cyanobacteria bacterium UBA11372
CTCCCGGATCTCGTTCCCAGGTTGAACCTGGGAACGAGAAAACGAGAAAGAAAACATATACAGGACTGACGCAGCTCGTCCATAAATAGTGTTTTGTAGGGGCAATCCCCCCGTGGTTGCCCCTACATCTAGAGGCGTTGCGTAAGTCCTGATATAGAGATCGTAGGGGCGGGTTTTACC
>DNGG01000157.1:2535-5739 GCA_003486675.1 Cyanobacteria bacterium UBA11372
AAACCCGCCCCGCCCCTTGTGTACTTCTACTCTGATTGCGCCTGTATTTGTGAATCTTCAAAGTCACTGCACCGCCAACACCTAGCACTAGCAAACCCAGTTCATTTGCTGGTTCTGGAACAGGTTTTGCAACGCTAACTACAGTTACATTCGGGTCAGTTGTATCACCTGTAGAATAGAAGTAATTAAAAGCGTTTTTGTCATCAAGAATACTCGCGCGTAAAAACAAGCCGCTCCAACGAGCTACAGTTTCTACTGCTACATCTTGTGCAATGGTGGGAGCGTTGCTGTCAGGTACTGGACCTGGAGGATTGTTGCTATTGGTAATCCCATAATGGTTAGCACCTAGAATAGTAACCAACGCTTTGGGAGGGGTTTGAATATTATCGTAAGTTATTTGCGCTCTAACAGGAAGACCAATGCTATCGAGATTTCCCTGCAACAGAGCAGTGGGAATTCCAGAATTATTGATCGGGATAAATTCTTGAGTAAGTTGGTTGCGTAAATTTGCACCAAAAAACGCACCTGCGACCAGTTCCTTCGGTCTACTAAATGAACCGTCACATATCAAAGGAACACAGATATTTGCAATAGCAGATAGCCCCACAGCGCCTCCGGCGGAATGACCGAGCAAGCCTAGTTTTTCTGTATTGACAATGCCCGCAACAGGTGAAACTGGATTCGAGTTTTCTATCTTTATTTGTGCCATAACAGCGTCAATTTGTGATGTTTGAGGGAATAGCGCTGTATTTCCAAATATTGGTTGTAAAGGCGGTGGCAAAGTCCTGAAGCTGTTGGGGACAACTACCACGAATCCGTAGCGAGCTACGATGCTAGCAAAATTAGAGTAATCTGATTTATCTACATTAAAGCCTTGCAACAACAAAGCAACAGGAAATGAGTAATTACCAGTTTGTAGGTTAGGTGGGTTGGGAAAGTAAATATCAGCTATATCGTTATTTGCAGAAATAGTAGTAGTGTAGCTCGCAACATCTTCAAATATAGGAGCAGGATTAAATGTTGCAGCACCCGCTTTGTTGTTTGGACTCAACAACAGCAAAGATGCACTTGTGAAAACTATTGATAAAGCTTTGATATTTTTCACAAAAAACTCCCGATATAGACAAAGTTTTAGTTATGGTTTATTGTAAACTAATAATTATCTGTTTTGCTCGTGAATAGCAAGTACTTCCGCGCAATCTTCATCCAAAAAACATAAAGTAAAATGTCTGAATATAATTTATACAAGTACAGATTTGTGTTCTAGTTAGCTCGAGGGAAAGGTTAACATTTTTTAATAAATATATTGTTTCAAATAATACAAATTTAAGATAAAGTTTTAGTGTTTATACGCACTGAGGGCGAAGGCAACTTTTTTGTAACGATTCAGGTGGAGGCGGGCAGTATGTCACAATTTCAAGAAATCCTAAATTTTTGGTTTGGTCACCCCGACGAGTCTAGCTACGGCAAACCTCGCCAGTTTTGGTTCGCGTCAGATCCAGAATTCGATATCGCAGTGCGATCGCATTTTCAAACCGATTACGAATTAGCCGCATCAGGCAAACTGGAAGAATGGAAAAATTCACCCCAAAGTTGTCTAGCGTTGATTATTTTGCTAGATCAATTTTCTAGAAACATGTTTCGCGGCACAGCGAAAGCATTCGCCACCGACTCCCAAGCACTCTCAGTAGCAAAGCACGCCGTAGATTGTGGTTTTGACCGCGAATTATTACCCGTTCAGCGATGGTTTATTTACCTACCTTTTGAACATAGCGAAAATCTTGCTGACCAAAATCAAGCAGTCGAGTTATGTAATGGGTTAAACGAATATCCTGATTGTGAAGGCGCGCTTGACTACGCCATTCGACACCTAAAAATTATCGAACGATTCGGACGCTTTCCCCATCGCAATCAAATTTTAGGTCGCGAAACAACGCCAGAAGAAGCAGAATTTTTGAAACAGCCAAATTCATCGTTTTAATGGTAATGGGTAATGGGTAATTGGTAATGGGTAATTGGTAATTGGTAATAGATCTCTTCTTGTGGGGTAGGCATCTTGCCTGCCCTAAAATCTCTTGCTTGGCAAGCTATAATGGATGAAATAATCTCTACTAACTTCTAATCTTGGCGTTATTGGCGTCTTGGCGGTTTCATCATATGACAACACAAACAATCAAAGGACTACCAATCCCATCTCACTTTGACTCTAGTAAAGTTGGAGAAGTTTGGCGAGTTAATTACCAAAAGCTGGCTTCAGAAGCTAAAACCTGGGCAAAACAGCATAATATTCAACCCGCAGCTAAAGATAAAACCAGCATTTGTTTACTAGCAATTGACGTACAGAACACCTTTTGCATTCCCGAATTTGAATTATTTGTTGGCGGGCGATCGCGTACAGGTGCGGTTGATGACAACGTGCGACTGTGCGAATTTATCTATCGCAACTTGGGTGTTATTACAACCATTGCACCCACAATGGACACCCACACCGCCGCGCAAATCTTCCATCCCCTATTTTGGGTAAACGACGCTGGCGAACATCCCGCACCAACAACTAGCATTACTTTAGATGACGTGCAAAAAGGCATTTGGAAAGTTAATCCAGATATTGCCTACAGCATTGCCAATGGCGACTACAATGCACTGCAAAAACATGCCTTGCACTATGTTCAAAAGTTGAGCGATGAAGGCAAATATCCTTTAACAGTTTGGCCTTATCATTCTATGTTGGGCGGGATTGGTCACGCTTTAGTTTCTGCTGTGGAAGAAGCGATATTTTTCCATAACATAGTTAGGAACAGTCAAACGCTGTTTGAACTTAAAGGTAACAATCCCCTAACTGAAAATTACTCTGTCCTGCGTCCCGAAGTTTTAGATAGTTACGACGGGAGTGTTATTGCTCAGAAAAATGCATCTTTTATCCAAAAATTGCTGGAATTTGATAAGGTAATTATTGCAGGTCAGGCGAAGAGTCACTGCGTTGCTTGGACAATTGATGACTTGCTGACGGAAATTATGGCAAAAGATGCCAATCTTGCTCAAAAAATCTATCTCCTGGAAGATTGCACATCGCCCGTTGTAGTTCCTGGGATAATTGATTTTAGCGAACAAGCGGATGCGGCTTTTCAACGCTTTGCTAATGCTGGGATGCACGTTGTAAAATCAACTGAACCAATTGATACTTGATATCATGTCCTTAAGATT
>DNGG01000157.1:5979-8708 GCA_003486675.1 Cyanobacteria bacterium UBA11372
CACGATCAAAGTTATCTGTTTGTCCGAGATATCTATCATGCCGTGTCCCTACGCAACAACGGGGTCAGTTTTTTTATTATGGGCAATTCAACGGACATGATATGATCTGGTATTTCCGGCGATTAAAATTGCTTTAATCAACTCTTTTTTTGCCCTCACCCTAAAGGGTGGGGCTATACAAACAAAACCCGCCTACGCGGGTTTTAAAGTCCGCGCAGGCGGACTTTGTTTGTGTAGCCGCGAATTCTATTCGTCAAGGCTTAGTGCCAATGGTAGTGTAAACCAGAAAGTCGATCCGGCGTTAGGACTGCTAATGACGCCAATTTTGCCACCGTGGGCGGTAATAATTTGCTTGCATAAATACAATCCTAAACCTAAACCGGGCATATAGCGAGCGCGATCGCCTTTCGCGTACAGTTCAAATAAGCGATCGCATTGTCCGCGCGAAATGCCAATCCCATTATCGGCAACGGTGCAACGAATCATTTTATGGTTATCACTTTCTGCATCTAACGTCAAAGTAATTCCATGCGGATTGTGCTTGATGGCGTTAGAAATTAAGTTGGTAAATACGCGCCACAATTGAGTTGCATCGCCGTTAATTAAAGGCAAATCGGCACCGATTCGATTGTTTAAAATTACCTGATTTTTATTCAAAACTGGTTCTAAATCCGACAGAACAGCTTCTACCAAAGTTTCTAAATGGAGTGGTTCGCAATTGAGGGTAATTCCTTGCACCTCGGTAGCATGAGCTTCGAGTAAAGAATTGATTAAATTCATTTGGCGATCGCTTCCCTGCAATAATCGTTCTAGCACCGATCGATCGACTACCAATTTTTGCTCTGGTTTCTTTAACAGACTTTGCAAAACAATCGAAGTACCGATGACGGGACTTCGCAAATCGTGGGAAACCGAATGCAAAAACACTCGCAATCCCCGCCGCGATTCAAATTCAGCGCGTTGCAGTTTCTCGTACATATACACCGCCAAATCGCAGATCAGACAAACCCAAAATAGATTGATAATTATCCCAAACGTGTAGGAATCGTAAATCGATCGCTCGCCGATTTTAGTGATTCCCAAAAGCGGATAAACAATTGCATAGTAAGCAATCGGTACTAACTGAGACAACAAATGCAAACGCCAACAAACGGGAATTAAAATAGCCTGTCCTAAAAACTCCAAAGTCCAGTTGGGAGGTAATGGGATATTAAAAAACGTGGCGACGATGTGATCGCTTAGTGTCATCGACCAAGAAATCGCCAGAAAAAGCAATCCTAAATTGCGTTTTCCCCATTTGGTTTTTTGCAAGAACAGGAAACTAACTAATAAAATGACAAAAATTAAGCTATGGATGGTGACAACGCTTCTGAATCGATCGGGAAGAGTTGGATCTTTATAGAGTTTGACGATATCTTTGTTGAATTGGGTAGAATTGATAAAAAATACGTAGAGCGTGTTGGCTGAAGTGGTGAAAAAATAAAGGATAATAATCCATAAGGAAAGGTGCAAGCGATCGCGCATAAATCCCTGCCGCCATTCCTGATAGTCTGCCGACTCAGCAGGATGAAATAACCGTTGCACCAAACCAACAGCTTTGCTCACAATAGGTAAATCGAATCCCCCGATTTTTGCGCGCATAGGTGCTACCGAGCTGCTTATTGCGATTAAGGTATAGTTTCGAGCTTACCCTTGTCATCCTCCAATCGGTCATTCTATTGGGTGAACTTTGATTGCCGAACCCGGTTTCTCTAAAAAACCCGGTTTCTAAAGCATTTTCATAGCTAAATTCCGTAGTTTATCTGCATCCCTTAATATCGTTTCTAGTTGCATCAGAACCACTGCACGTAGTGTCAATTAGCAATTAGCAATTAGCCATTAGCAATTAGCAAAAAAGCCAATCATTCCAATGCAACAGGGTTTGATATTAATCATTGCGTTCGACCGAACCATCGGCATAAAGTTTGAGTGCAACTAACTCTTCTTTCCCCTCATTGTTGACCTTGGCGTAGACAATCTTGATAAGTGGAGAACCTTTTTTGTTGTAGCAGCACATCTTGAACACCACCTTGCTGGAGAATCTAGCTTTCTTAACTTCCTTCTCCTATTTATTACTACCTCTGGCGCAATGGGACTTATGCAGCTAGATGCTGATATTGGTAAGTTTGATGGTATAATGACTGCCAAACCAATAAGGCGCCGGATGCGGTGCAACCAACACCACATCACGACGACTTCCAACCCCTAACGTAGGAGCCGTATAGGAGCGGCATTGTATATGGTATCTAATTCTGATGAATCGCGGTCTGGCGATCGCGAAAATTTACCTTTGGAAAGTGCTAGTACTCTCCAAAGCTTTTCTGACGATCTGGCATACATTGTGGAATGCCTGCAAACCCTGCAAGAATTGAACCAGCTAGTCAGTACCTGTTCCAACTTTCTAGTTGAGGATGATTCGATCCACAAATTGTCCATTCGTCACCTTTACCTGTTGTTCGATATGTACATATCTCAATCAGAAATGTACCGCGATGAAATCGAAGGATCGGTTGTGCGATTGCAAAGGACTGTAGAAAAAGCTGGCGGCTAAAGATGTCAAGATGCTGACCAAGCGATCGCAATTTGGTAAATTTGAATCTTGCATCTTTCCACTAACCCGCCAGGGAATTAATTCCCTGGCTAATAGCGAAAGTCCATTAAAATGGACTGATATGATGTCCGCTAGCTTA
>DNGG01000157.1:9019-22967 GCA_003486675.1 Cyanobacteria bacterium UBA11372
CCGATGCTACCGGACATGATATGAAATCCTGGGTCAATAATTGTAGGAGTTACGCACGACAAACCTATCACCTTTGTTTCTTGCTGCGATCGCGCAAGCTAGGGTATGCATATCTCTCGTTTTCAAACCAACGATTTTTCACAGAAACAAAGGTGATTTGCGTAAGTCCTGAATTGTTTAGTCCTCTTCAGAGGACTTTAGCTATTAGCCAGGGATTTTAATCCCTGGCGGGTGATGCCACTGGTGCAAAATCTCAGGTAAATAAACTTTAGTGCAAAATCTGAGACAATCAAGTATCGCTTTCTGGGGCATAATCAACGCAGATAATTAACCCAGCTAGTAATTCTTGCATAACTGCTGATGAAACCTGTCCTAAACACCTGACAAACCTCTCAGTTGTCACGCTACGAACTTGCAAAACATTGCCTGCTGAATCTGAATCTAAACCGTTATCATCTGTTCTTTGAATTGGAATCATAAAGGGGCGATTTTGAAATTTAGGTTGCCAGGTTGCCACAGGAATAATAATCCGCATCGGGATAGAACTAAACAAATCGGAACTAATTACAACAGCAGGGCGAGTCTTTTGAATTTCTTGCCCTCTGCTTGGATCGAGTTGCACCAGCCAAATTTCACCACGTCTGGGATTACTCATGCTCAATCTCCCAGTCTTCCCCATCCAAAACAGAAAAATCTGTTAATTCAGAATCGGTCAAAAAATCTTCTGTTGTGGCGGCTATGTACGGTGATAGAATCTTGTGACGTTCTGCCACAGGTAGCTTAGCAATTTCTTGGAGGGATAGCAGTTTTTTTTCTTCAACCGTTGATGCAAAACTTTGATTTGAAACTTCACTAGCTGGCTGAATTTTATTGACTGTTTTTTGCACTAAAAATTCGACAAAATCTAAGACTAACTGCTGTGTCTCATTCGGGAGTACTCGCAAATTATCTAAGACCGCTTGTTCAAGGTTAATGGTTTCTGTCATCTGTTTGGCCTCCCTTAATTTGGTGGATTTTTAGATATCTCTTTATTGTAATGCGATCAAAAATAAACCAAGAAAATTTTACCCTTCCTCATCGCTTGTCATTCTCCAGTCAGTGATTCCATCGGACGGACTTGAATCAACGCCTGAAACCGTTCGTCTTCTCGAATATTGTCAAAATCTGAGTCATTTTTTGCGATTTTCGGACATTTTTCAGGATTGAGATTAATAGCCTGTTTCAGATTTTCAATTGCCAGCTCGATATTTCCTTGTAAGGCATAACAGCAAGCTTTGTTGTACCAGGCTTCATACTTATCTGGTTTAATTTTCAAAGCGGCGTCGTAAGCGGCGATCGCTTCCTCAAATCGTCCTAAATTACCCAGCGCAACCCCCCGGTTGTACCAGGCTTGATTAAAGTCTGGTTTAATTTTCAAAGCTTGGTCGTAAGCGGCGATCGCTTCCTCAAATCGTCCTAAATTACCCAGCGCAATCCCCCGGTTGTTCCAGGCTACATGCTTATCTGGTTTAATTTTCAAAGCTTCATCGTAAGCGGCGATCGCTTCCTCAAATCGTCCTAAATCATCCAGCGCATTCCCCCGGTTGTTCCAGGCTTCATGAAGATCTGGTTTAATTTTCACAGCTTGGTCGTAAGAGGCGATCGCTTCCTCTAATCGTCCTAAATTCCCCAGCGCAATCCCCCGGTTGTTCCAGGCTGCATCATCATCTGGTTTAATTTTCAAAGCTTGGTCGTAAGAGGCGATCGCTTCCTCAAATCGTCCTAAATTCCTCAGCGCATTCCCCCGGTTGTACCAGGCTTGATGATAGTCTGGTTTAATTTTCACAGCTTGGTCGTAAGCGGCGATCTCTTCCTCAAATCGTCCTAAATTCCCCAGCGCAATCCCCCGGTTGTACCAGGCTTCATGCTTATCTGGTTTAAATTTCACAGCTTGGTCGTAAGCGGCGATCGCTTCCTCTAATCGTCCTAAATTACCCAGCGCAATCCCCCGGTTGTACCAGGCTTCATTATCATCTGGTTTAATTTTCACAGCTTGGTCGAAAGAGGCGATCGCTTCCTCTAATCGTCCTAAATTACCCAGCGCAATCCCCCGGTTGTTCCAGGTTGCATCATCATCTGGTTTAAATTTCAAAGCTTCATCGTAAGCGGCGATCGCTTCCTCAAATCTGCCTAAATTCCTCAGCGCATTCCCCCGGTTGTACCAGGCTTGATGATAGTCTGGTTTAATTTTCACAGCTTGGTCGTAAGCGGCGATCGCTTCCTCAAATCGTCCTAAATTACCCAGCGCAATCCCCCGGTTGTTCCAGGCTTCATTATCATCTGGTTTAATTTTCAAAGCTTCATCGTAAGCGGCGATCGCAACTTCATATTCTTTTGCCGCGCAAAGCAGATTTCCCCGTTTAAATAGTAATTTAGCTTTATAATCGGGTGTCTGATGTTCTTCTGTTAGCAGTTCTTGAATTTCTAGAATTTTTTCACACCTTTCTTTCGGAGTTAGAGCTAAGTATTTTTCATAATCTCCCTCTAAAATCAGCCGCTCAGATGCTTGCGCCACCAACTCTTGCTTGCTGGGAAACTTAAACAAACCAGAACGCCAATCAAAAAAATCGGGAGCGCGTTGGATAAAATAATTAATCGCAAATCGCCGCAACAAGAAAACAAAGCAGATATTAAAATTATCGCGAAACCTTTCTCGCTGTTGATTTAAGTGCATTAAAATATGCGGCACGCCTTTCCAACTGTAAGCGTAAATTTCTTTACTGCTCCAGCCAATTTCTCTTTTAAACCCTTCATATTCATATAAAGACTCTTCTATCCCGCTAATAAACAAAACATTAATCTCATCTCGCTGCGGCAGATTCGCCACCAGTTCGTATAAATTATCAATCGGTTTCTCTAATCGCAACACCTCAACCTTTTTCTGCGAAACATCCTGTTTCACTTTCTCAATCAACTCTTCCCCCACCGCAGGCGAACACTCTACAAATAACAAACCAAACCCTTTAGTCCGCTTGAGAGCGCGAACCAAAGCACGATATTCTAACTCTGGATCGGTGGGTATATCTTCATCCCACTCGGTTAAATCTGGTTTCATGGCTGCATATTTGCGACAGCTTCTTTAAATTCCTGAATCCCTTTAATCAACGGGTGAACGTCACACCAACATTGAATTTCCCCCTCATCATCAAAATAGCGATATTCCAAAAGACAGCGATTAAACAACAAATTCCGACAATCATCTTCATTGCGGATGCGCTTCGTCTTTGCCACCTGTGCCAAAATTTCCCATTGGTAATTTTCCACCGTGCGGCGATAGGCATCCCGCGCTTCCGTAATCGATCTTTGCACCGCTTTCGCCGAAATCGGTAAAGTTTCCGTGCGGCTAATCGCATCTTGAATTAATAATAGCAAATTCCGCACGTGACCCCCACTCATCAAGCACAATCGCTCTATGGTTGCTTTGCTATCAAATACTTCGCCATCAACGGCACGATTCGGCACGCATTGACGCACCCGCTTCTCGATAATTTCGGTAATTTTATCCATCCCCGGTTGATAAATATCCCCCGATTTTTGCTGCACCATAATCATCGGCAATACTTGCATATCATCATAGATATTTCTCAGTTCCACAGCGCGGCTAGAGTAAGGCATAGAGATCGGTAAAGTATAAATCAGATGGCAATCCAACGCTTGTAATTGTTCGCTGCGGTCGATAAAAATTTCATCGTGATTGCTGCGTCCGCCATCTTGAATTGACAGCACAATACGGTCTAAATTATCCGCAATTACCGCCAGCTGAGTACATCCTTGGGGTAGTTGATTTTTCGCATCATTAATAAATTGATTTAAAGCTTTAATTAAAGTTTCAGTATGGGGATTAACTTGATTGCGAATTTGTTGGCGCAGCGTTGGCACCGCTCTTAAATTAGCCGTCAGCTTCGCAAATTGAGAAATCTGACTTTCCACACTCAAACTTTCAAAACTAATTTCAGTTAAAGCTAAATCTTTCAACTCCACCCAGCGACTTTTCAACCAATTCAACACCGGACTAGGATTGGCGCTATCTTTTAAATCTTCCAGTAAATGGCGCGTACAAGCCAACAAAATATCAGTATATTGAGTATCCTGCGGATTCACATCCTGTTCGTCCGCCGCAAAATAAACCACAAAAAACTTTTGTTCTTCTAAATACTGCTTTAATCGTAATAACTCAGTAGATTTTCCCGCTCCGCGATGCCCAGAATAAAGCTGACAAGTAATCCGATTAGTGCGGCGAATATTCTTCCCCAATTCCACCAAAATATCCCCATCCCCCCGCACTTCCCGACAGTCTACATAAAGCGGATCGCCTGCCGGTAAAGGGCGAAATGGGTCAAAATTGTTATACAGATTCCGTAAAATTTCCTCATCCTGACTCATAAATTCCACTCCTCAACCTAACCCCATCCTAACCTATAATTGACTCATAGTAAGCGCTAACTACAAACCCAATAAAAACTCTTTCTTGTGGGGTGGGCGTCTCGCCCGCCAAATATATTTACACCCAACTTATAAAAATATGGTACTCCTAGATCATTTTCACCCACCCTTAAGCATCCGCCGTCACTGGCACGCCTTCCACAACGCTTGGGCAACCTACATCGCCTCCGAATTAAACCAAAAATTACCAGCCAACTACTTTGCCGAACCCAACGTACAATTTGGCATCGAAATAGATGTAGCCGCATTTGAAGAACCAACAAATGGCGAAAGCGCAATTCAACTTCCCACCAACTACAACGAATGGACATCACCAATCCCCGACCAAACTATACCTTTCCTACCCAATACTGAAACCGTAGAGATCGGCATTTTCAACACCGAAGCAGACCCAATTATAGCAGGTGCAATAGAATTAGTTATCCCCGCCAACAAAGATAGAGCCACCCATCGAAATGCCTTTGTTTCTAAATGCGAAACCTACTTGCGGCAAGGAATTGGACTAGCAATTGTTGATGTCGTCACCGAACGAAAAGCAAACCTTCACGACGAATTGCTGACGCGCTTAGTTGGAGACAATGCCTTATTATTGAATGCAGATCTGTATGCTGTTTCCTATCGACCCATAGAGCGAAACGGACAGCCAAGTCTTGATATTTGGCAAAAGGAAATCAATATAGGAAAAGCACTACCAACCCTGCCATTATGGTTGCATGGCGAGATTTGTTTGCCTGTCGATTTCAATGCTACTTACGAACGTACTTGTCGAGAACAGCGAATTGTTGTTAATTAACCAATCATATTATATCCGGTCGATTACCCATAATCGGCAGCCGGGACACGGCATTATTAACGTTATTTGTTTGTCCGATATATCTCTGATGCCGTGTCCCTACGCAACGACGGGGTGAGATTTTTTATTACGGGCAATTCAACAGACATGATATCAGTTTAAAGCGGGACAAACCTAACCCCCCAACCCCCCTTCCCTGCGAGGGAAGGGGGGCTTTTAATTTAAAGCCCCTCTCCGTGTCGGGGAGGGGTTTGGGGAGGGGTTATATTTTGTTCGTTAGCATTGGGTTGTATATATTTGTAGGGGCGAAGCATTCGGGCGATCGCTTCTGCAATCAACCCAAGGTTTTATATCCGTTGGCGATAGCCTGCCGTCAGGCATATGCTTCGCCCTGCCCCAACGCAACCGATACTTATTACCAACTTCTAATATTCGCTCGAACTTCTCCCACATCCAAATAATCAAACGCAAACGCTTTCCTCAGCAAATTATTCGGAATAAATTCATCATACTTCTGTAACTTAGGCGCTTCTGCATCACCCACCAAATCAAGCACCGAAATCTTTTTCTGACAAAGCTTAACCAGTTGATCTGGAAAAGCATCATTTTTACCTTTCCCCAGTTTAACCGTCATAAAATAGGGACTCGCACCCCCAATACTTCTAATATTCAAAGCTTCCCTACCAAAGAAATTCAGCCATCTTTCCAACGTCCGATAAGCCACCGTCCCCATCCAGGGAAAGATGCAATAAGCTCGATCTTCTAAAAGTATAATATTACTTCGATCCATTTCATTAATTCGTGCCAGTTGCCGAGCCACTTTTAATCGTTCTTTAGCACCCTTTTGCAAATAACTATATTCCACATCTTCCACCAAAACTTGCCGCATTCGCCTTAAAATTTTAGTATGAATATTGCTACTACTTCTACTCCGCCACGCACTATTAGCAATACCTTCAACTTGTTTCACCCAAAGCGTTCTCGCTTTTGGTTCAATATCAATTACTTCCCAAGTTCTACCCGCCAGCGTCAACCGCTGTCCAATCGGCGGCGGTAAGATAATCGTACCAATTTCCATCGAATCATCTCTGACGACGTATTCTTTAGTATCAGAAAATACAGCGTAAAACTGAAAAGACCGCACAATCTTTTCGCCAGTCGTACCGATGATGAGTTTATTTTGTTCGGTTTCTTGCATGTGGTCGAGGCTAATTAAATAGTGCAGCAATTGCTTATAATCCTCTGAAGAAATCGCTCCAAATGGCGGTAAAGTTAGCACCTGCGCCGCAAGTTCTGCGGTTGAAAGTTCTCCCATTGCCGCTAAAATGCTCATAGTTTGGTGATACAGCAAACTCAAAGGATATTGAGCGGGTTTTATGGGTTCAATCCAGCTTTCTTCTAAATAAAGTTGAATAATCGCGATGCACTGTAAAAGTTGCCAAGGCATTCGTTCGGGTAATGATTCTTCTCCTAATAGTTCATTTTCAGTGCAGACAAATCGCATATCTGCCGGTGCGCCGCGCCTACCAGTTCGTCCCAATCTTTGCAAAAAGCTAGAAACAGAAAAAGGTGCATCTAATTGAATTACTCTTTCTAATTGTCCGATATCAATTCCCATTTCTAAAGTTACCGTGGCAGCAGTGACGGCAGGTGCATCAGATTCGCGCATTGCTGATTCTGCTGCTTGTCGCAATTTGGCGGCAATGCTACCGTGATGGACGTGATAAATATCGGGTTGTCCTTCATCAGCGGCTATTTGACGCAAGTTGGCGATCGCTGCTTCGGTTTCGGTGCGGTTGTTGGTAAATATTAGGCATTTGCGCGATTTGGTGCGATCGAAAATATATTTGTAATGCTGAGATATTGCACTAGCAGCCAGCCGAGGCGGAGCCTCTAGTAGTTCGTTCCCAGGTTGAACCTGGGAACGAGTTGGGGAAGGTTTTTTTAGGTCTTCAGGGGTGTAGAAATGTTCTAAAGCTAGGTGAACTTTTCTTTGATTGCTTTTGACTTCGGGAGTAATAACTGGTCGTTCTGTTTCGCAACGCAACCAATCTTCAGCAGATGAATAATCTCCCAGGGTTGCTGATAAACCAATTCGACGCGGTGGGTGTTTTACGTATTTGGATAAACGCGCTAGTTGGCAAAGAATTTGAGTGCCGCGATCGCTTCCCATAAACGCATGTATTTCATCTACAATTATAAACCGTAAATCCTTAAATAAACGAGTTAGATCTGTCTCTTTTTTATTAATCAGCAAACTTTCCAAAGATTCCGGCGTAATTTGCAAAATCCCTCTCGGATTTTTGAGGAATATTTCTTTCCGGCTGCGCGCTACATCCCCGTGCCAGGAACATACGGGAATCTCTGCTTCTTTTAACAAGTCGTTTAACCGTTCAAATTGGTCGTTGATTAATGCTTTAATCGGGCCAATATATAAAACGCCGATACTTGTAGCCGGTTTTTCGTACAGTAAAGTGATGACGGGAAGAAAGGCGGCTTCGGTTTTTCCGGAAGCGGTTCCTGCGGCTAGTAATAGATGTGCGTCGGTTTGAAAGATAACGCTACAGGCTTCAATTTGTACCGATCTTAATTCAGTCCAGCCGTGGGTGTAGATATATTCTTGGATGAAAGGTGCGAGTCGGGAGAAGGCGCTTAAAGCTTCACCATTGCTACCAGTATTGCTCATCAGTTTTTCGGGGGTGATTCCGTTCTGCATAATAATAATTGTTTGAAGCAAAACCTTCAAGTCAAGATTCCTTAATAAACCACGTGAAAAAAAATAATACAAAAGCTATAAAAATTGCCCAAATATGGTATAAAAATTTTACACAGAGGCGGTTTTTTGTAAAAAGGGAGTTCCGATTACAATGAACAAACAAATTTTAACAAAACTAGGGGTGTATGCAGCTGGAGCGGTGCTTAGCGCCGGAGCAATTGACGCTTTACCTGCTACTGCTGCCAGTTTTACATTTAACTTCAACGATGTTATATACGGCAATATAGGCAGTGGCAGCCTACAGTTTAATGACTCTGAAAGTAACTTAGGTGCAACTGGGGGAACGGGGTTGTTTAGTTTAGCCGAGTTGGGGGCTAACGCTGTATTTTCTTATGCCGCACTTTCGCCAGTTTTGGGTGTGACTCACACGCCGCCTCCGTCAGTTTTAGCGCCATCTTTTCAGTTTACAGATGGGAATTTGTCGGGACTTTATTTTACTGACAACATCAGTGAGGTTGGAGATCTGGGAACAGATGCAATATTTACTGTATTAGGCAGTGGATTTTTTATCGGTCCTGGTTTTGCGGGTGTACCGATTTTGGGGGCTAGTTTTGGTACTGTGGAATTTGAAGCGATCGCCAGTTGGCAAGACACCAATCAAGGCTCTCCAACGCCCACCTCAGTTCCCGAACCCAGTAGTATTTTTGGCTTAATTGCAGTCTTAGGAATAGGTAGTTTATTCACGGCGCAAAAGCGAGCGAGCGATCGCAAACACCAGCCTACAAGCAACGGTTAACAACTACCGATAGAGGGTAGCTGTTCAAATGCTACTCTCTATCTATACTAATATGCGGATTGAGCTAAAGAATCAATCATGTCATGTCCGTTGAATTGATCGTAATAAAAAAAACTCACAAAGTCATTGCGTAGGGACACGGCATCAGAGATATCTGGAACAAACAGATAACGTTAATTATGCCGTGTCCCGGCTACCGATCAAGGGTAATAAGCCTGCCATCATATCATGTCAATTTTAGATTTTAAATTTGACAGTGAAGCTTGTGCGATCGCTAAAATCCCGATTCATTAACCAAGCTAAAACTATTGTTATTTTTGCTGGTTTATATCCAATTTTAAAAACCTATCTCTATCTATAGTAATATACCGATTGAGATAGTTTGATGGGCAGATGCTGCCCTATAATATTCCTAACTATAGAAGTGCCACTTGCCATCCCACTCTAACCTTAAAGTTGAACTAATAAAATCGCTTGCTAAAAGCATCGAGCCACTTATGGACTTTAAGTACAGATGGAAAAATGGCAATCAACCAACGCAAGATGAAGCCGCACGCAGCGATTCTCTCCTCGATGAAAGTCAATTTAATAACGAATGCGATCGCAAGATGGCAGAAGCAGATGCAAGGAGGGTTTTAGGCGTACCAATTCCCATCCCAGATGACGAAAATCCCGTTCTACCTCAAGCTGCTCCTCCTGATGATTTCATAAAGTAAATTCAGCTATTTCTCCATCTTCATCTACCTGGGTTTTCTTAGTCGAAGCAAGCGGCAACCCAGCACCATGAATTAACTGACTCAAAGACATTTCTGGATTTTGTTGCAAAATATTCATCACGCTCAAGAAATCCCGCACAATCTCTCCCGGCGTTAGCAATGTTTCCGCACCCAAACGGTTAACAATTTCTTGCAGAAACTCCTCAAATTCCTGCTGGGTGAGTTTCTTTTCACTGCCATACTGAGTGGCGTGAACATCGGCTAATCTTTGCAACAGCAGCAAAATTTCGGGCTGTGTCAAACTTTCTAACTGAATTACCGGACTTGAAGTATCCTGAAATCCGGCTTGCACAAAACGGCTTTTGGCTGTGCGTCTCTGCCATGCGGGGTCGTTAAAAAGTCCCCGCTTCGGATCTTCTAGAAATTTGGGCGTTCCTCCCACAATAATGCCGAGATTTTCGGCTTTTCCCTGCATCGTATCGTTAAACATTGCCAGCAATTTGTCGTAATTGTTCTGGCGCGATACTGCATGGCTAATTTTCCACAAATGAACCGCTTCGTCGAATAAAACTAAAAATCCTTTGTAACCAATATCCGCTGCAAATTTGGCAAATAATTTGATATAATCGTACCAAGTTTCATCATCAATAATCACCCGCACTCCCAAGGCGGATTTGGCTTCGGTTTTGGTGGCAAATTCTCCCCGCAACCAGCGCAAGGCGGCATCTTTTTTATCGCTTTCATCTAATCGATAACCGCGCCAATAGGCAGTAACGACGGTAGCAAAATCAAACCCGTGAACTAATCCTTCAATATTTTTAACTGCTGCTAATATTTTAGCTTCTACTTCATCGTCAAAGCCATTATCGTTGGGTCGCATTCCGGTGGCTTGGGCGACTTGGGTTTGAATTCCACTTATCCATCGTTCTAAAATTAGGGCTAAAGCACCGCCATTGGGATGAGTTTTTGTAGCAATATTTCGCATTAATTCGCGATAGGTGGCGACGCCTTGTCCTTCGGTTCCTGCTAGTCGGCGTTCGGGGGATAAATCAACATCGGCAACGACAAAGTTTTTTTCCATTGCTTGGTTGCGAATCAGTTGCAACATAAAACTTTTGCCACAACCGTAACGTCCAACAACAAAGCGAAATGCAGCACCGCCAGCTGCTATATTTTCCAAATCTTGCCACAGGGCGGCGATTTCTTTTTCTCGACCCACGGCAATGTTTTCTAAGCCAATTCTTGGCACAACTCCCGCACTTAAGGAGTTGATCAGGGCGGTAGAAACTCTTTTAGGAATTTTAGGCTTTGCCATTGGGGGATTTTAGATTTTAGATTTTAGATTTTAGATTTTAGATTGAAGTAACGCCTAAATAAACCCAGTTTCTCGGAAAAAGAAACCGGGTTTCTCACCCCGCCTGCACGCTTTGCCGGGGCACGGCAATCATAAACTTTTCCCTTGTACATAATATTTCGGACGCCGTGCCCCTACGGTGAAACTGGGTTTCTGAATCTAGGTAAGCCCTGTTCATTTTACTGCTTTGATTTCGAGAACCTTTTTGACTGTTTGCAAATATTCCGGATCGGCGATCGCTGGCGCATCCGTACCGGGTTCGATAATTATATCACCAAGGGTCGCGATCGCTCGAGAGTTGATAGCATCGATGAGTAATTCGGGCATGGTTATATTGGATTCGGCAATATTTTTAATCGTGGAATTGGGATTTTCTTGCTCGACTATGGCTTTGAGTACCTCAAGTTCTGGATAAGTTAATTGCGCGACAAACTCTGCCCATTCTGCATCTAAATCTGCCTCGGGTTGCTCTTGAAGAAGACAAGGGGACGCGGAGAAAGGGAGACGCGGGGATACCCCATCAATAAATTCTGTTGATTCAAAATCGGCAGCTCTTTCTTCTGTTCCACTAATAGATTCGCTGTCTCTCTCCGCGTCTCCCTTTCTTCCCGTCTCCGCTTCTTCTTGCTCATCAGATCCGGTTAGCAGTTTTTGAGTTTCAGGGGAAGTTAAGTCCTCAACTGGGGGGGTGATGTCGTGGACTTCGATGTCTTCCATTTGCCATTCGTGGAATTGACTCCGCAGAAAATCGATTGTTTCCTGCAACCGTTGTTTTTCGGTCTTTTGAAAGGCGATTTCTTCTTTTAAATGCTGAAGATCGGCGAGCAATTCGTTTTTGTTGGTTTCGGCTTTGTAATGTTGGGATTTGAGACTTCGCAAGGATAAATCCAGTTCTTCTTTCTGTTGGTTGAGGTGATAAATAGCTTCCTCCACAAGGCGCTTATCTTCACCCAAAGCCATCAAAGCCAAGGTTAGCTCCTGCTTCGACTTTTGTTTCTCGCCGATTTGAACTTGCAGCCAATTAAATTGGTTTTGGCGATAATTAATTTGTTCCTGTATTTGGTCGGATTGATTGGCGATCGCCCACAAATCTTGCTGCAACTGGTGTTTATACTTTTCCATCTGGCGAATTTCCACCTGTAGCGCCGTTAACACCCGTTTTTGGGCGATCCGCCGCTGGATATTCACCGCGATCAACCCCGCAAAAGCAGCAGGCACGGCAAACAGTGCCGCCAACAAGGCTGTGTTGATGTCGCCCTTTACCAGCAAGGTAAGGGTAAAACCGACTATAAAAGTAACTGCACTCAAAAGCCACTCGTTGTTTATCATAGCGATCGCTCTGTTTACCCCGAACCCAGTTTTAGAGAATATAAAAATTCTAGTGACATTCTCCCCTCCCAAATCAAAGATTATGGGAGGGGCATCCTAGAATCGCTTCTAAGATTTTCCTGTCTCTTCCGGTGCCATCTAGACTGGGTAAACCAGCCCCCGACGCATCCCGTCCACAGGCAATTTCATCTACCGTCTGTCCAGCGGCAGAGACACCTCGATTTCTGATCGCTTGAGCGGCTGCTACATCACGATCGGTTCTGTAACCACATTCAGAACACTCATGCACTCGAACTGACAAGTTCTTGGACACATGAGCGTTGCATTCTGGGCAAGTTTGCGATGTGCCAGCCGCTTCAACTTTGGCAAAATACACTCCGCGCTTCCAACAAACCCAGGACAATAATTCCAAAAATTGACCCCATCCTGCATCCAAGGTATACTTGCCTAGCATCCCCTTTGCCATACCTTTGAGGTTCAGTTGTTCGGCAAATATCATCCCGGCTTGGTCGCATAGGTGATGAGCCAACTTAAAGTGAAAGTCTTTCCGTGTGCCTTGTATTTGTTCGTCAGCCCTAGCTATCTTAAGAGCGAGTTTCGCTTTATTCTTAGTCGCATTTTTCTTATGCTTTAATCGGCGCTGTAGCAATTTAAGCTTACGTGCCAAAGCCTTAAAAAATTTTGGTCTTTTAATTAACTCCCCGTCTGATGTTGCCAGGAACTTTTCTAGCCCCACATCAATCCCTAATGGGTGTCCTGATGCAGGGGTTTCAGGGGCATTTACATCAAGCTGCAATGACAGAATGACGTAATACCCTGATGCCTTTTTGACAATTCGTGCCTGCTTTAATTCAAACCCACTAGGGACGGGTCGGTGCATAATGACATCAACCTTGCCTAATTGCGGCAGTTTCACCCAACCTTGCCCTAACGGGTCTTTGAGCATCTGAGGATAAACAAAAGACCGCATCCGTCCAAACTTTTTGAAGCGAGGAAAACCATTCCCTTTTCGCTTCATGTCCTCAAATGCGATGTCTAATTTCCTCAATACCTGTTGCAAGACTTGAGCGTTAATGCTCTTTAACTCTTCATTGCTTCTCTTAGCAACTGTTAGCGCCTTTTCTTGAAAAACTTTGCCAGGGTAAGGAGCATCGGCTGGGATTATATATTCAGACCCAATTGAACAAGTATCAACCCTGCATTTGCGCGAATTAATCCAATCCTTGCGTTCGCGTAAGGCATAATTCCAGACCTTACGGCATACTTCTAATGTTTGGTTAATTAGTGCCGCTTGGTCTGGAGTTGCATTAATTCTGTAAGCGTAAGTTAGGGTTATCATTCTATTAGTTTAGAGCGTCTACCCGAACTAATCAATGCGGTAAACTTCTAATCTTAGCGGGATTGACCGCTTAAAATTAGCTTGGGGGAGTCCATGAACCCACCCCCAACCCGTTCCGGGTATGGAGGTGCCTCTATAGCTCCCCCAAACCCCCACGTCTAGGTAGGATGCGACTAATGAAGACACTAAGCAACAAAAGTGGGGCGCACTAGCAAATGACCAAAGCAGTGGGAATGGTTGAGGTGCTGGGGATTCCGGCGGTATCTGCCGTGGCAGATGTAATGGTAAAAGCTGCCCGCGTTACTTTTGTCGCCTACGAAAGCATCGATATCGGTTATGTCACCGTCATTGTCCGAGGAGATGTCGCCGAGGTGCAAACCGCCGTTACCGCCGGGATTGAAGCTGCCAAAAACATCGATAGCA
>DNGG01000157.1:23167-24120 GCA_003486675.1 Cyanobacteria bacterium UBA11372
AGCTGCCAAAAACATCGATAGCATCGAGTCGCCGTTGCTTTCCTACCACGTGATTCCCCGCCCCCACCCGAATCTGGATTTCGTCTTACCAATTGGCTATCCCCCCGCCGTCGAACCCTTCCGGATTTAATTTTTTCACCCGACTGGAGGAGCCAAAAGCCGGAATCAAAAACCGATCTTACAGCGTCAAGATCAATGTAAACACTGCACCCACATGTAGGCGCGTGGAGGGGCATAAAATGAAACTTGGACTTCTGGCTACTACAGCACTACTCGTTACCCTTGGTTTAGCAGATCCGGGAAATGCATTTAATCGCCGACACCTCAGACAACTGCTAGACTCTGGTGAGTGTTCGCGATGCGACCTCAGAGGCGCTAATCTGAGGAATGCGGATTTGGAAGCAGCTATCCTGGATGATGCGGATCTCGAAGGTGCAGACTTGGAAGGCGCTAGACTCCGGGGTGCGGATCTGGACAATGCTAACCTACAGGGTGCGAATTTGAGAGATGCTGACTTGCGCCGCGCTAGATTAAGGCGCGCCAATATCGAGCAAGCAGATTTAAGAGGTGCGGATCTCGAAGGTGCCAATCTCACAAATGCCAACCTGCGGGATGCTCAGCTGAGAAATGCTAATACTAGAAATGCTTTCCTTAATGGTGCGATTCTCGACGGTACAGATCTGGTGCGCGATCGCCCCGGGCGCGACGACAGACGCATCGGTTTCCGGCGTCGGGATGAGATTAACCACATTTATCGGGAAGTGTTGGGGCGCGAAGCCGATCGGGAAGGATTGAGGACTTGGAGCGAAGTCTTAAATTCCGGTCGTTCCCTGCGGGATATCCGCCGCCAAATTGCCAACAGCAGCGAAGCTAGAGACGCGATTAACCGCATTTATCGCCAAATTTTGCGTCGCGATGCCGATCGCCAGGGGTTGAGAACTTGGAGCGATCGC
>DNGG01000157.1:24390-24576 GCA_003486675.1 Cyanobacteria bacterium UBA11372
CGCAGCGAAGAAGCCAGACGCATCCGTTAATTAAAAAGATAACCAAATCCCAGGAACCAATCGGAGGATGCCAGCGTCATTTGCAAAGACATAACATTATACATGATATCGAGTCCGGTAGTAGGGGCGGGTAAAACCTGCAATCTTTGATCTGTGGCGAATTGTATTGATAAACCCGCCCCAAGG
>DNGG01000506.1:0-1756 GCA_003486675.1 Cyanobacteria bacterium UBA11372
GCGATACTGCTAGAAAGTACGGTTTCGATATTCCCCATCCGCAGCGCTTTGTAGAGGCGTTCCGGTGGGCGAACCGTCAAGTGGAATAAGCCAGCAATGATGCCAACGATACCCGCAGCAATGTGGTGAGCGACGATGCCACCGGGGTTGAACGGGTTAAAACCACCAGGTCCCCATTCTGGTGCTACAGGTTGGACGTGCCCCGTCAACCCATAGGGGTCGGAAATCCACATCCCAGGACCGAACAAGCCAGTTTGGTGGAATGCGCCGAAACCAAAGCAGAGAAGACCAGATAAGAATAAGTGAATGCCAAACATCTTTGGCAAGTCGAGCGCCGGTTCGCCGGTGCGGGGGTCTCTGAAGAGTTCCAAATCCCAGTAAACCCAGTGCCATACGGCAGCTAGGAACAACAAACCGGAAAGGGCGATGTGAGCGGCAGCAACGCCTTCAAACGACCAGAATCCGGGATCGATCGCTGTTTTACCTGGGACGACGCTCCAGCCGCCCCAAGAATCGGTTACGCCCAAGCGAGCCATGAAGGGCATGACGAACATGCCTTGACGCCACATCGGGTTCAATACTGGATCGCTGGGGTCATAAATTGCCAGTTCGTACAGTGCCATCGAACCGGCCCATCCTGCTACGAGAGCAGTATGCATTAGGTGTACAGAAATCAATCGGCCTGGGTCGTTCAGGACGACTGTATGTACTCGGTACCAAGGTAGTCCCATTGACTACGCTCCTCCTCGATTGGTGGTGTTAGTTCGACGAACTTTTGTGCCGTTTGTTAAAGTTTTAGATTTTGTATCTGCCCACTGAATTTCCTTACCTAGCTTGGCTTGGAAGGCTGCGGGCAGTTTAACACTGCCTTTAACAAAATTAGAGTGTTTAAAGAAGTGTAACTATTGATAGAACCTAATGCAAGCAGGTTGAGGGGATGGAGGATTGAGAATTGCGGCTTGGGCAGGAAGCAAGGGAGCCGAAATACAAAGGTTTTCGGCTTGGGTGTGAAATTTCCTGGTTGCTGGGTGATTCTTAATCTTTCTTTACGCGCCCGCAGCACTGATGCTTAAGTAGCGCCAGATGCGCCGGTTTACCCCATGCCCCTATAGCACTACCGATTGTATGTTTACCAACTGGCACGTAGCTTCTGCTGCCCCTAGTCGCTCAAGTACCTGGTCGCCGGTAATCAGCCGTTTCAGTATCACGTGACCGATACTTTGAGCAGCTTGACTCACTTGGTTGGGGTCGATGGGCTTGACTTCCACGGTTAAAATAGCGTCTTCTACCCGATAAAGCCATAAAATCTCGTTTCTTTCTACCAGACAAAGGTTCAATCGCCGAATATCAGGTTGGCGTCGCCAAGCGATTTCGTTCCACAGGCCATCGGATGACCAGACTCTGCTGACAGCCCATCCCTCAGAAAGAAAAAAATATTTCACCGATCTTTATATTTGCAACTATGCCTTTGAGCAATTATGACGCTTTGGGGGAACAATTCGGCAACTCCTGGAGAACGTTTTGCAACCGTTTTAGGGACGTTTTGCGATCGCTCGTCCAATTAACTTGAGTTCAGATGCAACTTCCATAGCGTCCCATGGCAACTCTATTAGCGAGGACTCCCCATGACCGCCCAAACCTTTGATTCTACCAAAGCCGAAGCATGTGCCGCACAGATGTTAGGCATTTTCAACAGCAGCGCGCTGGCGCTGACGATCTCGATATCAAAAAACTTCACTCTGTCGTTGCGTAGGGA
>DNGG01000506.1:1970-3635 GCA_003486675.1 Cyanobacteria bacterium UBA11372
CGGCATCAGAGATATCTCGGACAAATAGATAACGTTAATCTTGCCGTGCAAGGCATCCCAATTATGGGTAATCGACCTGACATATAATACAACATGGTCGGGGCACGGCAGCAATCGGTTTTTTCGCCTTTGGATTGATATCCTCAAGGAAAAGGCCGAAAAAATATCCCCTGAAGATATAGCTCTGGACAAGGAGTAAACAGAGAGGCGATCGCTATGCTGCAATCAGTCACATTCCAATCTTTAACCATTCAACAGTTTTTACAACTTGTTAATGATGATGACCCGATTCAATACGAATTGGTACGGGGGAGATTGGTAGCGATGCCTGAACCCTCTGACCAGCACGAAGAAATTGTGCGTTTTCTTGATATAGAGTTGGCATTAATAATACGCCAGTCGAAATTTAATTGGACAACTCGCAGACGCAATCTGTTAGAGTTAGACCCAGCATCGGGCAGGCGTCCGGATCTGGCAGTCATTGAGAAGCCAGAACGCTGGAGAGAAAATGAGATTGAGCAGGGGATTAAGTCAGTTCCTTATTTAGTTGTTGCAGTCGCTTCGTCCAATTGGAGTAATGACCTGGTAGACAAGCAAGAAGAGTATGAAGCGCTAGGAATACCTGAATATTGGATCGTCGACTACAAAGGGCAAATTCCAGCCAAATATTGTCTACGTGGGAAAGGTAAAAAAGTGATTGCCCTAACTTTGGAGGATGGGGCATACAAGCGGCTTGAATACGTTTTGGGCGAAACAGTTCCCTGCAAAACGTTTCCCGATTTGATGCTGACAGTTGATCAAATCGTTGCTGCTGGTGTTTAACTCAATAAAGATGGCTCCAGAAACCCGGTTTTTTTGAAAAAACCGGGTTTCTTTTGGTGCTTAGATAGTGCGTTCGAGCTAGCGTACCAAAGGCAGATCGCGCTTAATCCGCCGGGTTAAAATGCTCATCACTTGACTCGAATTCGGCGCTGGTAACAAACGACTCCAGTCGCCTACTTGAGCAAATCCCAGCACGTGCAGCAAGTGGATGGTGGAAGTAACTCCTCGATGAGAGCCTATCACCATTACTCGCAACAGTTCCCATTCATCTAAGATGCTTGGTTGAGTATCCGCAACGGAAGTATGCGATCGCAAACCATCCCCCGTTTGGCATAACAGGCTTTTTGCTTCCAGTGCATGAGCAAGCTGTAGCGAAGAGACTTTTTTGCCTTTCTGCTTAGTGCCAATTTTTGACATGATGTATTCGTGCCTGGTAAAGTCGCGTTTTGGGTGGTCGAGACCCAAGGCGCGGCGCTACTTACTTGATTAGATAATACTCTTTCACCCTGTTTTTTGCAACAAGTTCACCATATATATTAGATATAACTTTTAGGATAATCGCTTGATGCGTTCTATAATGATTTCCGCCAACGCTGGGTCTTTCCCAGCAGCATCTGCCATTTCCCGGACACAGTTGGCGTAGGCTAAGGTCTTCTCGTATTGCTCTGGCATCTTTTCAAACTCAATCCCCTCCCCCCATTTGCTGTTGATAGTTTCTGGCCTAACGCCTAGAACCCTTGAAAGCAGACGGACGCAATCGGCGCGGTATCCCCTAGTATTTTCCATTTCCGCATCTGCGCCGAACCAAAGGCGGCAAAATTCTCTTGGTTTCACTGGTTTAGC
>DNGG01000506.1:3826-4400 GCA_003486675.1 Cyanobacteria bacterium UBA11372
TCTCTTGGTTTCACTGGTTTAGCCAACTTCCCCCGATTTCTGGTTCTAATCGTCACTATGAAGTCTTCTATTTACCATATTATTTATGGTAAATAGAAGCAGTAAAATTATTCTAGAGACAAGAAAATGTTATCATGGAAAAATTTCCTATTCCCTCTAGCTCTCTATCTATCCTCAAACAGGTTGCAATTACGATTTGGACAATTTACATTGGGCTAGTGTCATCACGAAAAAAGCGTGTGAGGGGAACTTGGATGACTGCTACGCTGAAAGACTTTGAAAAGCCAGTCCCGGAGATGGCTGGGGAAAGAATTCGCTATATTCCGCAGAATCATCGCCGCATTCTCTGCGTTTTTCCTAAATACAGCCGTTCTTTTGGGACGCTGCACCACGCCTACCCGCTGACGGGGAAGGTAAAGGCGTTTATGCCACCCCAAGGTATATTAATCGTGGCGGCGTATTTGCCCCAAGAGTGGGAAGTGCGGTTTGTGGATGAAAATATTAAACCAGCGAAGAAGGCAGATTATCAATGGGCGGATGTGGTGATTGTCAGCGGGATGCACATCCAGCGCCC
>DNGG01000131.1 GCA_003486675.1 Cyanobacteria bacterium UBA11372
TCGTCGAGTTGGACGCGGGGCAGGAAATTCGCTTGCGCGAGAAATTCTTGCTTTTCTTGCGGGGTAGCAATGCGATTAATTAAGTGCCCGCCGTGAGGGGGGATGCCGTCTAGATGCTGACTCAAAGTGATTCCTTCTTCTACGAATAGCGACCGATCGAACGGGTTAACCGCTGATGTAAGCTGGCAGCGGTCTTATTTAACCAATTTTTGATTTTACCATTAGCCTGGAAATGATATGTGATGGGTTTCTAATTTTTCCCAGAGAAGGATGTTATTGAGATCGACGACGAGCAGATGCGTGGAAATTCTGGCGATCGCTAGCACATTTGAAAATATCGAATGCGCTCAAGCAATTCAAGATTACTTGGTAAGCCAGGGAATTCCTGGCAAGCAACTCAAACTCTATACAGGCAACGCAATTGAATGGTATTTTAATAAATTTCGCCATAATAAATCTTCAATAATTTGAAGTAACAAAAAAGTATTTTTACAAAAAAAATAATCGCTAAAACTACGCCGAACAAATTGGTATGCTCTCTCTTGAGGCTTTAATCTACAACATTGGCATTTTACTAACTCAAGTTGCTAGTTACATCCTTTGCCAAAGAAACCCAGTTTCTGTGAAAAATACTAGATTCGACAGCGAGAGATCTACTAACGCAAGTTGCTAGTTACATCCCTTGGGGACTGGTAATGGGTAATGGGTAATGGGTAATTGCCACTATGAAAGACCCCCTATCAATCCAATTACCAATTACCAATTACCAATTACCAAGCTTGCAACTTATAACTAGCAACTTGAGTTACTAGATGAGTGTTTATCGCCAAGCTACATTTTTTTACTCGATATAAGTTGCGGCTTTTACCATCATAACCAGGCTGAACAATCAGGTTTTTATAATTTTTTATGCAAGCTTTATATTTATTTACATATTTTTACATAAAGTATATATGTTATTACTTGACATTCTCTGTAAGAGGGATATAAGGTTAGTTTTAGTAGTTATCTAGTTCATCTTTCGATTTTCATCCCATACTCCTTACTCGATAACTTGCCAAATCGGGGTTGATCGCTACCTTTGAGAGCTAGATGTTACTGACATGAAATGTTGGCTGAGAAATTAACAGAAACAGCAGCTTTTTTTAAAGCGATTCTATTAGGGTTAGCTACCAATTGCTCGCTCATCTCAGATGCTTAAACAGTAGACACATCTACTGGATTCTGCCAATCGCGTTTCTCTGAAGAGAACAATTTTTGGCAGCAATGACATCTGTAAAACTACACAAAACATTCACATTTTTGGAATTCAAGACAATAATGGCAACTAGAATTGCAGAAGCTCTTCTAACACCTCTATATCTAGAAGGTGAAACTGTCGAAAGTCAAGGGCAAAACGAGTTTGAAATAGGCGGCATAGTTAGAGTTGGCACAGTTAGTGGAAATCGTCCCAGCATTATCGTTGATGAAGGCGGTCAGATTGCAGACGGAACCGTCAGTTTGAAAGGGCAGGTTTCTTCTACTAACCGCGATATTGGCACCTTGTTTAGAGGCAGCTTTGAGATTCCCACTGGTCAAACGACAACATCAAAGGTAGCTTATGCAGGCAATCAGCCATCGAATCGCTACAAGCTTGCCGGGATAGTAGACCTCGACATTAGTAGGCTTACCTTCAGAGACGGTGTAGTTGATGCTCTTACCGGATTTAAGTTACCTGAACTGTTGGGCGGATTCAGATTGCCAAACAATATTCAATCTCAATTAACACTTGGCGCAAATGGAGCGACGCTTACAGGTGGAAAAATCAGCATTCCCAAGACGATTCCGATTAACATCAGAAATCTTTTGAAACTCAATATCAGCAACGCAACATTTGAGTATGTATCGCAACCTTCAACCTTTTTGAAGATCCAAGGGAAAGCCGATCTTGAACTGCCGAAATTTCTAAAGGGAGCAAAAGCTACTGTCGATTTGGCAGATCCCAACTACGTCCAATATAGCGATCGCGGTCTTGATGTGGTAGGTTCCCTGTCGATACGGGACGTACCGATCGCTCCCAAAGTTTTTGAGATCAAACGTGCCAACCTAAAACTCGATACTACCAAAGGAAACGTTGATGCTGATGCCAAAGTATTGCTACCTAAAAACATAGAAGTAAATGGCAACATATCCTTTAGACAAGGCCAGTTAGATAGTGTATATGTTGAAGGAAATAATCTCAATATTCCCATTCCTAATACGGGAGTATTTCTCCAAAGAGTTGGTGGCGGAGTTTCCAATCTAGCTAATACTCCGGCAAACGCAAACGCCCTAACTACTGTTCAGCTTAATACAGGACTGACAGCAGCAAAGCGGATTACTATACCTTTACCCAATTTTCTGGGCGGTCCAAAAACAGGATCTTTAGTGGCGATAGATGGCCAAGTTAATATAACCAGAGAAGGTATTTCTGGAAACGTTAAGGGGTCTTTACTAGGTGGCTTTGTACCAATTGCCGATGCCAATATTAAGGCCGAATTGGATTGGAGCAGAGGAACCCTTGGAATCGAGGGTAGGCTTAACGTTGCTTCCGTGATTGAATATAACGCTAGACTCAACGCCAACAAAAACTTCGATATTAGCGCAGGTGGTCGCGTCACCCTAAAAGTACCGAAAATAAAAGGCAACATAGTTAGCAAATTTTTGTCAGGCAAAGAACTTGGCGGAGCAGAGGGTCTGTTTTACTTCACCAACAACAACAACAGTTCCGATGACTTCGTTGCTGGTTGGTTAAAGATCGGAAAAGTAAAAGTCGCTGGGATTGGTACCAATGGAAAGAGACAAGGAATAAAAATAGGATTTGATGGTTCTGTCAAGACAATCGGTGGCAAGGAGATCGATCGTCTACCGCGCAACATTGCCAGAGCATCGAGGGCGTTGTCCAGTGAGTTTACCGCAGCTGCCCTTAGCTCAGATAATTCTGCAACCTTCTCGGTCGAACCAAACAAAGAATACGTCTTGTTAAATGCCAGCTGGACAAATGCTGCCAACAACGTACCAGTGGAAGTAATTGGACCAGACGGTCGGATTTATACCCAAGCTGATTTCGCCGCAGGGCAGAAAGTTGAGATTGTAGAAGATTTGTCCGATCCCAATCAGGTAACGATCGCCGTCAACCAACCCGAAGGCGGTAACTGGACAATCCAACTAGGCGATACTTCCCAGTTGGGTGAGGTAGAATTCGATGCTTTAGAAGATACGGCAGATCCGACAGTCCAAATTACTAACGTAGCCTACGACCCGACCCAGAAAACCGTCACTATAAATTATCAAGCGGATGACCCCGACTCACTCGCCAATGTTTCTCTGTACTACGACACCAACGGTAATGGTCAGGATGGCGTAACGATCGCCCATGACTTGAGTGAGGGAAATGGCACTTTTACCTTCGATGCCAGCGACTTAGAAACAGACGAGTACTTCTTCTATGCAGTGGCTTCGGATGATGACAACGTCCCGACGATCAACTATTTCGCCAAACCGATTACCATTGCTTCCACAGAGGCGATCGCACTCGGTCAGGTACAACAGGTAGAAGCGGACTGGATAGGCGACGATACCGTTGAAGTCAGCTGGCAACCGATCGCAGGTGCTGCTTACTACGTAATTAGTTACAACAGCGATGCGACGCAAGATGAAGACGCTGAAACAGTTGTATCATCCGAAGACGAAAACTCGGTGGAGATCGCTGATTTGGTTCCAGGCGAAACTTACCGTTTCCAGGTGCAAGCGGTTAGCGAGGCAGAAGTTTACGGGATGGAAAGCGAAGCTGCGTTGGTCACAGTCGGGGATGGCCCAGAAGTGAGCAACGAGGCAGATGAATGGGAGGAAACTGCTACTCCCGGTGAAATTTACACCGAAGAGATTTTCCTAGAAGAAGGCGAAACTTTATCCCTGATCGACCCGATTCCCGGCGCATCGCTCAATCCGACAACTGGGGAATTTACTTGGCAAGTGCCTACTGATGCCGATGGTTGGTACGAATTTAACATTCAATCCAAAAACGAATTTGGCGAGGTTGAGGTATTTAGCTTTGAAGTTCTAGCAGAAAGCAACAAGATCCTGAGCGCAACCGACACTCAATCCTCTGCCATTCAATCCTTAGCCACTCAATCCTCCACCACTCAATCCTTTCTTGTGGGGGGTTTGGGTAACGATTACTTGGATGGTAACGCCCAAAACAATCTTCTGGTAAGCAAACAAGGCGACGATACTTTAGTAGGCCGTGGGGGCAACGACACTTTAGACTGTGGATCGGGTAAAGACATAGCAGACGGCGGCGATGGGAACGATTTCCTTAATGGCGGCTTAGATGAAGACCAATTATCTGGGGTTGCTGGCAACGATACTGTTTTGGGCGGGATGGCAAACGACTTTATCACCGGCGGTTCAGGCGACGATGCCATCTACGGCAACCAAGATACTGACACACTCCTTGGTGGCGAGGGTAAAGATCGCATTTATGGTGGTAAAGAGTCTGACTTTATTGCTGGTAACCAAGACGATGACTACCTCAGTGGCGACAAGGGCAGCGATAGCATCTACGGCGGGCGCGGGGATGATGTTATCTTGGGGGGTAATGACGCAGACTACCTCAGCGGCGACAAGGGCAACGACACCATCTTGGGCAATGTAGGCGAAGATACCTTGTTGGGCGGGCTAGGTAACGATCTGCTAATTGGAAATCAAGATGACAATATCCTCTACGGCGGCGACGGTGAAGATAGTTTGGTTGGCGACGCTGGGGACGATGACTTAGAAGGCGATGCGGGGAACGATACCCTCTCTGGCGGTGTTGGCGACGATTTGCTATCCGGTAGTCAAGGTAACGATATTTTATCGGGTGATGATGGATTTGATACGCTTTCTGGTGGCGACCAAAACGACCAGCTATCGGGTGACGCAGGTGACGATCTCCTCAGTGGCGACAACGGCAGCGATAGTTTGTTCGGTGGAGATGGCGACGACCTTTTGATGGGTGCTAATGGCAGTTCAGCATCCGCCGAAATAGATACATTAACCGGAGGGGCTGGCACTGATGTGTTTATGGTAGGGGATGAGACTCTAAGTTACTACACCAAATTCGGTAAAAGTGACTACGCCCTAATTACCGATTTCGATACTGCTGAGGATGTAATCGGTTTGCAAGGTTCTGAGTCAGATTATCGACTAGCTACTGTTGGCAGTGGTGATAATTTACCTGGAGGCATAGGGATTTTCCGCCGTCAAGGAATCTCCGAAGATCTGATTGCGATCGTTCAAGGTAATCAGCAATTAAGCCTCGATAGCGGCGATTTTGTGTTGATCTAGTTAAATCAAGTTGCCAGTTATTGGAGCGGTGCGTTACGAAGAAAGCTAACGCACCCTACTGGCTTCTTCTGTGATAGCGACCGATCGAACGAGTTTACCGCTGATGCAAGCTGGCAGCGGTCTAATTTAACCAATTTTTGATTTTACCATTAGCGAGGAAATGCTATGTGTTAAATTTCTAATTTTTCCCAGAGGTGGATATTATTGAGATGGGCGATGAGCAGATGTTGGAAATTTTGGCGATCGCTACCAGACTAAAAACCTGCTTTCTTTGTTGATCTCCAGTTCGCCAACTAACTATTTTTCCTAAAAAATCAGGTTCTCTGTGTAATTTTTAATCGCTGGTTAAGTTTGTACGGAAAATTCTTCTGGATCTATTCCCCAATTCACCCACCGAATTGCTTCTCTAGCCGATGTCAGATCGGGCGGTACGCGCAAGACGTGAATATGATCGGTGCTTGGACAAGTCATTTTTAATAAATAAATTGGCTCTTCATCAACATCTACATTTATTTTTAATAAGCTGTATTCTTGCCAATTATCTAATTCAATTGCTTGCAACTCTTGACAGATTCGCTCGTAACCTATTCCTTGAATTAATACTCGCCTCACTTCAGCGTTATCCTCTTCTAAAAGCCATTGCGATCGCCACTGTTTTGGGTGAAGTTTCCCATATTTTTTAGGTAACCATACGCCTTGACCGTGATTGGCATACATGCTGAATCCATCGGCAAATTGAATAGCGAAGTCTCCTTCAGCGTGAAGGCGATGTTCGCTATCAAAAGAGAGTTTAATCGGGCGATCGCATACAAGGCAAGTATTTTCATAAGGGAAAATCCAGCCACATTCCTTGGCTAGCAACTGAAATTGTTCCCATCTATTTTGGTCGCGATCGCAATTTAAAACGGCAATACAAAAATCAAATAAACTGCCGCGACATGCCCATCCTTCCGGGTCAAAATAGTGAATATATTTATGACCCAACTTTTTTACCAACATATCATATAGCGTCCACCTTGATACTTGACCGAAAATAACGGGATTTTGGCTGTCGAGTTGGTTTCCCAGTTGACTTACCAAATGTCTACCCACTTGACTCATCAATTCTAGTAAAAGTTGACTCATCAGTTGGGTTTCGAGTTGGTTTGCTAGTTGACTATCCAGTTGGCTTTTGAGTTGACTCCACAATTGGATGTCCAAGTGTCTTCTCAATTGGCTTCCCAGCTTGTTTCCCCGTTCTCTCTTGAGATCGCTATTATGAACAATAGTTTCTATAGCAGCACTTGGGCTATCAAAAAACAGGATTCTAGGCTGCTTATAGCCAATCGCAATATACGCTGATTTTATCGCTTCAGCCGCTTTTTCCCTATCAATTGGCTTGCTTGAAAGAGCAATTTGTCTCCACTTTTCCCGATAGACTGGAATCAGCGCTTCTTGTTCAGGGATGAGGTTTTCAATTTTAGTCTGCGACATTTTAGCCTCTACTATTAAGGAAATAACTACTTTGTCAGCTAGTAAAAGAAGGTGCGTTAGCGTCAGCGTAACGCACCCTACAATTTTTTACTAATCTGCGGGGCAGGGGCGGGTTTATTTGAGTTATCTGTTGCTGTTTTAGATTGTTGGTAAAACCCGCCCCTACATTAATTTTGTCGTTCGATAATTCCCCCACCTAACAAGATATCCCCGTCGTACCAAACAGCAGCTTGTCCGGGTGTAATGCTTAACTGGGGTTCGTCAAACACCAGTTTAACTCTTGTGGGATGGGCATCTTGCCCGTCCATCAAAGGAATCACCGTCACGGGTGCGGGCGTGGTGCGATACCGGATTTGAACTTCGGCGCGAATCGGTGTAGTCGGGGGCGCAATTGATACCCAGTTGACGCGAGATACGGTGCATTCGGGTTGGGTGAGATGCGTGCGATCGCCCACCACCACTCTATTATTCACCGCATCGATCCCAATCACGTAAAAAGGTTCCGCCGCGGCTATTCCCAACCCCCGGCGCTGTCCGATCGTGTAATGATGGACACCATCGTGCTGACCCAATACGTTACCATTTTGGTCTACAATATCGCCTTTTTTGGGCGCTAAATACTTATCCAAAAACTCGCGCATCGAACCGTTGGCTTCTACCAAGCACAAGTCCATACTTTCCGGTTTATCCGCAGTCTTTAAACCATATTCTGCGGCAATTTTCCGCGTTTCGGTTTTGTGCTTTTCTCCTAGTGGAAATACAGAAGCTGCCAGTAAATCTTGTGTCAAATCGTACAAGAAATACGACTGGTCTTTACTTTGATCTACCGCCCGTAGTAACTGATAGCGACCAGTGTCGGAATTGTAACTAATTCGGGCATAGTGACCCGTGGCAATTTTATCAATGCCTAATTGTTCGCGGGCATATTTGACCATCGGGCCGAACTTCACCGTCTTGTTACACTGGGAACAAGGCAGGGGGGTAATACCGTCGCTGTATCCCGCGACGAGATAGTCTACGATATTAGTTTGAAACACATCGCGGCTATCGACGATGTGATGGGGGATACCCAGCTGTTCGCAAATAAACGCTGCATCTACCATACCTTCAGAGCAACATTGACCTTTCCCCTTCATCAACCAAAGGGTTAAACCAACAACTTCGTATGCCTGATGATGGAGAATGGCGGCT
>DNGG01000122.1:0-214 GCA_003486675.1 Cyanobacteria bacterium UBA11372
TTTGTGACATCTATTGCTTCACCGCCGGATGATAAATTAGCATTATCTAAAATTTTTATTCTGGTATTTTCCGGAATGACACTATTAAGGGTTAGTCCCTGTTTTTTCAGTTTAGCCGCTATTCTAAAATCATCCAAATCTATAGTGACATCTCTGTTTTCTTGTAAAATAATTTTCTTTTTTTGTTCAATAATCTCAAGAATACTAGATTTGC
>DNGG01000122.1:525-683 GCA_003486675.1 Cyanobacteria bacterium UBA11372
TACTGAAGTCTTTAAAAATATTTTTTGGGCTGTTTCATAGTATTCGTCTTTATTATAAACTTTAGCGACCAAAATTCCTTTACTTAGATCGTTGGGTTTTACGATTGCAGGAAAGCCAATATTTTTGGCGAAAGCGTAACCGTCATCAATATTTCTCT
>DNGG01000122.1:930-10237 GCA_003486675.1 Cyanobacteria bacterium UBA11372
AAAAATGTTTGTTCTTCAGGAACCTTGTATCCCAATCCTTTAAGAAAGAAACTAGCGTAACCTTTATCTTGTACGATGGCTACCGAAGCATGATTGTTAATCTCGAATCTTGTGTTACGAAAAAAGGTTCGCTTGCCATTTTTAAAAGTAATCTGTCCCACAAAAGCGTATTCTGGTTCAATTAAAACCGTGGCTTCTATCTGAGTCGCTAACTTTTTAATCACTTCTGTTACAAATGGTAATTTCACGCTAGACCTCAAATCACAAAAAATCACAAATAAATATTTTACTTCAATTGAATTCAATTAGCAAATTATAAACTCTACGCAAAAAAACAAAGGGCGATCCGAAAAATCGTGGGTTTAGAGTCACGAGATTGACGCATCACCTTTGTTTTTGGCGCCGCGTGGGTTTCATCAATCTAAAATCCCAAATTCAAAATCTAAAATTAACTCAGATGAGTTCGCAGCGATCGCTCCTGTCGTTTCAGCGCTGCCAACAGTTCGGCATTCTGAAGAATTATGCCCGCTTGATTGTTAAAAATCTGCATGTATTTTTGATCGCTTTCATCAAAACTCACCTGGAAATAATCTGGTACATCTTTCTCGCACTCGGGATGATAGTCGGAAAAATCCCCCAGTTTTCGCTTGTTAATTAATTGAGTCACCCCAATCAAATCGCCATCCGGACTAAACACTGGCATACACAGTAAACTGCAAGTGCGATAACCCGTTCTTTTATCCGTTTTCTTCGCTGTTTCTGAATTGGGATGATCGTACAAATCAAACGGAATATTCAAAATTTCGCCTGTTGCTGCTACCGTACCCGCATAACCTTGCCCTATTGGTACTCGTATTTCCCGAACCTCACCATCTTCAAAGGTAATTTTCGTCCACAATTCCTGCGCCCGATCATCTAATAACCAAAGGGTACTGCGATCGGCATTCATTAATTTTTTCGCGGCTTCCATCACCCGTTGGAGAATTTCTTCTAATTCTAAACTACTTTGACTGACCGATCTCGTCGCCGTCATTAGCGCCGCCGCTACTCGTTGTCCCCTGGCAGTTTTATGATAAGAACGAAAACTTTCTAAAATCATTTGAATCATGGGGGCGCTTTCGGCAAATTTTTCTTCATCCGCTGGCGTAAAACCCTGGGAATCGATTCTTTCCGATAAAGCAGCAGTGCGGTTATTACCAGGTTTTAACTTGTTGAGTAACTGCACAACGGCAACTAAATCTCCCTGGTCGTTTAACAGCGGTAAGGCTAACATAGTGTAGGTGCGGTAGCCATTTTTTTTGTCTTGTTCTTGAGCCATTTTTGAGCGCGGATCCTTATAAAAATCGAAGGGTATATTAATCAGTTGCTTAGAAGTTGCCACCTCGCCAACAATGCCTTGATTGGCAGGAATCCGAATTTCTAGAAAACCATCGCCGTCTGTTTCGGCAACTATTGACCAAAATTCGTTTTTCTCTTCATCTAATAAGAAAATGCTGGTGCGATCTGCATTGAGGGATTTCCCCATTTTGATAGTAATAGAGCGTAAGGTGGCATCGAGAATATCATCAAACCCTTGATTATCCATGACGCTATTGAGCATTGCTAGGGTTTGACTCACCACATTATTTTTATGGTGGATTGCTGCATCTTGCTTGACGTCGGCAAACATTCTAGCATTTTGCAGCGCTACACCCACTTGAGAATTAAAGATCTGCATGTATTTTTGACTTTGATCGTCAAAGCTAGCTTTAAAACATTCGGGTGCTTCTGGCCAATCTTCTCGATTATATTGGGGAAATTCTCCCAGTCTTTTTTTGTTAACTAATTGAGTCACACCCAGCAACTCGCCATCGGGACTAAAAACTGGCATACAAAGTAAGCTACAAGTGCGATAACCTGTTTTTTCATCTGTTTGCTTTGCTGTCTCTGAATCTGCGCGATCGTAGAGGTCAAACGGAATATTTAAAGGTTCTGCTGTTTGAGCAACTTTGCCAGCGAAACCTTGCCCTTTTTTGACGCGCAATTCTCTGACGGAACCGTCTTCAAATGGTATTTTTGTCCAGAGTTCTTGTTTGTCTTTATCTATCAGCCATAAGGTGCTGCGATCTGCATTCATCAGTTTCTTCGCTGCATCCATTACTCTAGCAAGGACTTCTTCCGGATCGAGACTGCTTAGAGCAACCGTTCGCGTGGCTTCTGTCAGCGCTTCCGAAGCTTGTAATCTTTGGGTTAATTTATAACAATACTGGCATCTTTGCAGAATTCTGCGAATATCCGGCGCATAGTCGGCAAACTGTTTTTGATCCGATTCCGTGAAACCCTGTTTGTCAATTCTTTCTGATAAAGGCGCTTGAGGATTACTGGAAAATTTTAGTTTATTCACTAATTGAACGATCGCGACTAAATCTCCCTTTTCGTTTAATAAAGGTAACACTAACTCGTTGTAAGTCCGATATAAATTTTCTTTTTCTGCATCTGCTAACAATTGTTCCCCTTCGTCGCAGAACGTGAACGGCTGATTGAGAAATGTTTTAAAATAGGCGATGCGATCCTTTGTTTCTTTTTGAGAAATAATCTCAATTTTTGGGTAGCTACTGCCTCCATCTTTAGTACTAATCGACCACAATTCAAACTTTTCTTCATCCAGAAAGATTATTTTAGTTTGGTCTACCCGCATTAATTCCGCCAGTTTGAGGGTAATAGAACCAAAAATTTCATGCAGAATATAATCAAATCCCTTGCTCTCCATCACAATCAGCATGGATAGGAGTTTTTGTTCTTGGGTGACAATAACTTGCATAAAATCTGCCTGCAAGTCTGCTAATGCCTTGTTCACCCAACTGCGGTTAAATACAGCAGCATAAATGCGATTACAAACCTTTAACTTTCCCTGCTGCTTAACGACTAACCCCGATAACTGCAATTCCATTTGTTCTCGACTGTCGTCCGCAGCGACTTCACCTAGCAGCAAAATTTGCTGATAAAGATCTAGCAACAATTTTTTATGTTGCCCAACTCTGAGAATGCGATTGCGGATCGTTTTCAGATGCGGTGGTTCGTCAGAAGCTTCCCAGTTTTCGATCAGACGCGATCGCACTAATTTTTCTATTTGTGCGATCGCATCTCCAGGCATATCCGTTTCTTGCAGGAGGAGATTACATAACTTTTGCGTTAAAAAAGGTTGTCCGCCTGTCCAGTCTAAAATTGCTTTTAAAACCGCTTGCGGATCCCTCACTTTTCCTTTCAAACCTTGAGCAAGCGGTTGAGCTTCCTGTAATTGAAAGCCGTGTAATTCAACGGCACGACCAATATTAAACGGCGTGCGGTTTTTATCTTGAATTAAATCGGAAGGAGTTGCTACTCCCAACAGAGCAAATGTTAACCTACCGTATTCATTACAACCGCGAATAAATCCAAAAAAATCATCGGTGTTAAAACTTAAGCTGAGAACGCTATCAATTTCATCGATAAAAATTACGATATTTTGACTAATTGACTCTAGCAGGACTTTTTCGATAAACTCACTTAAGCGCGACAAGGGGGGGAGATACGCGCGATCGCTCAACCAAGTCTGTAAGTTAATCTTGGAGGATAGTTGGAAACTCGTCACCAGCCGTCGCATCATCCCAGCGTACCACTGATCTGGAGTGATATCCTGGCAACCAATTTGGGTTAGATCGATCGCAGCACAGGCAAAACCTTCTGCTTGCAATTTGTGCATTGTCCGCACCCGCAAGCTGGTTTTTCCCATCTGTCGCGCATTTAAGACGTAACAAAACTCCCCGGCTTTTAATTTTTCATAAAGTTCTCTATCTGCTTGTCGCACTACATAGGTGGGAGCATCTAAAGGTAAATGCCCCCCGACTTTGTAAGTGTACGTTACGTTTTGTGTTTCAATCATAGAATGTGCCTGATTTTTTGCTAATTGGGAATTGGGAATTGAGTGGCTAGGAAGTGGACAAGCGATCGCGAAAATAAATCCTGTACAAATCAAAACTAGGAATCACCTGATTGCCCTCAAACTTAACCAAACCCATACTGTGTAACTTAAACGCTTGCAACGATTCCAATTCCACAGGTGCATTCGCTCTCACTACTTTAGCAAAAGCATCTGCCAAATCGGGGTACTGTTTTAAAGTCCACAAATGTCTTCGCAAATGGTCATCGTAAAGTCCCGCCTCGGTAACAGAAGTTTGCAATAGTTTCTCCAGAGTTATTTGCTTATGTGCGATGTGATACAGCCCCAACCGCACCAAATACGGATGTCCCCCTACTAAAGCCATTAATTGTTCAATCTGATTCGAGTTCCAATTTAACCTGTGCCGCTCTGTTAAACCAAGCACCTGCTCTAAACTAAACTCCGGCAATTCAATAGGCAACCCGACATTAAACGGCGACTGATTTACATTCATCGGCACGTAAACTTCCGTCGAATGCACGACTACCAATCGCAGTTTTTCCCACAGATTGCTGTCTTTATCTCCATATCCAGCTTCCTCATACCAAGCTCGCAGCAAACCAAAAAAATCATCGGCAATTTTAGGATATTGAAAAACCCGATCTACCTCATCTAAACCTAATACCAACGGCTGCTCTGAATTTGACAGCAAGCAATCTTCAAAATAAGCCGTGCAATTATCTTTGCTGCCATAAGTATCGCTCCAATAATCGTCTACTTGATGCGACAGCCGTAACTTGCGAGAAATTTTGGCACAAAACCACCGCAAAAGTTGCGTTAAATTCGTAAAAACCGCTGTATCTGCATGTTGAAAACTCAACGGTACCGTGCGATAGCCTTGTTCTTCTTTGACATGATAAAGAATTCTCGCCATTAGCGAAGTTTTGCCCATTTGTCGCGGCGCTTTAATCCGAATCAACGCCCCCGGTTGTAAAATTTCTCTGTAACATTGCGCTTCATAAGGCACTCGCTCTACGTAAAATGCCGAAGCCAGCCGCACTTGTCCGCTGGGTAACTCTGGCTCTGCCACTGGTAAGGGCAGTGAGGGCGCAAACGGGTGAGGTGATGAGGCGCTAAAATTATCCTCATCTTCCCATTTTTTGCTCTCGCTTCCTGTCAATATATTCAGGACTTCTTGCAGCAAAATTGGCGTGTCAGCAGGCGATTTCCACTCTCGCTGCCCAATTCCATCTAGGTAGCAGCGCAAATCGTGATTCAATGGCACGCTTTGAGGACAATTGACGCGGATAGGCAGCACCACGGGCTTATTTTGGGTGGTGTGCAACTCTTTAATCCACCGTAACATCTCGATTGCCATTTCACTCACCGCAACTTCCGGAGACAAAAACAGCAAAAAGTAGTCGCATTGCTTCAATTCAGCATCAATGCGAGCTAGCCAGTCTCCGCTGCGGTTTTCCGGTGCTTCAAACGCTGCTGGTGACACTGCGGTCGGAGTGTTAAAATCCAAGGTAACGATAAACGCCCTCGAGCCTGCATCCTCGATCGCTTGGTAAAATTTTAACGCTAGACTCACGTCTGGTTCCTGGTTACGATAGCAGATAAAGACTTTCTTTTTCATCTCCTCTATCCTCTTGGCTTTAAGCGATCGCTCAATCGCCCCCCGAAAATTTTTTTTACCCACCTCCTCTCCCAAAGCGTTTGACAACTTCTTCCACAAGTTGTAACCCACATCCTTTTCGATATACTGAGGATTCAATGGGTAAATTTGCCTATAAGTCAGTCCTAGCCAAGACCCCACAAATACTTTTCTTTCCAGATCGTTGAGGTGCCTTCCTGTCTGGGAATAGATTAATTCATCGGCAAATTCTAATGCTTCTTCAACGTCCATAAACCAGCTATAATTTTTCTTATGTGCTTAATTTAAGTATTATACTTATTTGTGACTTTACCCATAACTTTGCCATTACTGTAACTAAAACCAAAAGATGACCGATTTTAAAGCAAAAGGTGACCGCAAACGGAAACTTGTATTGATGACAACGGGTTTAACTCACTCAACCCAACAGTGAGCGTCGTACCTGGCTGGTTCTTTGAGATCTGCTATGCTAATGTATAGCAAGATACAAAATAGCCAAAGATGAACTTGCTACTAACCTCACTACTGAATCTGCCAGGAGTAATGGTAGAAGATTTTCGTCAAACTGAGTTGGCTACGCAAGAGCGGCATACTAATAATTAATGGGCTTGTCGAAGGTATTAATAATAAGTTAAAATTGCTAAAAAGGTCAGGTTTTGGCTTTACTAATTGGCAAAATTTTGAAATTCGTTGCTTACTAAATTGGTATTTCCATACTTATAAAGCATAGTTTAGTCGAAAGAACCGACTTTGTGAGACTCGAATTGGATAGTTTTTCCCATTTTTGAACTGGCGTAGTCGCTCCTGACATTGATGCCGTTGCTCTTGACTCGTCGAATTGGCTCTGTTGAGCGGATCTGTTCAATGATTTTTCGAGCGGCTTGTGGTAGATTGAGGCAGCGACACCAATCATCAAACTCTTGGTCGCTGAGCATATTGACTCACCTAACCGTTTAATTCACAATAGGCCAATACCACAAATTTAAGCTTTCTGCAAGAAAACGGTGAGGGTATGATACAAAACTTTATAATTAATCGTTCAACCAACTGCGGTCACCTTTTGCTTTAAAATCGGTCATCTTTTGGTTTTAGTTACAACTTTTGGAACCATAAGCTTGCCATTGCGGCAAAGTTATGGGTAAAGTCACATTAACGGCTGAAACCCTTATCCTGTCGTGCAATGCGGATGAAAGGACTTGAACCTTCACACCTTGCGGTACTAGAACAAAACTAATTCATAGTCACCCGATTTCCTAGTCATTTCATAGTCAAAATCTGGTGGTACTGGTGGACAAGCCGTTCCAGCCGTCAAAAAGCTGAAACTCTTATCCTGTCGTGCAATGCGGATGAAAGGACTTGAACCTTCACACCTTGCGGTACTAGAACCTAAATCTAGCGCGTCTGCCAATTCCGCCACATCCGCATGGATTTCTATGATAGCACACATTAGAAGCAAAATAACTTGTTTTGTGACTCGCCTCACAGAGCAAGTTATGTAAAGATCACGTGAAGCAACCAGGTGCAGTCACCCGCGATATCGGTGGAATCACAGATATTAGATATATCGAGTTGAGTGTTGTTGTCATGTTATCTGTAACGCTTCCTCCAGTTAACCTGATTCCCGGTGCGATCGCCGATTTATTCGCTCAAGTCAGCAGCACAGGTTGCATTACCTTAGCCGATCGCTATGGACTGATGGCGGCGCTGTTAGACGATACCCTCGAAGAAGAGGAACAGCGCTGCATCGACAGACTAATCCGCGCCTTGTATAGAGGACGACTCAAGGTTGTCGATGAAATTTCTGCCGTCATGTAAGATTCGCGCCGCTTGAGAGTTGCCTTGCCGCGATCGCCCTCAAAAAAGAAAGCTACAGTAAAAGTGGAGGGGATCGAATCATGAAACCAGGAATTTTAGCGCTTGTTACCCTAGTCGCCACCACATGTTTAGCTGCTCCAGCTAACGCTCAGCGAGCGAGCGTACCGCGAGTACCAATTATCCGCAACGACAGTCAAGATTTTTTTCAGCAGGGAAGAGAACAGTTTGAGGGAGAAATTCAGTTTCTCACCCTGAAAAACTATCTTTTTAAGCAGGATTTGCTCAAAATTGGCGATTTTCCACCCCTAGAAGATGGCCCGTTTTCTTTTGAGTTGTCGGACGGCTTCAGCGTTAGCAATAACGCGATCAAGTTATTCGGATACTAGCACCGCGATCGCCTAAGCGGGCAAAGTCCAATTCTTCACCACTTTCCAGCGCTTGGCGAATGGCTTTGGTATCCGGTTCTACACTCACTCGTTGAAATCGCTCCGGCAGTTCTTCCACAGGCTTCGATTCATCAAAAACCTTGGGTTTGAAACCCCGTCCTTCTAGGACGGCTTTATAGCACAAACGCGCAATTTACAGGTTAGGTATTATACTGTAAACATGACGCAAAAAGCTTTCAACTACCGATTCTATCCAACTCCTGAGCAAGAGAGCTTGCTCTTGCGAACATTGGGTTGCACTCGTTTAGTTTATAACCGTGCTTTAGCTGCCAGAACCGAAGCATGGTATCAAGAGCAAAAACGAGTCGGGTATGCTGAAACTTCTTCGATGCTCACTCAGTGGAAGAAAACCAAAGAATTGGATTTCCTCAACGAAGTGAGTTGCGTACCATTACAACAGGGATTGCGCCATCTACAAACCGCATTTAATAACTTCTTCGCGGGACGCGCTAAATATCCAGTCTTTAAGAAGAAGAGAAATGGCGGCAGTGCTGAATTTACTAGGTCGGCATTTAGGTTTAAGGATGGTCAAGTTTTTCTAGCAAAATGCACCCAAGAACTGCCGATTCGCTGGAGTCGGATGTTGCCCTCTGGCGTTGAACCATCAACTATCACTGTGAAGCTTTCCACTTCTGGTCGATGGTCGGTGTCTCTACTGGTGGATGTTGACATCGAGAAGTTGCCTGAATTATCCAGCCAAGTTGGAATTGATTTAGGCATCACCAGCTTACTCACCCTTAGCACTGGAGAGAAAATAGTCAATCCCAAAGGGTTCAAGTCAAAGTATCGCCAGTTGAGACGGGCGCAAAAAGCGTTAAGCCGCAAACAAAAAGGGTCTCTTAATCGGCATAAAGCACGACTTAAAGTAGCAAAATTGCATCAGGAAATTGCTGATGCCAGAATTGATTATCGTAACTGCTCACAACTCGATTGGTGCGCGAAAACCAAGTAATTGCCATTGAGGATTTAGCGGTGAAGAATATGATGAAGAATCCCAAACTGGCTCAAGCAATTAGCGATGCGAGTTGGGGAGAGTTGGTCAGACAACTTGAGTACAAGTGCGACTGGTATGGTCGTACCTTAATCAAGATTGACCGTTGGTTTCCTAGTTCTAAACGATGTGGCAACTGCGGTCACATCGTGGAAAAAATGCCGCTAAATATTCGTCAATGGGATTGTCCGCAATGCGGAACTCACCACGATCGAGATATTAATGCGGCAAATAACATTTTGGCGGCAGGACTTGCCGTGTCAGTCTGTGGAGCGACCGTAAGACCCCATGAGAGTGTTTCTCGCAAGGCTGGTGCTACGAAGCAGAAACCTAAATTGTGAGGTTTAGGAATCACCGTGCGTTCACGCCGGTGAGGATGTCAACTAAAATCAAAGGTGCTTAGGGGTGAAGTTCTAGTTTTCAGGATCTACTCCCAATTCCCTTAACCTTTGAGCTAAGCGTTCAGCTCGTTGGCGTTCCGCTTCAGCTTGCTGTTGCGC
>DNGG01000122.1:10484-25039 GCA_003486675.1 Cyanobacteria bacterium UBA11372
TCAGCTTGCTGTTGCGCTGCCTCAGCTTGCTGTTGTGCGGCTTCCTCTGGTAATAGAACAAGATTGCCAGAACTATCGTAAAAACGCAACCAAGTGGCTGTTTCTCGGTCTATTGTTCCATCCCAAGTACCTAACCAAAAACCTAAAGTTTCGCACCAAAGCCAACCTTGTTCGTTTGGTACTAATGGCTGATAGGTTTGAGAAGCATCTAAGTGCCATCCTTGAAAAGAATTAGGATTAAAAGGGTTGTAAACAAAATAATCTGGGGTTCTGAAAACCCGTTGGTAAATATTTTTTTTGGTAGTTGTATCTTCTCTCGCCGTACTGGGGGACATTAATTCGACAATGACATCGGGATAACGTCCGCCTTCATCCCAAACTACCCATCCTTGCCTTTCTTGCGTACCATCTACATCTAGTACGGCAAAGAAATCTGGCCCTCGAAAGTCTTGGTTGCGGACTTGCCTGCGGCTGAAATAGATAAACATATTTCCGCCCGTATAGAAGTCGTTGCGATCGCTCCAAGCTTGCTGCAAAGATCGGATCAAGACATTCATCGCGACGCGGTGGCGGTTGCTTTCCAAGGGTTCTCCATCATCAAATATTAAGTCGGTAGGAGGCTGGTTTAATTCCCACCAGTCTTCAACCTCTGCGGTTTGGGGATTTTGTTCTATGGTGGTTTCGGTTGACATTCGATCTGCCTCCTACCTGTTTAAATCTCTATCCTTGATTGTGCAATGCCATAGAGTTTAGTACATCAGTATTCGTTACGGGGGCGTCAAAAATGACGATCAGATCCGCGTTGGGTATCAATCGCCGCAATACTTGAAGATGCTCCAAGGCATCATTCCGGCGGCGAAACCGCGCCACCGTTATCCGTTGCATGTTTGGTAGATGACGAATGATGCTCCAAGGATAAAGTTTTTCGCGATAGGTCTGTTGTGTTGGTATCATAAAACAATCCTTCCCAATTTTTGGGATGTGTTAAGAATGGCGATCGCTCTTGATTTCTCAGGTCGTGGAGCGATCGCTTACTCAGATAAATTTATGCCGCGAACGCGGCAGATGTCAAGTAGAGAATGGGTCTAATTAGGCTGCGAGTGAGAGAATTGGCTGCTGAAAAGGGTTGGACGCTCAAAGAAGTTTCCGAGAGATCGGGAATTCCCTACGGCACAGTTAGAAGCTATGCTCATTCTCCCAAGCTGGCAACTGTAGACTACACAGCTTTGAAAAAGCTAGCTTATACATTTGATGTAATAATTGATGATTTGGTTGAAATCTTAGAAGAGTAAGTCTGTCCTTGTTGGTATGATAGAGCCATCATTCCCACAAAGTGGGGCATTGTAAGGTAGGCGATCGCTGTCTCAGTTTTCCAGGCGGAGTAGCGATCGCTTGTTTCAGTGAATGCAATCATTAAAGGATATGACCATATCCTTTGTCAAGTAAACATGGGCCGAATCAGGTTGCGAGTGCGGGAACTAGCGGATGAAAAGGGTTGGACACTTAAAGAAGTCTCCCAAAGATCGGCAATTCCCTACAGCACCATCAAAAAATACGCCCAAACACCCAGCTTGGCAACGGTAGACTATACGGCTTTATTGAAGCTAGCGCGTGTATTTGATGTGATGCTAGAAGATGTGGTGGAAGTGTTGGAAGAGTAATGGGGCGAATTAGGTTGCGAGTGAGAGAATTGGCTGCTGAAGGGTTGGACGCTCAAAGAAGTTTCCGAAAGATCGGGAATTCCCTACGGCACAGTTAGAAGCTACGCTCATTCTCCTAAACTGGCGACTGTAGACTATACCGCTTTGCTGAAGTTAGCGCGCGTATTTGATGTCATGGTCGAAGAAGTGGTGGAAGTATTGGAAGAGTAAGCGATCGCCACCTCTGTACAATTGAGAAATAGGGGGGTTAAAATTCCATGATGATTGCAACAGAACAACGCTACTATTCACCCGAAGAATACCTAGAATTAGAGGTGAATTCCCAGGAACGTCACGAATATATTGATGGTCAAATTATTCCCATGACAGGCGGAACACCGAATCATAACCAAATTGCTGGCAATTTTTACGCGGCGCTAAATTTTGCTCTCAAGCGTCAGCCTTATCGAGTCTTTGTCACAGATCAGCGACTCTGGATTCCCAAAAAGCGAATTCATACCTATCCCGATGTCATGGTTGTGCAAGGTCAACTGGAATTTCAAGCAGGACGAAGAGACACGATTGAGAATCCGTTGATGATTGCTGAAGTTTTATCAAAATCAACTAAAAGTTACGATAGGGATGAAAAATTTGCAGCGTATCGCACCATTCCCAGCTTTCGAGAATATCTTCTGATTGACCAATACACCCTGCACGTCGAGCAGTATTCCAAAACAGATAATAACCGTTGGATATTTACTGAATACGAAGATGAAAACGAAACCATATCTCTAGCTTCTGTTCCGTTTGAAATTGTCCTGGCGGATATTTACGATAAAGTGGACTTTGAAGATGAGGTCGTTGAGGAAATTAACCCTGTGCAAGACGAGGGTGAAATAGGCTAAAAAGATTTATTTTGGCACAGGGAATGGGATAGGCAAGATGCCTATCCCACAAGTGACAGGCAAGATGCCTATCCCACAAGTGACAGGCAAGATGCCTATCCCACAAGTGATATCGTTTCTGGTGGCATCGGAATTACAACCTGTAGGGGCTTTTCTCGCAATTACCAATTACCAATTACCAATTACCAATTACCAACAAAGCTAATCATTCCGATGCTACCGGATTTGATATGACTTATCATCGTTGTACTCAAAACATTCTTTCACTATATCATTCCGGCGCAGCCGGAATTGATATGAGTTGGCGAGGCTAGCAATTGCCATTATCGGCATCTCTGAAATTGACCTGCTGATTCTCGATGAACCGACTAATAATTTAGATATCGAAACCGTTGACCAAATGGTGACAGGTATTAACGAATATCAAGGTGCTATATGGGTGATTTCCCACGATCTAGATTTTTTGAGTCGGATCGGTATTACCAAAGCCTTTGAGTTGAAAGATAGAAGCTTGCGAATGAGTGCGTATCTGCCAAATGAACTCGAGCGGTATTATCAAGAATTAGTCGAAGCATAGACTCGTTCGCATCCAGATCCCCGACTGGCAAAAGAAGTAGGGGATCTGGGTGCGATAAAGTCTCCCTGAGAAAGGGTGCCAAAAGTATCATTTAGTACTGCAAAAAGGAGCGATCGCTTGCCTAGATTTTTTTACCGTTGTGGGCTTCGTTATGGGGTTTGAGGGCGTCTAGCAACTGGGCGGCGCGTTTGTCATCTGTATTGCCGTAGCGATCAAAGTGTATGAGATTCGCCAGTTGCGAGGGCACCTCCCATCCTTGGAGTTGCAATTCCGATTGGGCATCAAACTGGGAGGCGTAACCGATGCACAAATAGCCGACAAAGATCATCTCGGCGGGAATGCCCAAAAGACTTCGCAACCTTTCCGGCTCGAAAATGCTCACCCAGCCGACGCCGATTCCCTCGGCGCGAGCTGCCAGACATAGGTTTTGGATGGCGCAAACGGTAGAATATATCGCCGTCTCAGGCATAGTCTGCCGCCCCAATCCTCGCCCGCGCTGGCTGGTAATATCGCAGGTAACGCACAGATTAACCGGCGCTTCCAGGATGCCAGCGAGCTTCAATGACACGTACAGGGCTTTTTGCTTGTCCTCATAAATCGAGGATGCGGTTTCGTTAGCTTGCTGGAAAAGTTCGTAGATACTTTGACGCACACCAGCATCGCGGATCAGAATAAAGCGCCAAGGTTGCATCATACCTACCGAGGGGGCGTGATGTGCCGCGTCAAGCAGGCGTCCGAGAACTTCATCCTCGATTGGAGTAGGGGTGAAATAAGAGCGCATATCCCGCCGTTCATAAATCGCCCTGTAGACGCCTTGCCTCTGTTCGTCGCCGAAACGATGGATATTTTGGTTGATTTTGGTCATGTTAGCTCCCAGAACAGCTTATCAACAAAAATTTGAATATTTCTGGAGTCTAAACTAACAAATTGAAATCTGCCGCTTTAATGGCGTCGTGGGGCAAGTCATGGAGGCATTGGAGGGCGAGATCGCGTATGGCTCCCAGAATCGCACCCAATCAACCAGCACTCAGGGTGGGAATTTTGATCGTAAACTCGGTACCCCGCCCTGGCTGAGAATTCACTTCCAACTTGCCATTGTGTTTTTCTACTACAATTTGATTGACGATGGGCAAGCCGAGTCCGGTTCCCTTCCCAACAGGTTTTGTAGTAAATAAAGGCTGAAATAATCGCTGTTTGACCGATTCAGGCATACCAATGCCATTATCAGTAATCTCAATCGCGACCCATTGAGTAGAATATGTCTCAGTTACAATCTGAATTTGGGGGACTGGATCGGTCATTTTGCCTTGTATAAATGCTTCGTCAATGGCATCAATTGCGTTCGCCAGAATATTCATGAATACTTGATTCATCTGTCCTGGATAGCAATTTACTTCTGGCAATCTGCCATAACGCTTGATAACTTTGATGCGGGGACGATGGTACTCCTTACCCCCGATGCGAAGGCTCTTGTCTTTAATCCGATGTTGCAAAATCATCAGCGTGGTATCGAGTCCCTCGTGCAAATCCGCAAGCATTTTTGTATCGCCATCTGAGCGGGAGAAGGTGCGGAGGGATACAGAAATATTTTGAATCCGTTCAGTTCCTACCTGGAGCGAGTACAGAATTTTTGCCATATCTTCGAGGGCGAATTCCAGATCCAAGTCTTCGATTGCGTTAGTAATATTTGCTGATGGGTTGGGATATTCTTGTTGATAGAGTTGAATAATTTCAGTTACACCGGCAACGTATTCTTGCAAAGGTGCAATATTGTTGGCGATGAAGCTGATCGGGTTGTTGATTTCGTGGGCAACTCCGGCAACCAATTCTCCCAAGGTTGATAGTTTTTCTTGTTGCACCAGTTGAATTTGGGCTTGTGCTAAAGCGGCGGTGCGATCGCGCACTTGCTCTTCCAATGATTCGGTAAGTTGCTTTAGTTGTAAATGCACCCGTACTCTGGCAATTACTTCCTCTTGTTCAAACGGTTTGGGGATATAGTCTACTGCACCGAGGGCAAAACCCTTCATTTTGCTTTCTGTATCCGCCAAAGCTGTGGTAAAAATGATCGGAATGTTTTGAGTAACCGGATTGGCTTTGAGGGCGCGACAGGTTTCAAATCCATCAATTCCTGGCATTTGCACATCGAGCAAGATTAACTCTGGTTGATGGCGTTCGATTAGTGCGATCGCGCTTTCCCCACCCACTGCAACCCGGAAGCGAAACCCAGCACTAGCCAAGGCTGCCGAAAGCACAGACAAATTGGTAGGATTGTCATCCACAATCAAAATAAATCCGGTTTCTCTTGGGGTTGTCATGATCGATTGGCTTCTGGTTAAGTGTTTGAGGGTTTAAAGGTATTGTCCGATAAAAATTTCCAGCTGTTTAACTTGAAAACTATTAGCCAGCTGCACAAGTTGCGCCGCAAAGGGCGTTAGCTTTTCATCGGATGCAGGGAGTTGTTGAGCCATTTCTAGAATTCCTTGAATATCACCATCTTGCACCAGGTTGAGTAACTGCTGTAAAACCTCACTAGCAGGAGGAATCAGAGCGACTGGACTTGTTGAGCTATCTACATTGGCTTGTTTGATGGTGTCTGGCTTGCCCTGATATATCCATTCTAACTGCAAGTATTGCTGTAGAAGTTGCATCAGGGTTTGGGCGTCTACAGGTTTGGGTAGAAATGCATTCGCACCCGCATTAATGCTCTTGTATTGATCTGTTTCAAACACGCTGGCTGAGGAAGCAATAATAGGGATGTCTTGGAATTGGGCAGAGGTACGCAGACGCTCGATCAACTCAAATCCGTGCATCACAGGCATCACCAAGTCAGTTACGATCGCATCTGGTTTGCTGGCGATCGCAGTCTGCAATCCTTCCTGACCATCACTGGCTTCTATAACTATAAACCCAATTGGCTCGAGTAAATTCACAATCACCGAGCGATTTTGCCAATTATCATCGATGACTAGAATAGTGCGCGGATCTCCCTGATAGCCCACAATGGTGCCCTGCTGCACCGTCAGAGAAGCAACTGCCCAATTTTTAGCTTGGGGTAGTTCTACTTCAAAATGGAAAATGCTGCCAACGCCAAATTCGCTTTCGACTTTAATTTGACCGTTCATCAACGAGACAATCCTTTGGCTAATTGTTAATCCCAAACCCGTACCTTCGGCTTGTCTTTTCACATCTCCCACTTGTTCAAAGGGTAGGAATATTTTCTCCAGTTGCTCTGCTCTCATGCCCACGCCGGTGTCTTCGACTTCAAACCGAATTTTGGTAATAGGTAATTGGTCATCGGTAATTGGTAAATTTAATTTTTCCCCATGCTCAATGACTTCAACTTTAAAGGTAACCTTCCCCCGATCGGTAAATTTAATTGCGTTACCCAGTAGATTGATTAACACTTGACGCAGGCGCTTTTCATCTGCCCTGATGCCCCCAGGCAAATTTGGGTCGAGTTGGATATGAAATGCAATGTTCTTTTGCTCTGCTCGGATGCGGCAAATTTCCGCCACGCTTTCTATAAACGCAGGTAAATAGAAATCAACCGGATTGAGTTCGAGTTTCCCGGATTCAATTTTGGAGAGGTCTAATACATCATTAATTAGGGTCAATAAATGGGAACCGCACTGCCCAATAATTTCTACCCCTTTGCGTCCTTTATCGGTTAGAGTTTCGCTGCGTTGGATAATTTGTGTATAGCCAAGAATGCCGTTGAGGGGCGTGCGTAACTCGTGGCTCATATTAGCGAGGAATTCGCTCTTAGCTTGATTTGCAGCATCGGCAGCTTCTTTGGCTTGCTGAATCTCCAGATTTGCCTGTTGAATTTCTTGAAATTTGTTCTGTAGCGCGCTAGCCATTAGTTGGAAGTTGTTAGTCAATCTATTAATTTCGCTTACTTGGCTGCTGGGGAATTCTAACTCTCTTCGTGCAATCAGTTTATCCGGCAGGTTAGTGGTTAAGCTTGCCAGTTGCAGCAAAGGCTTGACCAGATTATAACTAATAGCTTTTGCCAACAGTGGTGAGAAAACTGAGATGACCATCAAAACAGCAAAACCATTGGTGTAAAGCCGATCTAAAAGTACAAGATACGGTGCGCTGGGCACTTCGATCGCCAATTGCCAGGGCAAATTATCTCCTATAGATGCCTGCTGCACGTAGAAGGATTTTCTCCAACGAATCACTTTAGCCATATTCGGAACTGTTGGTATCCAGCGATAGGTTGTGTTATTGAGTTGTTCAATTTCACCATTGCGATCGCGATCGAATGGTTGCAGAAGATTGATATCTTCACGAGTACTGAAAATCACCCGCTGCTCTCGATCGAGGATGCTAACAAACTCTGTTGATGATTGATGATTATTCCTTAACCAACCCGCCATTGCATTCACATCAATTTCGGCGAATACATGACCTATTACACCGTCATTCTGTAAGATGGGTACGCTCTGAATTATCGATGGAGAATTCGCTCCTTGAAGGAATACTACCCCAGAGATCGCAGGCTGTTTTTCCATCAGCAAGGCTTTGTATTCCGGCGGCTCCAGCGTTGTAAAATTTGTGGGGATAGCCGAGATAATAATGTTTCCCTTGGCATCAGTGATGTGGATGTTGCGGATTTCTGGGAAGGAACTCTGGGCTAGTTTTGTAGTGTCTTGGAGTGAATCCGAGCTTGACAGATTTGCATCCTTAGCATTTGCTGCCAGTTTTGAGAGCATTCGCTGCTTTTGCTGATGCCAATTCCGCAACTCTGTACTGACGCTCTGGGTTGTATTTTCCAGACTCGCTAAAATGTGATGTTCTTGCTCAAAGGTAGCGCCCTGACAATTCCAAATCGTCAGCACCAAAGCCGGTATTAAAACAAAGGCAACGAACAAATTCAAGAGGGTTTGCTCAAAAGCGATGGTTGTTGTTGCCTGAGAACGAACAATCCATTTAGGGATTGGTGTATGGTTTAAAATTAAACAGGCAATCAGGGCGTTAGCAATCTGATTAACCGGATTTTTAAATGAAATAAACAAAACAGAACTTGGTTCTACTTTTGCCAAAAAAACATACAGTAGCCACAATAATGGGAATCCAATAAATCCCCAATAAACCACATCTAATAAAAGTAAATTGTTACTACGCCGCCTTAACCCCCAACCGACAAAAAAAACTTCCAGAGTAAATAAGATAAAAGCGCAGGGATGCTTCCACAGTAAAATTGTGTACGAACTGGCGATCGCACCTGCGACGGTACCCCATCCCCACCCATACAGTCTGACAACGAGCATGGCAGCAACGCTGCCAAATAACCAGTCTGCGTGCAAAACGATCGGAATTTTGTAGTAGTTACCCGCATAACCAGCGATAATTAGCAGAAATAGCACTAGCATCGCTCGCAGTTGATTTAGCGATCGCATCCGGTTACTCGCTGGGTTCGATGGAGTTATACTCTTTAAAGTCGTCATTTTTTTACTCTGAGTCAGAGAGATAGGTTAAAGTTGGCTCGGTTTCTCAAATATGCTTATCACCACAGATCGTCTCCCACCAGTATAAATCTACCTTTCCCTCGCCTCAAGCTGGTGTAAAACTTCTGCCACGTGGCTAATGACGCACCAACCTAGAGCCATAAAATAAAAGTAGGAGCTTTTCTTAAATCGCCCTTGTCATAGGAAAGAAATCATGACACAAATTATTCCAGAAACAGAAACTATTTCAGAAATAGCAGAACTAAGAGAACAAATAATCTCAAAGCGAGAGTCGAGAGAAGTTCTGTTAGAAATCAAAAAATTAATTCCGAGTGTCAATTTGGCTGGGGAAAATCTCATGGCAATTGTCGATTCATTTGTGATGCAATTGGGATTTTCTGGGATTGGCGATCGCTGGAAACAAATTAACCGAAAATCAGCCCAAAAAATATTAATTTTTATTTTGAATAAAAACTTAGCTTATGCTGAAGAATCGATTGCCATTAACGATGCCGAAACAATTGCGAATAGGTTTATGATTCTTTTTGAAGATAATTGCCAATTTTTGACAAATGCCATTTTTAATAATAACTATTCCCGTCTAACTGAGTGGGATTCAATTACAGAATCTACCTTTGACACGGGTGTTGTCATTGTCAGCAATGAAAGAATAGGTATCCTTTGGGTTCAAGATGAAGATTGAGCGGGGTTGGTAATTGGTAATTGGTAATTGGTAATTGGTAATTGGTAATTGGTCAGTAATTAGGCAAAGCAACCCGGTTTTTAGCAAAAATCGTGGGTTTCTCAGCGATAAATCGACCAAAAAACCGGGTTTCTGACTCCGCAATTGGTAAAGCAATGCCCAATCGATTAACGATTACCTACCTCTTCAATCTAAAATCTAAAATCTAAAATCTAAAATCTAAAATCTAAAATCCCTTGACCTCAATCTTTGCAGTCAGAACTATTATCAGGAGTAGCATCCGGATAGAAAGTGCGAATGGCGCTATTTTTGGTGACAAACACAGCTTTAAATGTTTTATTATCGTCAGTCACGCTTAAAAGACAAACTTTATTAGTAGGACTCGTGTTGGGGTTATTCTTGTAGGCTAAAGCTGCTTTTGTGAGGATTTCTTCTGCGTCCAGGGTATAAGGATACCCCTTAATCGTAGACTGGGAAATACCGTTTCCTACTTTCATAACTGCGCCTATGGTGTATACTGCACCCGCAATTACTTCCTCATTGCGAGTATTATTAGCCAGCCTGCCAGCTAAACCCTTATTTTGTAAATCTAGATAACGGGCAGCATAGTGCAATCCACCAATTGAACCGCCTTTTTTGGGTTCGCCACAGAAGACGCGATCGAAGCCTTGTGCCTTAAACCAAATATCAGTTAAATCCTGCAAAAATTCTTGATTGCTGGTATGTCCAGAAACAAGATATTCTCCCACATTAGCTTTGATATTTTATAAGACATTAGTATTGTTTTGCATAATTGTTTTGAATGCAGTTTCGCTGACTACTTTGCCCGGTGCGCCGCAAAGCTGATTTACTGCCAGATCAAAGCTGTTGAGGACTGGCGGGGGCGGCGTGACATCGGCTGGACTACCGTATTTTAAGCCTGTTACGGGGTTGTTGATGTTGTCAAAGAAGGCTAGGGAATTTCTAGGTAAAGCAGGCGCAGATTTAGATAATTCTTCGGCATCAAAACTGGATTGAATATCAGCGGTTGGATAGCTATTTGCATCAGAATCAAACCGAGTTGAAATCTTGGCGCTATTGGCTTTTGCACATGCCGAAAATAAGAGGGTTAGGATTAATACACCAGATATTAGCTCTCCCAAAAAGCGTTGCTTGAAGAAATTTAACATTTAACTTGACTCATTGAGGTGTATGATATTTTGACACTCCCCGGCTTAAAAGACCGGGGATTCTGTACTCAACGTCAGAGTTTGCTCTAGCAGATTTTCACCAACTAGCGTAGTGACTCCAACTCCGGAGCGCGTTACTTCGGGGCTGCCCGCCCCTAGCTTGCAGGGCAAGATTTAAAATATTTAGCGCCGCGTTTTCGTCTCTATTAAGGTTGCATCCGCACTTACAGACGTGAGTACGAACTGATAGAGACTTCTTCACAATTGCACCACAATTACTGCATTTTTGACTGGTATATTGTGGGTTGACTGCAACGGCAACACGTTCAAATTTACCAGCAAAATACTCAAGCCACTGCCTAAATTGCGTCCAGCTAGCATCGTTAATTGAAAGGGCCAAACAGTGGTTCTTGACCAGATTGCGAACAACTAAATCTTCGTAGGCTACTAGGTCGTTAGACCTGCATACGTTTCTCGCCAGTCTCTTGGCATGTTCGTTCCGTTGCCTACTTACTTTTAGATGTTTCTTGGCAAATATGCGCCGTGCCTTGCGGCGTCCGTTCTTACCTTTTTCTCTCTTATAGATCCGGCGTTGGGCTTGCTTGATTTTAGTTTCGGCTTTTCTTAAAAAGCGCGGATTTTCCTCCTGGTGTCCATTGGAATCTGTGTAGAAGAATTCAAGTCCTACATCCAGACCGATGACATTTCCGGTTAGCTCTACTTGCTCCTTGACTTCAATATCAATGACAAATTGACAATAGTAGCCATCGGCACGACGTAGCAACCTGACTCGTTTAATTGATTTGACCGGGTAAGCATGGATATCCCACTTACCCAACAGTTTTAACTCACCAATCCCTTTTTTGTCAGTGAAAGTAATGCGGCGCAACCCAGGATGTAGCACCCATCCACTGGTCTTATATTCGAGCGAACGATTGTCTTTCTGGAAGCGCGGAAAACCTTTTTTACCTGGCTTTTTAGACTTACAGTTATTGTAAAACCTGGAAATTGAAGACCACCCACGTTCCGCAGCCGCTTGTACCGCCATTGAGTTTAGGTCTTTGACAAAAGAGAATTGGTTACGCAGTTCTGTGGAATACTTGTTTAAAGCAAAACCATTGACTTTAGCTTCCTGGGGCGCATCCATCCAGTATCTAATACATTTGTTGCGAATAAATTGCACCGTGCGAATCGCTTCTTCTATCGCTTGATGCTGGGTGGACTTACCTTTGACTTTGTACTCTAGAACCAACATTTATGAATCCTTTTGTCTCGACCTGTGTTTAGGCTACAGTTTCTACATACAGGTGTCAAGGATATTATGAAATTCAATTCGCAAGATTACCGTCATGAAAGCAACGCGGTATCGCTACTCAATTACCACTTTGTTTGGATTCCAAAGCGCAGAAAGGCCGTGCTGGTTGGCGATATAGGTAGACGCTTGACTGACATTATTTACGAGGTCGCCAATGAAAATCGTTGGCATATCATAGCCTTGGAGGTAATGCCTGACCACGTTGTGCGATTCGTTTAGGCGAAAACGAAAGGCTATCAGCCCTAAGTGTATGCCTAGCAAGCGTTCCAGCCCGTCGTATCGGCTGAACTGAACCTTGACAACTTAATGACCATGTGGGTGAAAGCCCCACCACTCAAGGTGCAGAGTTGAAAGCGCTTCCCCTATTATTTGGTGTAGCAACCCAAATGATAAAGCGGGGAAGTCAAGTGGAGGTAATTGGGGAACCTATCCTGAAATCCCTTCTAGCAAGAACTCATGGGTAGCAAAGCGCGAAAATGCTATTAACTGCCGTAACAGGCAACCAGTGAAATTAGGTTGATGTCCCCCTGGACTAACACTGGGAGACCCAAAACGGGCAAGGATAAAGGTCTGACATTAACGTGATGATTAGACTGCACCTCAAATAAAACCCGGCGGAGAGCATTACCCTAACAGTTCAATCAATGGTCATTAGGAACGAAATAACCCCTGTATGTCTCTAGAAACGGTCGATTTTCTAGTAGGTAGCTAGCCGCAAGATATATGGGAGTAGGATTGAATCAGAAGCCAAAGCCTCACGTAATGGTGAGGATATGCTGACGGATTCACGATTGTTTGGAAAGAATAGGTATAAGTAGCAATGAACAAGTCTAATACAGAGTTATTAAAAACTACTGTGGAATGGAAGAATATCCCGTGGCATAAAATCGAACGGGCTGTCTTTAAGTTGCTTTCATCGCATATTCAAAGCCGCACAGCGTGGAGACCATCGTGCAGTTCGCAGGCTTCAGAAAACCTTGATGAAGTCCTGGTCGGCAAAGGTATTAGCCGTTCGCAGGGTAACTCAGGATAATCAGGGCAAGAAAACCGCCGGAATAGATGGAGTTAAAAGTCTAACCCCTCAAAAAAGGCTGGAACTTGTAGACCAACTGAGATTAACCGACAAAGCAAAACCCGTTCGGCGTGTCTGGATAGATAAGCCCACAAAAACGGAAAAACGCCCATTAGGTATACCCACAATGAACGATAGAGCAACCCAAGCTCTAGTAAAAGCTGCCTTGGAGCCAGAATGGGAAGCCAAATTCGAGCCTGATAGCTATGGATTTCGACCCGGACGCTCATGTCACGATGCAATTGGAGCAATATTTATTGCAATCCGGCTTAAGCCCAAATACGTACTAGATGCCGATATTGCAAAGTGCTTCGACCGCATTAACCATGATGCACTGCTGAGAAAGTTGAATACATTCCCCACCATTCGCCGACAAATTCGTGCTTGGTTAAAAGCGGGAGTGATTGACTGGAGTACCGAATCAAATAATCAATCATCGTATACTCCAACATCTGAGGGTACGCCGCAGGGTGGTGTTTTATCACCATTACTAGCTAATATAGCTCTCCACGGTATGGAAAACCGGATTAAACAATATGCCGAAACTCTGCCCACTAGGGCGGGATATGGCAAAAAGGTTAACAGAGGCAGCCTTAGCCTCATTCGGTATGCTGATGACTTCGTAATTTTACACGAAGACAAAGCCGTCGTCCAAAGATGTCAGCAGATAATAATTGATTGGTTAAAAGACATGGGTTTAGAACTTAAGCCCGAAAAAACCAGACTTTCGCACACTCTCATTGAAGAGAATGGCAATATCGGGTTTGACTTCTTGGGGTTCCATATTCAACAATATAAAGTTGGAAAATTTTCCTCCAAGCAAGGGTTTAAGACTATCATCACCCCTTCAAAGAAAGCTTTGAAAGAACACACTAACAAAGTGGGGAACATCATCGAACAGCATAAAAACGCTCCTAAAGAGGCGTTAATTGCTAGACTTAATCCAGTCATTACGGGATGGTGTAATTACTACAAAACTGTGTGCAGCCAAGACACATTTGAAATGGCTGATTTCGTCACCTTTCATCAGCTTTTTGGGTGGGCAGACAAACGTCACCGCAGCAAAAAAGCTGCCGCCGCCGAATGGAAAAAGAGCGGTACTAGAAATTGGGTGTTTGCGTCTAATGATGGACAAGAACTCAAACGGCATGATGCCACACCAATTACTAGGCACGTAAAAGTGCGGGGAGATAAAAGCCCCTATGACGGAGACTGGGTTTATTGGAGCAAGAGAAGAGGGGAGTACCCTGGTACAATGCCCTTATTAGCAGATCTCCTGAAATTACAAAAAGGAAAATGCTCTCACTGCAATATGTACTTTACTTCAGAAAGTTTGATTGAAATTCATCATGTGGATGGAAACCACAACAATAACAAAAGAACTAATTTGAAGGCTGTACATAGACATTGCCACGACATTATTCACGCCAAATGGGAACCACAAGTATGGGAGATGAGAAGTGATGAATCTTATCAGCCTATCCCCTAATCCTGAAACACCGGAAAGCGGTACACATGACAAGTGCCAAACAAACGAGGAGCCGGATGAGGTGAAAGTCTCACGTCCGGTTTTGAAGGAGAGTTCGGGTAGGTGACTACCCGTTCGACTCTAACCATTTGTTTCTCAATGTTAAGCCTACGGATGCACCAGCAGATATCATTAGAAAAATTAAGGGTCGTGCATCCCATCACATGAGGAAAGAGTTTCCAGAATTACTCAA
>DNGG01000122.1:25236-25377 GCA_003486675.1 Cyanobacteria bacterium UBA11372
AAAGAGTTTCCAGAATTACTCAAGTTACCAACCCTGTGGACTCCTAGCTATTTTGTCTCAACTGCTGGCAATGTCTGCACGGATACTGTGAAGCGATACATTGAGCAGCAAAAAGGTTAGCGAGACTAAAGTCTCGCGGCA
>DNGG01000122.1:25702-28036 GCA_003486675.1 Cyanobacteria bacterium UBA11372
GACGAACTTAGAAACCGGGTTTCTTGCTGGGATTTTTCCGAGAAACCCGGTTTCTTTGGGTTGAAACCGGGTTTCTGGCTGCGATAGCTAGTTTTAAATCGACAATTTTTCCGAGAAACCCGGTTTCTTTGCGTCGTGCTGGATGGGGATCAAAGAATCGGAGGCGGGAGCCTCCGAAATGCGTTCCCACGCAGAGCGTAGGAACGAGAGAAGAGAGAGCGTAGGAACGAGAGAATAACCTGCGTAGGCAGGTTTTGTTTGTGTAGCCCCAGACTTCAGTCTGGAGGAAACTAAGCCTCTACTTTCACGCCTTTCCAAAAGGCGATGTAGCCTTTAATATTCTTCGCCGCGTCTTTGGTTTCGGGATAGTACCAGGCGGCGTCTTTGTTCGCTTGTCCATCGACAGAGATGGTATAATAGCTGGCTACGCCTTTCCAGGGACAGGTAGTGTGGGTGCTGCTGTCTTGGAAGTATTGCTTGTTGATGGCGTCGGGGGGGAAGTAGTGGTTTCCTTCGACGACTATGGTGCGATCGCTCTCTGCTAAAGTAGCACCATTCCAAACTGCTTTCGCCATAGGTTTGTTTTGTTTTGTAACTTACAATTACCATTATGAGAATAATCGAGCCGCACAAACTCAAGCTAGCAAGTCTAAAATAATCCCAGCAACCGCAACAGCCGTCTACCATGCAGACTCAGACTCTGGAAAAAGCACTAAAACACCACTTTGGCTACGATACATTTCGTCCAGGACAGCGACAGATTATCGAACAAGCGCTGCAAAACCAGGATTTATTGATTGTAATGCCCACGGGTGGCGGCAAATCTCTCTGCTTTCAACTCCCTGCTTTACTTAAACCTGGTTTAACTGTGGTTGTATCGCCGCTGATATCTTTAATGCAAGACCAAGTAGACGCGCTGCACGATAATGGTATCGGCGCGACTTTTCTTAATAGCAGTCTCAACTCTTGGCAAGTGCGGCACCGGGAGGAAGCGATTCTCAATGGTAAAAGCAAACTGCTTTACGTTGCCCCAGAAAGGTTAGTCAGCGAAAGATTTCTGCCGTTTTTAGATTTAGTCAAGCATCAAATTGGACTGAGTAGTTTTGCTATCGATGAAGCCCACTGTGTTTCTGAATGGGGACACGATTTTCGCCCGGAATATCGTCAGTTGCGGATATTACGTAAGCGATATCCAGATATACCGATTATGGCGCTAACTGCGACGGCAACCGAGCGCGTCAGACAAGATATTATCGAACAGTTAACGCTGGCACAACCCAATATTCATATTGCTAGTTTTAACCGCAAAAATCTTTATTACGAAGTTCGTCCCAAGCATAGAAACAGCTATACCGAATTATTGTTGGAAATTAAGCAGGCGAAGGGAGCGGGAATTGTCTATTGTCTCAGTCGCAAAGGGGTAGACGAACTGGCGTTTAAATTGCAGAAGGATGGGATTAAAGCTTTGCCTTACCATGCCGGATTAACCGACGAAGAACGGGCTGAAAATCAAACCCGGTTTATCCGCGACGACGTGCAGGTAATGGTGGCAACGATTGCGTTTGGCATGGGGATTAATAAACCCGACGTGCGGTTTGTTGTTCATTATGACTTGCCGCGCAATTTAGAAAGTTACTATCAAGAATCTGGACGCGCGGGTAGAGATGGGGAACCTTCCCGCTGCATCATCTATTTTAGCTTCGGCGATATTAAAAAAATCGAATGGGGAATTGACCAAAAACCCGACGAACAAGAACAAATGATTGCGCGTCAGCAATTGCGACGGGTAATTGATTATGCGGAAGGCAGCGAATGTCGGCGCACGATGCAGTTAAGTTACTTTGGCGAATATTTTGCCGGAAATTGCGGCAATTGCGATAACTGCTGTGCGCCTAAACCTGTGGAAGATTGGACAATCGAGGCGATGAAGTTTCTCTCTTGCGTCGCTCGTTGTAAGGAAAAGTTTGGGATGAATCACATTATAGATGTGCTGCGGGGTTCTCGCGGTCAAAAGGTTTTACAGAACAAACATGACGAACTTTCGACTTATGGAATTGGCAAGGATAAGACGGCAGAAGAGTGGAAAATGTTGGCGCGATCGCTCCTCAATCAAGGATTATTAGATCAAACCAACGATGGTTACGCCGTCCTCAAGCTCAACGCCCTTAGCTGGGAAGTAATGCGCCGTCAGCGTTCTGTTTCTATCGCGATTCCCAAGAAAGAAACGACAACGTTAGCAGAAACCAATCTGAAGAAAGCCGGATTTGAACTATTATTTGACCGCCTGCGCCAACTCCGCAAACAAATCGCCGACGAACACTCGGTTCCTCCTTA
>DNGG01000122.1:28140-30937 GCA_003486675.1 Cyanobacteria bacterium UBA11372
ACAACGTTAGCAGAAACCAATCTGAAGAAAGCCGGATTTGAACTATTATTTGACCGCCTGCGCCTACTCCGCAAACAAATCGCTGACGAACACTCGGTTCCTCCTTACGTTATCTTCCACGATTCGACTTTAAAATTAATGGCGCAAGTCCAACCCCAAACTTTAGCTGAATTTGGCACGATTTCAGGGGTAGGCGCGCGCAAACTAGAGCAATACGGCGAAAGGTTTTTATCTGAAATTAAAGCTTATCGCCAAGAACAAGGATTAGGGGTAAGTAAGATTGCCCAAAAAGCCGATTCGCCAAACTACACCCAGTTAATAACTTTGGACTTATACGAACAAGGTTTATCCATCGAGTCAATCGCTCAACAACGGAATTTGAGAACTAGCACGATTACCAGTCATTTGGCAGAAATGATCGAAATGGGGAGAGAAATAGATATAGCAGGGCTAGTGTTTCCCGAGCGGCAAAAAATTATTATGCAAGCAATAGAAGAGATAGGAGATACTGAGGCACTAAAACCGATTTATGAATATCTGGGAGAGCAGTTCACCTACGATGAAATTCGCTTGGTGAAAGCGTTTTGGCGCAAAAAGCAAAGCGAATAACTCGCTGTTGTCATTCCATAACCCTCCTTTTAAATAAACCGCGAAGACGCGAAGGACACAAAGAGAAAAGAAAGAAGATAAGAGGGGTTTTCGATGCGCATTTGGCATAAAACCAGCCCCGACAATATGAAGGCGTTGGTTTTTCCCCAGCATGGTTGGTAAAACCCGCCCCGACAAAGTGCAGGGCGGGTTTTATAGGTAGCGACAAAGCTGCCGCCACCAAGTTTCTTTGTTTTTTTAGGGAAAGCTGGGAGCTTTTGTGGTAGTATTTTGTTGGGTGTAGTCAAGCTGGGATTTTTTGTTGCTGTTAGCTGTTGCTTGCTGGAACAAAGAAATTAGTTTAGGTAAGGCGATGCAGATAGCAGCATTGAACAGGGTCATCAATAGACAATCCAGTAAACTCATAACTATAAGGCTCCGAAAATATAAGTTAGCTCATTTAGTATGCAGTAAAAATCCTCACACCAAACGCGAGGAATGGTTTGAATTACTTGTAGCTGCTATAAGCTGCACTGATGGTAGTTGGGAATTGGTAATGAGGAATTGATCAACAGACACCCAGCTATTGTGTCCACGCGGGGTGGATATTTTGACGCTGTAGCGGGATAAGCTGGGATCGCAGCCAAATCAACATCGAGTATCCCTTATGTTAAAAGATAGTCCTACTTCCTCTACCCCTGGTTTTAAACTCACCGAACAAGACCGCCGCGCCTTGAAGAGTTTGGTAGATTACTCTGGGGTAGAGTCTGTGCCGGAAATTTGGGGGATAGTTGCCCAAAAGTATGGCAATATCGTCGCTTTGCACGACCCCCATGCCAAACCAGAAATAATTCTCACCTATGCTCAACTGTACCAGCAGATGCGGCAATTCGCGGCTGGATTGCAAGTATTGGGAGTCTTACCAGCATACGAACCTCCGAGAGTTGCCTTATTTTCCGATAACTGTCCGCGTTGGTTGATTGCGGATCAAGGGATAATGATGGCAGGGGCAGCCAATGTGGTTCGCAGTTCTGGGGCGGATAAAGACGAACTGCTGTATATTTTAGAAAATAGCGGCAGCAACGCTTTAGTGGTAGAAGATTGGAAGACGTTGAAGAAATTGGGCGATCGCATCTACGATCTTCCCATCCAATTAGTGGTGTTACTCTCGGATGAACAACCCGATGCCAAAGGGATCTTAACCGTTTTCAACTTTGCCCAAGTGATGGCAAAGGGAGAAAATCAACCTTTACAGCCAGCTAATCAAAATCGCCAAACTCTGGCTACCCTACTTTACACCTCCGGGACGACGGGGAAACCCAAAGGTGTGATGCTATCCCACGGCAATTTACTGCACCAAATCGTCACCATAGGGGTAATTGTACAACCAACGGCGGGCGATCGCGTCCTCAGTATCCTTCCCACTTGGCACGCTTACGAACGCAGTTGCGAATACTTTCTGCTTTCCCAAGGCTGTACCCAAATTTATACCAATCTGCGCCAAGTCAAACAAGATTTAAAGAAATTTCAACCGCAATTTATGGTGGGCGTTCCCCGCTTGTGGGAATCTATCTATGAAGGGGTGCAAAAATCTTTCCGCGAACAACCCGCCAGCAAGCAAAAACTGATTAATTTCTTTTTAGGCATCTCCCAGCAGTATGTAGAAGCACGACGGATAGCGCAAGGGTTGCATCTAGAAAAACGCAATCCTTCTAGTTCCGAACGCCTAATGGCTAAAATTAAATCGGCGATGCTGTCGCCGCTTCATGCTTTAGGTGAAAAAATCGTTTATGGAAAAATCCGGGAAGCCACTGGCGGTAAAATTAAGCAAGTAATTAGCGGCGGCGGTTCCCTGGCAATGCACTTGGATACCTTCTTTGAAATCGTCGGCATTGAAGTGCTAGTCGGTTATGGTTTGACAGAAACTGCCCCCGTTGCAAGCGCCCGTCGTCCCGATAGTAACTTGCGCGGTTCCGCTGGTAAACCCTTACCGGGGACGGAAATTCGGATTGTAGACCCGGAAACATGGCAAGATGTTAAAGCGGGCGATCGCGGTTTGGTTTTAATCCGCGGGCCGCAGGTAATGCAAGGATATTATCGCAATCCGGAAGCAACTGCCAAAGCCATTAATTCCCAAGGATGGTTCGATAGCGGTGACTTGGGGTGGATGACCGATAAAAATGACCTGGTGCTGACAGGAAGGGCAAAA
>DNGG01000630.1:0-5026 GCA_003486675.1 Cyanobacteria bacterium UBA11372
CCGTTTAGCGAGTTTCCCAACGCTCCTGCACCCGTGGGAAACATGGTAGCGCTAATGGATGTACCGCTTCAGCAAATAGAACAAGACCGCCAGAAACGAGTCATATCGGGCAGCCAACAAGAAGGTTTCAACGTTCCTTGCGACAAAGACTGTATGCACGTTGAATTAGCGCAAGGCGGTTTACAAGGGGCGCTGTGGATTGGGAAAACCCAATTAGTCAGGGGAGGATTTGGCCTTCTCGGACAGTTGAATGGTGGCAAAGAACCCGCTGGACGCCATCCCTTTGGCGACGGTTTCAAAGTGGTGGTTGAAAGCGTGAACGAAGCGCAAGGAACTGCAACGCTAGCGATGTATTTCCGCATCTGTCAGCGGGGGATGCCAGATTTGGGATGCAGCCCCTATTTTCTCGGCCCTTTGCCTTTAATGGTTGTCAAAGAAAAGCAACCAATTTTTGTTGGAAATGCCGCTATTGAATCGACGCCGCAAGTTATTAAACCATCCCAAATAGAACAACCTCCAACTGCCATTAATCCTACAACTCAACCAACCGATTCACGGCTTTCCCAATCAACTACGGAGGCGGTTAGAGGTATCAATATTAACCAATTTGCCCAAGCCATTGAAGCGGTTGAAAGTACTGCGGGTCGGCTTCCGGGGGATGGGGGTGCGGTTGGCCCGATTCAGTGCCAGTCCTCTTGTGCAGCGCCTTTGGGTCGCTTTGGGTTGAGGAGCGATCGCACAGATGTGCAAGCTGTCCTCAACCAAACCCCAGGAGGACAAGAAATCCTATCAAAAATTGCCAACAAAGAAACCGTCACCAAAGAAGCGCTACTCGCAGCCTTTCCCCTGGATCAACAACGTCAAATCTGGGAATCAGACATCAAAAAAATAATCGAACAAGCCGAACAAAACTTATCGGGAACACCCTTACTCGAACGAGTCGGTCAAATCTTTTTTGGTGGCAAAGCCATTCCGATTAACGCACAAATCTCCAACGTGCAAGGGACAACAGTCCAGGAATACGGTCGTCAGATAGCAGAGCAATACCTCAAAATCAATTTGACAGGTGGTTAGCATATCGTGCTGATTCAGATTCCGCGCCAAAACTTAGCGATTCTTCTGGGAATTATCCTCACACCTATTGCGCTCTGGGCGTTGATAACATCTCAGGATAATTCCCTTTCCCAATGGCAGGAAAGTACTGCCTTTCCCGAATTAATCGAGCAAGCGATTCAAGAAAATTACTCAAATCCAAACTTAGCCGTTCCATCCCAAATCAAACTCCTAAAAATTCAAGTCAAAAATCAACAACAACCCATCTTTTTCATCGCCTTTCCTTCCGAACTATGCGGCATCGGTGGATGCCTCGTAGCTGGCTACATTCGCAACAATCAAGAGGAATACCGCCCCGTATTTAAAAGCTTGCTTCCCACTCAGGGATTGCTCCCCCAAATTGAGACTTTACCTAACAACTGGAAAAACGAACAACCTTGCATCTCAATTACCACTACTGCCCTTGCCAAAGAGTCAGTCAGCACGCGATTCGACTATTGCTATAACGGCAGCGAGTTCGCCCTAGTTAACCAATTCAAACTTGAAGGCAATACCCATGTCAAACCAGCCCGTTGAAATTGTTAATCAACTCCAAAACCCCAATCATCCTTGGGGAAAATACACCAGCCAATTTCTCACGCCTCAAGGTATTTTTTTGCTAGGCGTTCTGCTGTTTGTATTTTTTCAAGACAAACTATCGGGTCGTAAAAAGGGCAAGTTAGCAACCAGCTATTTCGGAAATAGTCGAGAAATTGCTAAGGCGAAGAAGAAAGCCTTTCAACAAATCAAATCGCCCAAATGTGACAGCGCCTGCTTGTATATCGGCAAGCATAAATTCAAGTCCAATCCAAATATTAAAACCTCACCAACTCAGAAAGAAGAAAGCGGTACTGTAACATTATACGTTCCAGACGTACAGAGAGGTACAGCCGTCATCGGCGCACCGGGGAGTGGGAAGTCTTTTTCCGCAATTAATCCGATGATTTATTCTGCCATCGATCAAGGATTTCCCATCGTTCTTTATGATTTCAAATATCCCTCCCAAGCTAAAGTAGCAAGTTATGCCAAAAAGAAAGGCTATGACGTGCATATTTTTGCCCCTGGCTTTCCAGAAAGCGAAGTCTGCAATCCCATAGATTTTCTCCGCGATGAAACCGATGGGGAAACGGCGCGACAAATGGCAACAGTTATTAACAAAAATTTCAAATTAAATGCGACTGGAAACGAGGATGCCTTTTTTGGGCCAGCGGGAGATCAGCTTACCGAAGCAGTTTTAATGCTGACTAAAGGCACTCAGTATCCTGACATTATGATGTCTGCTGCTATCCTTTCTTCTGAGAAAGTTGTAGACCGATTAATGGCTGCTAATCTCAATCCTTGGATTCGGATTGCTTTTGGTCAGCTATTCTCTTCTGCGGGTTCGGAAAAAACTGTCGCTGGGATTGCGGGAACTGCATCTTTAATGTTTACCAGATTTATGAAGAAAAATACCTTGGGCTGTTTTGTTGGTAAAACTACTTTGCCTTTAGATATTAAAGGCAAGCAAATGATTATTTTTGGCATGGACAGAGAACGCCGGGATGCAGTTGGCCCCCTGCTGTGCAGCGTTCTACACATGATAGTAGCCCGCAACATTGCTAAGAAACGCCTTGACCCTCTCATTGTGGTCTTGGATGAATTAGTCAGCTTATTTCTGCCGGATTTATTCAAATGGTTGAATGAGTCTCGTTCTGAAGGATTTTGCGGCATTTTAGGCTGGCAGAATATGGGGCAATTAGAAAAGTATTACGGGAAAGAGTTAGCTAAGGCAATTTTGGGTGCTTGCGGTACTAAATTTGTTTTTAATCCAGGGGAAGAAGAATCTGCCCGTATGTTCTCAGCTTACCTGGGAGATGAGGAAATTAAATATAAACAAGTCTCTAAAAGTACAGGTGGAGGTAAATCCAGTCGCTCTGTTTCAGACCAAGAAAAAACTCGCAAGCTATTTGAACCCGCACAGTTTCTTAAACTGCCTCCGGGTAAATGTATCTTCATCAATCCGGCTTACAGCAATAAAGAGGAAGCCAGCGTTCCCCTACTAAAACAGGTAAAAGTGCCAAAAGTCATTCAACAAATTGAGGGGAATAACTCAGCACAATGGGAAAGCCTGGTGATGAAACTGACCCAAAGAAGTACCCAAAGAAGACCTACTCAAGACGATTTGGACAAGCGAATTGCAGAAGTTGAAAGGCTATTTCCTCTGCCGCAAAAACCTGTTATGGCAGGTGCAGCCCCTCTCCCTCTTGATGCTTATAAAGGGTTTTTATGATGACTGACCAATTATTGGCTGAAATTGAAAAGTTCAAAAATTATCCCAGATGGTCTGCCAAATTTCCTGCTTGTGAAGAGGCTCATTATCACGATGGTATTTTGGTGTTTTCATATAACCGAGAAACCGGAGCGTTCTATTGCGATAGCAACCCCAGTACTTACCAACCGGAATTACTTGAAATCCGATTCGACAGCGAATTAGTGTTTGTTAAATATCAAGATCAAATCCTTTTGAATCGATTGCTATGTTCGACCCCAGGGTTCAGCAATTAAGCGAGATTTATGCTCAACTCTTTGAAACTGTCGTTGAGCAGAGTCGGTTGTTAGCGCCGATTATAATCGATAGAGCGAATGGAATTGCAACAGCGTTAGGGAAATCGATTCAGCAGCAAGAAACTCAAAAAATTGCCCAAGCTGCTTTAGGATTAATCGATGCCTATGGCGAGATGGATGGAAATGATACCAAAATTTACAAATCGGATGCGTTCGTCATCCGGCAACAGGGGCAACTAATCGGCATTCACCATCGACCAGACGAATTGACTGATTTTGTCAATCCCCTGATGGAATTTACCATTGGAAAAAATGACCATTTTGCGATTAAAACCCCACCCAAGGCCATGCTACCATCTGAGAAAGAAGAATTTCTCATGGTTAGCGATCGCCTTGAGTCAGGTTTACCAAATGCTAAAACAGACTTGAGAGATTTAGCTGCGGCTCTTGGCTCTCTTGCTCCTGCTGGTACTCTTTCTACTTTGGAAAGCTTTCGCCAAACAGAAGCTTTGGGCTTGCTAAATCAAATTCTGGAAAAGGCTAAAACCGATGAAATTCAGGTTGGAGATTATTTGATTAGTCGCAGGCGGAATCTAGAGGACGGCAAAGGGCAACTGTGTTTAAAAAAAGGCGATCTTGATCTGGTTAAATATACGGTACAGAAAACTCCACAAGGATTAATCAAACAACTGGATAAACTCAACCTTACACAGTGGGATTGGCAGCAAATTCAATTTATTGCTCGAAATACAAAATCCCTTAATGGCCTCGATGGTAGCCTAGTCAGTTCTGTTGGGAATAAAGATAGTTTACCTTTTGTTTCTCAAATCAAAGTTCCGCTCCACCCCGCTCTTAAAAAAGCTTGGGACTATCTCAATCAGCACGGCTGGTCTGTTAACACTCAAGCAGGAAACGACCGGATTAAAGCTACTTTGGAACAATCAAAAGGGCGGTTAAGCGTTGCTGAGCAACGAGAGCTTTATTACAAATGTTTATTGCATCATCAGGAGCTAATGTCCGCTCCTAATCCTATACATTTACCCTCAATTAAAGATGTGATGAAGGATTTAGAGCGATGGCGAAAACAGGCAATATCTGCACATTATACTCCTATTCAACATCTGGCAATAAATCAAGAGAAAGCTGCTGATACTCAAGCGGAAATCGCCTTGTAAATTGCTTTGAATTGTTACAGCAATAAATATTAGCCACGTTTCTGGCAGGCGATCGCGGGCCTTTCTGGTACTACCTATCCGTGTATTAGTGGTTTGTACCGTTAGGTGTAATATCTGTAATTACTCTATTCCCAGTCTTCGTACCTTAGGCCGTTGATTCGACCAAATTCGCGGGTATTATGAGTCACAAGGGTGAGGTCGTTGGAGAGGGCAAT
>DNGG01000630.1:5289-11431 GCA_003486675.1 Cyanobacteria bacterium UBA11372
TCTAGCTGAGCGCGAACCTGTCCGGCAATTGCAGCAGCATTGTCATCAAACGGGAGACTGATGAACTGGCTAAAGAAGCGGTTTAAGCTGGCTAGGTTGCGATCGCGCCTCGTACTTTTATCTGCTCCGTAATACAGTTCTGATTTCACAACCGAACAAAGCCGAATATCGTCTGGAGTTAGTTCTGCCAGTTTTCGAGCCATGTTAGAACTTGCGCTCTCATTGAGTAGGCGAATGCAAGCGTTGCTATCCAGCAGATACATTACGATACATCCTCACCAAAGGTCAGTTCCTCGCGGACTTCGTAGGGAAGTTGCTCTGGACGCTCTAGCAGTTCACCCTCCCAACTGCCAATGACTTCTTCAAAAAATCCGGGTTGCCAACCCCTTGACTCTAATGTTGCTGAGTTGCGATCGCGAGACTTCAAGCGTTGGAAGATGACCATCACCTCTATATCTTCATTTTTAAAGCCAACTGGGACTTGAATTTGTAATACTCCATCATCCCCAACATGAGATTTTAATTTTATGCTTTCCATATTCAACCCAACTAGCTACAAAATCTGTTTTCATGTCAAGTCGCCGTCCTACGATTCTACCAACGACTGCACCCACTGAAAATCGCTCTCACTAAGCGCTGGCACTGGCTGCACTGAATAATCGATCGCCAAATCTAGAGCCGCCTCCTGGTAAACTTGTCCCAAAATCTCAGATAAATTTACAACAGGTTCTTCATCTCCTGGCTGCAAAGGAAGCAAGAATTGGGGAATTGGTTCGCGCACATTAAACGGGTAAAGTTCAGCTTCGGGACGGAGATTAGCTCGACTGACCACAATTCGGTAGTCCGATCGAATCGCTTCTGCCATTGGCATGAATTTTCCCGTCCTCAGCAAATCGATTTCAACTAAATGAGTAGCACTGTTCAAAACCTTTTGTCGCTTGGTTAGGTACTTATCTCGACCTTCACCAACTCGTTTATTCTTAGGTGAGAGGACTTCTACAACTGTTACCACCCTCCCAGTCTTGACTTCCCGAATCTCCAGATAGCGTTCGGTGACTTCCTCATCCAGAGGCAATGTTACTCGAACTGGCTTGCTTAAAACCTCAGTTTTTACAACAGAACTTGGTTCAACTTCAGGGTTTTGTTGGAAAATAGAAGCATCTGGAATACCTACCAGTAGAGCATCCAAGTAAACCCGTTTCTCAACAGCAGCTCGATATTTGGGTACTAATAAGGGATTTAGCGATCGCGCCAACTGAACAATCAGCCAAGAGTGAACCTCTGACCACAAAGAAGGATTTTCAAGATAAGGATTCATTCCTGGAAAATTCGGTGTCATAGTCGCAAGAGAAGGAATGAGAAAACGGACGATGGAAAAAGATGCGCTACATCCCTACTATATCTATATCTTTTTCAAAGCATAGGAACGCAAACGTTCAGAACCCAAGTCGAGCAGCAAGCGGTGAACGAGGTAGATATCCTGGAAGACGCAAGGGACAACCAATTGAGCCATTGCTATCTGGGAGGCAAAGACAGGACAGGCAACAGTTGTGTACGACTGTGAAAGCGATCGCATTTGATTGCTCATCCTTGGATTTCCAAAGGCAATGCTATATTTTAACAGGCATTTCGGTGCGTTAATTGCAGTTAGCAAACAGCATATTCGGTAAATTGCCGCTTGAAGGGAGACTTAAATCCTAAAACTATATCCTTCTGCGGGACTCCAGCCTCAACTAATTCATTGGCTACTCCCACTTCTGTTCCATCACTCTGAATCCAAATTTTTTCATCCTTGATATCAATATGAATTAGGCTCCCATATTCTCGTCGTTGGTCGTTCCAACCCACGAGCATTAATAAGTAATGATGGCGTTCGCGATCGAGAATTAACTGGACTTCAGTCTCGTCATCTTTAAGGTTGGCAAAGTGCGCGTTGATGATTTTTTGCACCAGTTCGGGGTAATTTAATTTTTCCATAAAACAATCTCCTGTTTACTAGCATCAAACACGAGCAATTTAAGCTGATATTCTTCTATAGCATCCTGAATAAATTGGCGCTGAAACAGCGTATCATAAGTATCTGTAGGGATAGCGAGGTATAAAATTAGCTCTGGTAATTTTTGTTTCAGGGCTAATCGATAGTTTAGAAATTGACCAAGTGCTAAATGAAACTCAGTCATTTCCGATTCTCTTAAAAAACTTTTGATTTCTACAGCTATCTTGCGCTCGGCTTTCTGAGCAGCTATTAGTTTTTCTGCCGTTAAGTCTATATACATCTCAGTTCCACCAACTTTAATGTATAAAGGATCGTCAATGATAGCCCACCCATCTTTTTCTAGAGCTGACCGGACAGTATCGTGAAAAATATCCTTGGCTGGCATAGACCGATGGGCAGAGTTGAAACTAGGGAGCGTCTTTATGTTTATTGTAATTGAAACAGTTAGTTAGGGCGCGCGATCGCGTAACTCATCGTTGGGCTTCCAAGGGCAATGGTAAACTTCAGCAGGGGTTTCGGGAAGCAGAAGTGCAGAAGGGGGTGAGATTGATTGGCGTGGATACCTATCTGATGAGCCTGGTGGAAGTGGCTTACCAGTTGCGGGTAGTGGGAGGAAGGGTAGTAAAGTTATAATCGTGATACGAGACAAGCCGGATAGTACTAATGAGCGATCGCAATGGCAGAATTAACGATTCAAATTTCTGATGAACTAGCTCAACGTTTAGCACCTCTGCAAAATCGCTTACCCGAATTGCTTTGGCGATTGTTAGAAGTTGTTAATCTACAAACAACATCTGGGCCAACAGTTAAAACAGAGATTACAGATATTCCCGCAGTTTATCAAGAAGTTATTGATTTTTTAATTAAGCGCCCAACACCAGAAGAAATTATTGCTTTTAAAGTTTCACCCCAAGCTCAAGCGCGGTTGGAAGTATTATTAGAAAAAAATCGCTCTGCAACAATTAGCCCAATGGAATTAGCAGAGTTAGATGTTTACGAGCAATTAGAGCATCTGATGATTTTATTAAAGGCACGAGCTTTGAAACACGATTAGTAAACATGACTTCTGATTATATTTCTGCGGAACTGCGTAAGCTTGTAATAAAAAGAGCTTCAAAGCGCTGTGAATACTGTCTCATTCATCAGGATTTTTCCATTTATACCCATGAAATAGACCATATTATTGCTATAAAACATGGCGGTGAAACTACTGCTGATAATTTGGCGCTTTCATGTTTATCCTGCAACCGTCACAAAGGTTCTGATTTCGCTACGATAGACCAAGTTACTAAAGAAATTGTCCCTTTGTTTAATCCCCGTCATCAGGTTTGGGATGAACATTTTTATATTCACAATGCGAGAATTGAAGGAAAAACTCAGATTGGTCAAGCAACTGCAAGGTTACTTCAGTGTAATGTTGCTAATCGCGTGCTTCAACGGCAAGTGTTGATTAGTCAAGGACAATATCCGTAGCAGTAAAAACTTGTTTTGTTTAATCTTTAACGTATTCTTGCTCTTTTACTTGAGTTCCCTCAACAACAGATTGCGAGTAAGCGACCCGTCCGAATTGCGACAACAAGCGTACCACTTCCACGGAAACACCCATCGGCGCACCATCCAATGCACAGAAGCGGGAGGAGTTTGGGGAAAATCCGCCTTCTAAGACGGATTTTCCTGAAACTGGACACTGAGAGCGATCGCAAAGCGTGCGCGCCCTTGCATATCGCTTAAAAAAAGATCTGCTAAAACCTATGGCTAATTTAAAACCAGCTAAACCGACGCATCCTAGTATAAATCAAGTTGCCAATAACCTTGATAAAATTGGCTGGATATTAGGTGGATTGTTAGTTTTAGGGCCAGTTTTTATCAGCTTAGTTTCTATCAGCCCTCATCAACCGAAATCTCTCCCTATTTCAGCAAAAGCGCTAGTTGCAAACCAGGTCATTGAGTTAGAAGTAGCCCGCACGTCCCAGCAGCAAGCTGTTGGTTTAATGTACCGTACTGAGTTACCACCAAACCGAGGAATGTTGTTCTTATTTCACCCACCGCAGACAGTTAACTTTTGGATGAAAAATGTGCAGATACATTTGGATATCCTGTTTCTAAAGGATGGGATGGTAAAAGCGATCGCACCCAAAGCCCCTCCTTGCAAAACTAACCCTTGTCCAACTTATAGTTCAGGCATTCCAGTCAATCAAGTGTTGGAATTACGCGGAGGTCAGGTAGAGAGGCTTGGTTTAAAAATCGGCTCGCGCATAACCATTCAACCGCTAAATCATCTGATTAAATAGTAATTACTCAGAGAACTGCTGTATAACTTTTGATATAACATAGGAAGCCGCTCTCTATCAAAAGTTACTAGCAAGCCTGCAAACAATTTCCCTAAAATCTGACTGGGAATGGTGTTAGGCTAGCCATGCCAGAAAACTTATGCTAACAACAACCGACGCTCTTTTCGCACTAACAGAAGAATGCCGCCGCGTTAATCCCGATATTTCAATTGGTCAGACAGCACTCACTCTGAGCAAAATCATCGATTACCTTGACTATCAACCCATAGCAGAACCGAGTCAAAATCTTGATTCAGTTTCTCAGAGCGACTCGATTAAAGCTCTTTCCCAGATGATTCTTAATGTCAACACTGGATTATCAGTAGAAGACTCGATTAAAACCGTATTAAATTTTAATAAAATTGAAAATCAGAGCGAAAATATACACACTTATATTGAGCCAAATTTCGATCCAGCTAATAACATAGAACTGAAAGAAACAAAAGATATCCAACCCGAAGAATCAGAAATCACCTGGGCGGATATAGAACTAATGGATGAGCAAGAGACTCAATTAAACAACAGCCAGACACAAAATGATATCCATCAATACGTCATCCCCTTGATGTTGCAAAGATTAAGCTTGATGAGCGAAAAAGATGAAAATAACATTCAAGTCTATCAGTCAGAGAAATTCACCGCGCAACTTGAAACAGCCAGTTCAGGAACGTATATTTTGATTCTCGACAGAAATAAGCCGCTAGAGGTGGAAAATAAGCAAGCCTTGCTAGCCACCAAAGCCCCCAACGAATTGCGATTCGAGATTGTCATCAATACCCTGTCTGAATCTGAGGTCGAAACCTTTAAATACATTTACAGTATTGAACAAGTAACTGACATCGTTCCCCCACTACCACAACCTGAAATAGATTAAACTTAGAGAAACTTGCGATTAATGGGATGAAACACCTGAAGGCAAAACAACCTTAATAAAATACCCTTTACCTAACTCAGATTTAACCTCTATGTAACCTTGATGGGCTTCCACAATTTGCTTGGAAAGATAAAGTCCTAATCCCGTCCCTAAACAGTTATGATTTCCCCGGTGAAACGGTTGAAACAGATCGGACAAGCATTCCGGATCAATTCCAATTCCTGTATCTTGCACTAAAACTTCAACAAATTGAGAGCTATCGGATAAACAACAACTCACGTAAATCGACCCCGAATCGGTAAATTTAATTGCATTCGAGATCAAATTAACGAACACGCGCCGCAATTCCAAGCGATCGCCCATTACCCAAACTGGACTTAACCGCTGTTGCGAATCAATCGTCAGTCCTTTAGCAACTGCCAAAGGTTTGAACTCTTCAATCACCTCTGCAATCAATTGAGCCAAATCTAATCGCAAAAACGACAAAGGTTTCTTAGCAGCTTCGTACTCGTAAACCGCTAACAAAGTATTGACCAAATCCAAAAGATTTTGATTGTTCCGAATCAATCGGGCAATTACAGATTCAAAATCGTCCAAACTGCGACCATAATTCCCTTGTGCTAAGCAATTTAACACTTCGTGAGCCGCCAATAATGGATTACGCAAGTCATGAGTCAGTTGTCGAACAAAATCCTCTTGCTGCAATGCGATTTGAACTTGTTGTGCGATTGCGCTAGCCGCGCACGCTTGCGCGATCGCAGACTTCAACCGCAACAACGCCCGAATCTTCGCCAGCAGATATTTCCGTTTAATCGGCTTGCAAATAAAATCATCTGCGCCACAATCTAGCTGATAAACTAAGTTGGGAGTATCGCAATCCGTCATCAGCACAATCGGCATAAAAGATAACTTCTGATTCTGACGCACTTGTGCCGTTACCTC
>DNGG01000630.1:11640-12617 GCA_003486675.1 Cyanobacteria bacterium UBA11372
TGACGCACTTGTGCCGTTACCTCATATCCATCTAGATCTGGCATTATTGCCTCCAGAAGCACTAAATCGAAGCAGTTTTTCTCAATTTGCGCTAAAGCCTCTAAACCAGACGAGGTACAAGTTACCTTATATCCCGCTTTGGTTAACATCATTTCCACCAAAAAACGGCTATCCGGGGAGTCATCTACTAGCAAAATTTGTCCCAAAGATGGGATAAATTGCACACTTTTTGAGGGAGATACATGAGTCTCTAGCGATGCCTTAACAGTCTGACGCGGCTGTTTCATTTATGTCTTAGATTCTGGATTTGCTATCAGCTTAACGAATTTTTTGGTGAACCGGGGAACAGCCATTTCTCGTTTCTGATTGGTTGCCAAATCCAAAAATTGATAAATATACTGACTTTAGGCTATTAACCTGACGATTTGGCACGCCTATTCAATTTATTTGAATTAATCAAGGATTTTCTCATTTGTGAATGCCGCTATACAGTAATATTCAATCAAATTGATTTTTAAGTTTTTTAAAGAGTTAGCTAGGGAAATTTGGGCAAATTTTTTCACGCACTATACTAAGAAAATATCAACCAATTTAAAACCAGCCATGAATCCCATCAAGTTGGTAGTGATAGAAGATCACGAACTCATGCGATTCGGTATCGGCGAAACCATTAAAACGCAAAGAAATATCAATCTAATTGGGGAAGCAGACACAGCATTAGCAGGCTTGAAACTTGTCAAAACGTTGAAACCAGATGTTGCCATTGTCGATCTGATCTTACCCGATCTAAACGGCCTTGAACTCATCCAAAAACTGAGGCGAGAACATCCCCAAATAAAGATTGTTATTCTCAGCGCTCAAAACCACGAAGAATCGGTCATTAATGCCTTCAAATTTGGCGCGGATGCCTATTGCGTCAAAAGCTGTAAAAAAGACAAGCTGATTGAAGCAATTTACAGCACTATTCAAGGTGAGGT
>DNGG01000344.1:0-6023 GCA_003486675.1 Cyanobacteria bacterium UBA11372
ATCAGTTTAGACGAACTCCCGCGCATTCAGGCACCAACTATTACCCTAACTGCAATCGATTGGCGGGTGAATATTACTGGTAGGGAAATTTCGCCGCAAAATTTTCAAGGAAATTTAACCGCTGTTGGGACAATTTTCGGAGGCAGCTTCTTTGTCAGGTTAGATCAACCAAACTTACAACAACGAGAAACTTGGAGATTAGCTGAAGCGCAATTCCTCAGAAAGCTGGATCGATCTGATTATATTTTCGGTTCCCAAGCACCGTTTTGGCGCAGTCAAGGAATGGGTGATTATTGGGGTTTTACTGTTATTCAGCGATGGGGATTTACGCCGCTACCACCTTCGGGAAGGGGTGGTTTCAATCCTCAACAACGCTTGCAAGCATCTCAAATTGAACGCACGATTGTGGGTAGGGCAAATCCGGGTACTTTGGTGCGGCTAACTCAAGGTTTGGGCGAGGGGGCGCTAGCTGAAGTTTTAGTAGATTCTTCTGGCATTTATCGATTTGAAAACGTGCGGGTTGACAATCAATCTTCTAATACTAACTATCGCGTTTTACTGTACCGCGATGCCTCGCTTACCGCTCAGCCAGAAATTCGCGATGTGAGTTTTTCTAGAGCGCTGGAATTATTGCCATCTGGGGCGTCTGCTTTGATTGTTTCTGGTGGTTTGCGACGGCAATTTGCGGCTAATGATACTTGGATGGGAACCTTCTCGGATTTACGGGGTGGAATTTCCCAACGTTGGGGTTTAACAGAAGAATTGACGGTGGGGTTGGGGGGTGTTTACGATCGCAATTTTGCTCCCCAATCTGCAAGTGAGTTTAGAGGTTTGGCAGAGTTATTCTTTTTACCTGCGTCGGGAAAATTACAAGCATCGGTTTCGGCGATCAAGGGTGATACTTGGGATGTGAATGCTGATATTCGCTTGCAGCCGTTTCGCAATTTTACTGCTAGATTTAATAGCGATCGCTTCTCCCAACGGTTCAATTTAGATTGGGCAGTTTTGCCGGGTTTAAGTTTATTTGGAGCGATTGACAGCCGCGATGGAAATTCCGCCGGGTTGCAATTTTCCCGTCGGGGCAAAAATGATGAAACTTTTGTGCGCGCCAGTTTTGATACTAACAATCGCTTCCGCTGGAATTTAAGGCAACGTTTGAGTAAACTGGAATTCACTCAACAAGGAAACGAAATCGGCACGCAATCTGGACTGGGATATAACTTTTCTGCTCAACAATCGCTGCTATTTAATTACGAAACTCGCTCGCAAAACCTCATCGATGATAACCTGGCAACTTTGTCTTGGCGCTATCGATCGACAGCGCGATCGCTTGATGGCAATTATCTTTGGGAAGCACAATTGGGATACGCAATAGGTTCTCGCGGTGAGGGAATTATTGCCTCGGCGGGAACAACCATTATACCGGGTTTGTTGTTGCGGGGGCGCTATCAGGGAGTGGGGCTTACTTCCTCAGAATCCAGTTTTAATATTGAGTTAGTTTCCAGCTTAGATTTACAGGCAGGAATTAGCCCCAGCGATCGCCGTAACGATAACTTTCGCACGCTAGGAGGAATCGCTATCTTTGCCTTTTTTGATGATAACAATAACGGCAAACAAGATGCAGGCGAATCAATTTATACAGGCAATCTAGATATGTTTGTGCTAGATAATAAACCCCTGGCATCATATCAAGTGCAGCGGCGGCGCGATCGCAACAGTCTGCGGCTTCCCCAGGGCACATATCGGCTTGATTTTAAGCCATCCGGTTTTCCCTCCGGCTGGAAAACCACCGTTGATGCTTTAGCAATTGATGTAGTTGCTGGAGCCTACACGGTGGTGCGAGTGCCTTTGGTGCGATCGCAACCATCTTAGAAACCAGGTTTCTGGCTGCGATGTAGAGACGTTACATGTAACGTCTCTACATCAAGACGATTTTTCAGAGAAACAAAGGTAGATTTGCGTAGTTGCGATCGCTCAAAATCAAGTTGTCTGATTCCCCTCCAATTTCACAAACTTACCGATAAAACCAGATACCAAAGAAAGCACAATTGACCCAAATAAAGGAGGCCAAAAACCATAAACTTTAAACCCAATATCGAACGCACTTGCTAACCATCCCGCTAAAGATAGGGAGATAGCATTCACGACGAAGAGAAATAAACCCAGGGATAAAATTGTGAGCGGTAAAGTCAGGATGGTGATAATCGGTTTAATCGTTGCATTGACAAAGCCAATAATCACCACGGCGAATATAGCTGCCGTAAAACTGTTCACCTCAATTCCCGGTACTATCTTTGCCGTTATCAGCAGGGAAATTGCTGCCACTAACCAAGTCAAAAAGAAATTTAGCATATACAATCACCTTTTCAGGTTAAAAAACGATTTTTTCAAACCAAATTTTACCAGACATATAATCTGGAAAGAATTGGGAAGAAATAGCTGAAAATACAGCTTTCCTCTTTTCCATTCTATCAGTTGAGGCCGCTGGCGAGCTTTACCATATGGCTATTACGGTGGTGGCGGTAGCAATAGTGGCGGTGGTAGCTGTGGCTGAAGGGATGAGAGGCGCATATTTTTCTGACTTCACTCTAATCCTTAATTATGCGATCGCTTCTGATCGCTGAACAAATATAAATGACTTACCTTAAATCTGGCACAAAAGGAGGCAGCAGCCCACCATCTCTCGTTCTCTCGTTCCCAGGCTCCAGCCTGGGAACGAGATCGGCGAGGCTCTGCCTCGCTGATAGACTGTTGCAAGCTCTATCTAGATTGCGGAATTTTTCCTTATGACGTTGTTGTTATAAGTAGAAGTAAAAACCAGAAAAATTACAGAACCCACGGTAATCCTATACCCATCCAACTATGCAAACCACCAGAAACAGAGTTACCGATTCTCTTCCCTTTAGTCTCTACGCTACAGGGGGAATCATCTTTTTAATCGTAGCGATTATTTTCCGTCCCTTTACAATTATTAAAGCCGGAGAGCGCGGCGTTGTCATGAACTTCGGCAAAGTTCAAAACACCGTTTTAGATGAAGGCATCCATCCCATCGTACCAATCGTCACATCGGTTAAAAGACTCAGCGTCCGCGTGCAAAAAAATGATTTCCAAAGCGATGCTGCTTCCAAAGATTTGCAAAAAGTGACAACGGAACTAGCCGTCAACTGGCACATCGATCCCGCTCAAGTCAACAAAATATATCAACAAGTTGGAGATCAAGAGCAGATTGTTACAGGAATTATCACTCCTGCGGTTTCCGAAGTTCTCAAAGCAGCCACTGCCAAAAAAACCGCTGAAGAAATTATCACCAAACGCACCGCGTTAAAACAGGAAATTGATAACCAACTCAAAACCCGCCTCGCTGCTTACGGAATTATTGTCGATGATGTCTCTTTAGTTAATTTTGGCTTTTCTCCCGAATTTACCAAAGCGATTGAAGCCAAACAAATCGCCGAACAAGAAGCCAAGCAAGCCGAATATATTGCCTTAAAAGCCTCTAAAGAAGCACAAGCAGAAGTGAATCGCGCTAAAGGTCAAGCTGAAGCTCAAAGATTACTGCGGGAAAATTTAACGCCGCAAATTCTGCAAAAGCAAGCGATTGAAAAATGGGATGGTAGCTTTCCTCAAGTGATGGGTGGAAATAATGCGCTGCCATTCATCAATATTACTCCCCAAAACTCACCCTCCCAACCAAATCGATAGATAATTTTGGATTTTTAACTCCCCTCGCTGTTTTGGGGGGCAGGGGGGGATCTAAGCCAGAAACCGGGTTTCTGCGTATATCTCTAGTTATAAAGCAACGATTTTTTATAGAAACCCGGTTTCTTTGCGTAATCAGGGTGTAACTACTACAAAAATCAGCATTTACAGGATAAGGAAAATGTTAAAACCACTCAGGAATAAAGTAGTCCCCCTAATCATTTTACCGTTAATTATCAGCGCTTGTACTCTCAATAACCCTAGCGTTACTAAGGCTAAATACGACCAAATTAAAACAGGCATGACTTTATCCGAGATTGAAAAAATTATCGGAAAACCAGGGGAAAGCAGTGCCGAAATATCTTTTACCATTCCAGGCGTTCCAAATCTACCCAGTGGAAATAAACAGGCTATTTATCAATGGAAAAACCCCGACGGCAGTGCCATGACGGGTGTGTTTGTAGATGACAAGCTTGTGTTTAAAGCGCAAGTCAATCTTAAATAAGGTAATGGTGGAGGCGATAGCTGGTAAACAATCTCAGGACTTACGCAAAGAAACCGGGTTTTTATGAAGAATGACAGAAAATTCGATATCTACGCAAAAACCCGGTTTCTAGTATCGTCGTGCGTAAGTACTGAATCTAAAGACAAGCAGAAAATTATCCAAAAACCGGGTTGTTATTGGTTATGCTAAAAATCCGGTTTTTGTCTGAAATTCAAGGAATCTCAAAATGAGCCAAATAGCAATTAACAATCGCCCGTTTTGGCAGCGCATTCCGCTTTATTTGCAAATTGCGATCGCGCTGATTCTAGGATTAATTTTAGGCGTCGCCCTCGGCGCTGGTCAACCTAACCCCGCTAATGTCGCCTCGATTAACCACCTAGTAATTCCCTGCAACCTCGTCCTCAAGGCGCTGCGTGCCCTCGCTACGCCCCTAATTTTACTTGCAGTCCTCCACTCTTTCCTGACGGCAAATATTCCCGGCAGATCGGGTCGTCGTTTGGCAGTTTTGCTGTTTACCAATACCACGGTTGCTATCTTAATCGGTCTTTTAGTTGCTAATATCCTACAACCGGGAAAATGGGGTATTTTTGCTGCGCCTACAGAAACATCAGAAACTAAAGCATTCGATCCTTGGGGACTCTTGCAAGATATGGTGCCGGAAGCAGTTCTCAAACCTTTAGTTGATAACAACGTTCTGCAACTGATTTTTCTCGCCTTAGCGTTTGGGATTGTTTTACGGGGTTTGAAACAACAACAAATTGAACAAGGAAAGACGGCATATGTGGCAATTGAAGATGCGATCGCTATGTTATTCGAGGCAGTAATCCGCATCTTACACTGGATTATTGCCCTCGTTCCCATTGCCGTTTTCGGCATAGTTGCCAGAACCGTCGCCCTGCAAGGTTTTGCACCGTTTAAATCTTTAGGTGCGTTTATCATCGCCGTATTGGTAGCTTTAGTTTTGCAAGCTTGCTATTACCTTGTCCGAGTTTATTTCGGTTCTTGGGTGAGTCCGCAACGCTTCCTTTCTGGAGGTTCTGATGCACTGTTAACGGCATTTTCAACTGCTTCTTCTACCGCCACCATGCCTATCACCTTTGAAGCGCTGCTAGAAAAAATCGGTTTGCGGGAATCTTCTGCTTCTTTAGGTGCGTTAGTTGGCAGCAATTTCAATAACGACGGTACGGCTTTGTATGAGGCAATGTCGGCTTTATTTGTCGCCCAACTATTGGGTTTAAATCTTGCCTTACCCCAACAATTCATTGTGATTCTCACCGCTATTTTCGCCTCTGTAGGTGCAGCAGGAATTCCCGAAGCAGGTTTGGTAACAATGACGCTGGTATTTACTGCCGTTGGCTTGCCGACTCAGTATATCGCTTTATTAATTACTGTAGATTGGTTCTTAGATCGTTGCCGGACTGCTATTAATGTCATGGGAGATATGACGGTGAGTTGTTTGTTAGATGGAAAGAACCGTCAACCTCAATTGAGTGGCATTGAACCATCTGATGAAAATTTATCATGATGGAGGGACTTACGCACGACGATCCTAGAAACCGGGTTTCTGTATAGATCTTTGGTTTCCCAGCCACGATTTTTCAGAGAAACGATCCTAGAAACCGGGTTTCTGTATAGATCTTTGGTTTCCCAGGCACCATTTTTCAGAGAAACCCGGTTTCTTTGCGTAGAAACCGGGTTTCTGTGTAGATCTTTGGTTTCCCAGCCACGATTTTTCAGAGAAACTCGGTTTCTTTGCGGTTCGATCGATTACCCATAATCAGCAGCCCTTGCACGGCAGGATCAAAGTTATCTGTTTGTC
>DNGG01000344.1:6208-9020 GCA_003486675.1 Cyanobacteria bacterium UBA11372
GCCGGGACACGGCATGATTAACGTTATCTATTTGTCCGAGATATCTATGATGCCGTGTCCCTAGGCAACTAATAGCTAATGGAAGGATATTCTCGATCGTTTCTGCCTATTAGCAATTAGCAATTAGCAATTAGCAACACCCAAGTCTATAACTAGCAAATTGGGTTAACTAAAAGAAATTAAAAAAGTGGGGAGAAAGCTGCTAAAAACAAGCGATCGCCCCACTAAAGCATTAGACACATATGCGCCAATCAAAATCCTAAAAGCCTTGCACCTTGATAGAAAATCAAGCTGGATACCCAAGCTAATCCCACCGACCACGCCACCGATATCCAAGCAAATTTCCCACTCTTGGATTCGCTTTTTAACACAGCTACTGTCGAAAGACAAGGGATATACAGTAGGGTAAATAGCATGAAACTATACGCCTGTACCCAGTCTATTTGTTGCGCGATCGCTCCCATTAATTGACTATCCTCAGACTGACCATAAATTACTGCCAATCCACCCAAAACGATCTCTTTCGCCACAAAACCAAAAACCAACGCCACCGCCAATTGCGAATTAATTCCAATCGGCGCTAAAATTGGCTGCGTGAATTGACCCAGCATTCCCGAAAGCGTTTGGGAACTGGCAGGTGGCACCCCAGGCGGTAAGTTATTCAGCGCCCAAATTGCCACCACCCCAAATATAATAAACCGATAAGACCAGCGCCAAAAATGTTTGACCTCACACCAAGAACGCAGCAGAATTTGTTTGAAAGTAGGGAAGCGATAAGGAGGCAATTCCAAAACAAATGGCTCTTGGTTGGGATACTGACCTTTGAACAAAAATGCGGTCAAAATAGCCGCCACAAAGCTGAGAATATACAAGCTAAACAAGACTATAGGCGCAATGTTAGCGGCAAAAAGCGCCGTTGTCATAAAGATAAATACGTTTAGCCTCGCCGAACATAAAGAAAAGGGAATTACCAGCATCGAAAGCATCCGCAAGCCTGGGGAACGCATCACCCTAGTCCCCATAATTGCCGGTACGTTGCAGCCAAATCCCATCAGCGACATTACAAAAGATCGACCGTCCAATCCCAATCTCTGCATCAAGGCATCCATCAAAAATGCCGAGCGCGATAAGTAACCGCTATCTTCTACAATTGCCATGCAGAAGAAGAATAAAATAATCACTGGAATAAAGGCGGCGACGGTTGTCAATCCAGTGTATAATCCATCAATTAGGAAGCCCCTGAATAATTCTGGCAATCCGGCTAAACCAGGTTCTAAGGCATTTTTTTGCAACCAATCAAACCCAGTTCCCAATAATTCTTGCAGCGGCGTTCCTAAAGCATAAACTGCCTGGAACATCAAAAACATCGTTGCAAAAAAGATGGGCAATCCAAACACAGGATGCAGTAGAAATTTATCTAACCGGGTTGTCCAGTTTTCTTTAACTTGCGTTGGTACGTGAACCGCATCCTGCAAGAGGTTACCCATTTCGGCGGCTAGTTGGCGATCGCTTACCAAATGCTCCTCAATCTTACCAACGCAAATTGCCTGTTCTTGATGACTCAAACTATCAGCAATTGTGCGATAAGCTGTCTCGTAACCGTGACCGTACTTAGCACTAATTGGCATTACTGGCATCCCTAAATGTGCTGCCATTTTCTCCGGTTCGACTTCCACTCCGAACTTGGGAGCCTCATCTGCCATATTCAACAGCAACACCGCCGGAACTCCCAGATGCTTCACCTGCAATGCAAGGCTGACTTGGCGGTCAATTTGGGCAGTATTGAGAATAACTAGCACTAAATCTAGAGGAGTCTTTTCGAGAAAATCTCTCACTACTGCCTCATCTTCTGAAAAGCCGCGCAGATCGTAAATACCCGGCAAGTCTACAATCTCCGCTGGTTCCTCGCCGAGTTTGACCTTCGCCATCATCAGGTCTACGGTAATTCCAGGCCAGTTGCCGATACTGGCATTTGCGCCTGTAATTCGGTTAAAAAAGGTCGATTTGCCCGTATTTGGCATTCCCAAGACAGCTATCTGTTTCATGCTTATTCTCCTTCACTCAGATGCGCGATGTGGATTTCTTTGGCTTCGCTGCGGCGCAGCATCACTTCCGTGGTTCCCACCCGCACGTGAACTGGTCCGCCAAACCAGGCACGCCGAATCATTTCCACTTGCCTTCCGGCGCGAAAACCCAGTGCTTGTAGGCGTTGTTGCAAGCACTCTTCTGCGTGTAACGCTGCGATAGTGGCGATTTGACCGGGTTTTAATGAAGCGAGGTGAATTCTTAACATTTTCGGAATTACTGGGAAATTTTCTCAAAAACTTGATGATAATATCAGCATACTCCTGTCAGATCTCTAACTCTAGGGGGGTTTTGTTAAAAAAACCTGTAAATTTATGCCTTTATACAGATGAAAATTTCTGTTGGATCGGGTAATTGGCAAGCGAACGGCACAAGATTGGGGAGACAAGGGAGACAAAGAAGATGAGGAATTAGAACTAATATAATGTCCATTGAATTGCCCATAATAAAAAAATCTCACAGAGTAGTTGCTTTGATTCGATGTCATAGCTATGAGGCGAGAAGGGTTCTATTTTTTTATGGAATGAGAATCATTCGACAAAATAATTGCGCCCCTAAAATGCACAATCTGAAAACGGTAGATTGGGGCTGGTGTCGAAGCCGCAGCCCCCAATATTTTCCTAACCAGGCTGAGGCTGGTTACGAGTTGAAACAGGCTCAGCCTTGTTACAGCGGTTTGCGACAAGGTGGAATACAGCCCTTGTGGCATTCGTTTGTATAGCGGCAC
>DNGG01000345.1:0-2652 GCA_003486675.1 Cyanobacteria bacterium UBA11372
TCCGTCGGACTGACTGTGGGACTTTTGGAAATATTTGCCGCGTCGAGGGGTTTTGGGGTAGATGTTACTGGTGACGCAGAGACGGGTTGAGTAACAGGTTGCTGTTTTTGAGTAGCAGATTCTAGCGTGCGCGGTTTATTGATAGCATAAACAAGTCCAACCAAGGCGGCTACCCCTAATATGATGTAGGCCAAATAGGGACGGATGGGTTTGGCGGGAGGTGGTGAAGCAAGGGTATCTATTTCTGGTTGTGCTGACGACTCTTCAATTAGATTAGGCTCATAAATTTCAACCTCTGGTTTTTTAGCTGTAGTATTTCCTAATATTGCTTGGGCATCAAATTCTACAGGTGGGTAATCGGTGGAAAATGTCTTCGCTAAAGCATTCCCATCCAGTCCTAAAAAATCTCCATAACGACGGATAAATCCTTGAATATAAATTGGCTCCGGTAACTCATCTAATTTACCTTCTTCTAGAGCTTTTAACATCCTTAATCGAATACAGGTTTTAGCCGATACTTCTTCTATAGATATAGACTGCTGTTGTCGTAATTTTTGCAGATGCATTCCGATGTCCCTGAGTTGCTCTTCTTGAGCATTATTTAAAACCGCCACAATATTTCTCCTTTTATTGACTTTCGTATTTATTTAACAAAAAAGTTACCATACCATACCGCTTAAGTATAGACAAATCGTTAAATAGTTTTTGAGCGGGTGGGTGTTGCCCACCCGACGGATTTTAGCTGAGTTGGTTGAGGCGATCGCGCAATATTTCTGCTTGTTTTTCCACCTCAGCCAAATTATCTCGCGCCCCCTGCACTACTTCAGGCTTGGCGTTTTCCACAAAAGCCTGATTGTTAAGACGCCCTGACAGGGATTTAATTTCCCCTTCCAGTTTAGTCAGCTTCTTCTGAAGTTTAGCGCGCAACGCCGCCACGTCGATGACGCCAGCGAGGGGAATTAGCACTTGCACCGTACCCACCACGCCAGCGATCGTTTGACCTATTTCAGTTTCTAATGCTGAGGTTATAGTGAGATTATCAACCTTGGCTAAGTCTTGAATATAAGACTGCCCTGCCGATAAAATTTGGCGTTCCTTGTCGCTTTCGCTTTGCAAGATTGCCGCCACTTTTACCCCAGGTTTGATATCCGCCTCAGCGCGTAAATTGCGGATTGTTCGGATTGTACCAAACAGCAGTTCAAATTGTTCCTCTAATTGTGAACTAATTAGACTTGCATCTGCGGCGGGATAAGATTGCAAAGCCAAAGTTTGCTCGTCCCCGGTGTGGGTCAGAGTGTGCCAAATTTCCTCCGTAATGTGAGGCATAAAGGGATGGAGTAGCTTCAAAATCCCTTCCAGCACGTAGGCGAGAGTTTGCTGAGCTACGTTTCTAGATGTAACATTTGCATCCTTCTGCAAGCGGGATTTGACTAATTCGATGTACCAGTCGCAGAAATCGCCCCAGATAAATTCGTAAAGTCCCTTCGCAGCTTCGCCCAAACCGTAATTTTCGATGTAGTGACAAGTTTGCTGCACCACCTGATGATAGCGGGAGAGAATGAAGCGATCGCAAAACTCCAACTCATCCGCCCCAGGTTGCCCCAACTGCTGCGGCGTCTGTCCGCCCAAATTCATCATCACAAACCGCGACGCATTCCACAGCTTATTCGTGAAATTGCGCGACGCCTCTACCGTAGGCGACTCATCCTTTACCCGGTCATATTGAAACCGGATATCTTGCCCAGCCCCAGCGACTTCCCTCACCAGCGTATACCGCAGGGCATCCGTACCGTATTTATCAATCATCAACAGCGGATCGATGCCATTACCTTTAGTCTTAGACATCTTTTCGCCATTTTCATCCAGCACCAAGCCGTGGATATAAACATCCTCAAACGGCATCTTATCCGTAAAGTATCCCGCCATCATCGTCATCCGGGCGACCCAGAAAAAGATGATGTCAAACCCCGTCACCAGCGTCGTCGTCGGGTAGTAAAATTCTAAATCCGTTGTTTTTTCAGGCCAACCCAAAGTAGAAAAAGGCCACAAACCCGAAGAAAACCAAGTATCCAGCACATCTGGGTCTTGAATTAACTTGACATTTTCCCCAAACTGTGCTGTTGCCTTCTCTTTTGCTTCAGCTTCAGAGTGTGCCACCACAAACGGCGTCGAGTCGGTAATTTCGCCCTTCGTTTCACTAACGGCGTACCAGGCGGGAATTTGATGACCCCACCAAAGTTGGCGAGAGATGCACCAATCCTTTAACTTCACCAACCAATCGCGGTAAACTTTAGTCCAGCGTTGGGGGACAAACTGGGGAGAATTTTGCTCATCGAGGCATTTTAAAGCCTTCTGACCCAGAGGGGTAATCTTGACAAACCACTGAGTTGAAAGGAGAGGTTCGATGGGGACCTTACCGCGATCGCTATAAGGGACAGTATGCTTATAGTCCTCAACCTTCACCAAAAACCCATCATCATCCAACCGCTTGACCACATTTTTCCGTGCCACAAAACGGTCTTGACCTTGGAACGGTCCCGCATGTTCATTCAGCGTGCCGTCCTTATTCATAATATTGATCGTTGGCAAACCGTGCCGATTTCCCATTTCAAAATCATTAGGATCGTGTGCTGGCGTCACCTTCACGCACCC
>DNGG01000345.1:2842-3357 GCA_003486675.1 Cyanobacteria bacterium UBA11372
GCTGGCGTCACCTTCACGCACCCCGTCCCAAAACTTGGGTCAACCAACTCATCAGCAATAATCGGAATTTCCCGCTGCATAATTGGCAACATTAAACTCTTGCCAATCAAATGCTGATAGCGTTCATCATTCGGATTCACCGCCACCGCCGTATCGCCCAACATCGTCTCAGGACGAGTCGTCGCCACCTCCAAATAACCCGAATTATCCGTCAGCGGATAGCGGAAGTGCCATAAATTCCCATCAACTTCCTTATTATCCACCTCCAGATCCGACACCGCCGACTGAGTTGCCGGACACCAATTCACTAAATAATTACCGCGATAAATCAAACCTGCCTCATAGAGCTTGACAAAAGCTTCCACCACAGCCTTAGACAAACCCTCATCCATCGTAAAGCGTTCCCGCGACCAATCCACAGATAAGCCCAAACGCCGGATCTGATTTACAATTGATCCCCCAGAATTTTCCTTCCACTGCCAAGCACGTTCTAGGAATTGTTCGCGCCCCAACTC
>DNGG01000608.1 GCA_003486675.1 Cyanobacteria bacterium UBA11372
AGCGGCAGCAAAAATGGCAGCCGCTACACAAACTGGCGCGATTTTGCTGTACCAAGACGAGGAAAGCAACTCGCTGTATACATTCAAATTCCCCTCTGCCCCTGGATCCCCTCTGCACCTTTTGCCCACCTGCTCACCTGCACCTGGATCCCACCTGCCCCATACAATAGGTATGGATTTTACCTTTGGCAAGCAATGCAAAATCCCCGCCTGCATCCAGATACCATCGAAGAAGTCAAGCAAAGAGCCGACATTGTGGATGTAATCTCGGAACATGTCGTGCTACGTAAGCGGGGTAAAGATTTTGTTGGGTTATGCCCTTTCCATACTGAAAAATCCCCTAGTTTTACCGTCAGTCCGAGCAAGCAGATGTATTATTGCTTTGGCTGTCAAGCTGGGGGAGGTGCGATCAAGTTCCTGATGGAACTGGGTAAGCAATCGTTTGGGGATGTGGTGCTGGAATTGGCGCGACGCTACCAGGTATCTGTAAAAACCCTGGAACCAGAACAAACGCAACAACTGCAACGGCAACTTTCCCTACGGGATCAGTTATACGAGATTCTGGCGCTGACGGCACGGTTTTACGAACATGCGTTGCGTCAGTCTCAAGGATCTCTGGCGCTGGAATATTTACAATCTCAGCGACGCCTGCGGGAAGAAACGATTCAACAGTTTCAGTTAGGATATGCACCCGCAGGATGGGAAACGCTGTATAGGTATCTGGTAGAAGATAAACACTACCCGGTGCAATTATTAGAACAAGCGGGATTGATTCGACGGCGGCGGGAGGGGGATGGATATTATGATTATTTTCGCGATCGCATCATCATCCCGATCCACGATACCAGCTCCCGAGTCATCGGCTTCGGCGGTAGAACTCTCACCAACGAACAACCCAAGTATCTCAATTCACCGGAAACCGAACTATTTAATAAAGGTAAAACTTTATTCGCCCTCGATCGAGCCAAGAATGCGATCGCGCTTCAAGACCAAGGTATTGTAGTCGAAGGATATTTTGATGCGATCGCGCTCCACGCCGCCGGGATTACCAACGCCGTCGCCTCCTTGGGAACCGCACTCAGTTTAGCCCAAGTGCGCCAACTACTGCGCTACACCGAATCCAAACAACTCGTACTCAACTTCGACGCCGACGCCGCCGGTACTAACGCCGCCTCTCGCGCCATCGGGGAAATTGCCGATTTAGTTAACGCTGGAGAAGTGCAATTGCGAATTCTCAACATCCCCGATGGTAAAGATGCCGATGAATTCCTCAACAGCAGTAGCGACGGAGGGGAAAAATATCGCCATTTGCTGGAAACCGCACCTTTATGGTTAGATTGGCAAATTCAGCAGATTTTAAAAGATCAAAACCTCAAACAAGCGGATCGGTATCAGCAAGTTGTGCAGCAAATGGTGAAATTACTAGCACAAATTGCCAACCAAGAAATCCGCACCTATTATATTAACCACTGTGCAGAAATTCTCAGTCAAGGCGAGTCGCGACTGGTAGCCAATTACGCCCAAACGCTCCTGGTGCAAATTAAACGCAACCAGCGACAAAAATCAACTGGAGTAGTAACAAAACCACCTGCGGAACCCGTCGTAGTAGAAAGCGATCGCTTAATGCAAGCAGAAGCTTTATTACTACGAATTTACCTCCACTGTCCGGAACATCGTCAAGCTGCGATCCAGGCATTACAGCAGCAAGATTTACAATTTAGCCTTTCCCACCATCGATTTTTGTGGGCGAAAATACTAGAATTACAGGGAACAAACCCCGAATTAGACTTCGAGCTGCTATCTAAGTTACAAGACCAATCCCTACAATTTCAACAGGAAATGGCTCAAGTCCAGCCCCTATTTCAACTCAACGAAATCACCCATTACGATACTTACCGCGTGCCTAATTTAATTCGAGCCGCCGTCGCTCGTATGGAACAGGTAATGTGTAAAAAACAATCTCGCTACTTTTTAGATTTGTGGCAAAAAACAGACTTCAGAACCGCTCCAGAACTGGCACTGCAATATCACCAAGAATTCCTTAATTTCCAACAGCGGAGCGATCAATTAGAAAAAGAATGTCAGGTTTCTCCAATTGATCTGAGCATAGGGTATTGGGCATAGGGTATTGAAGAAGAAGCCAGGTGGGCAAAAGGGGCAGGTGGGCAAAAGGTGCAGAGGAGAATTTGAACGTACATTCCTTTTCCCCTGCTCCCACTACGAGTTTAAACATCGGGCGGGGCGGGTTTATTTTGGTTATCTGTTTTTAGCAGATGTTATTGGTAAAACCCGCCCCTACAACACCGAAAAGATCTTATATCATTTCCGGTAGCAATGGTAGTGTATAATTTTTTATAATTTTTGCTCCCGCAGGGGCGGGTTTAACCAACCATTAAGTGGAACCACGATATATGTCGATAAACCCTTCCTTAGCTTATGTTACCGATACAACCGGACACGATCTGATTAGGTTTAGATTGGGTTGAGGTTAATCAACCCAATCTAAGATTTTATAACCCATTTTAATGGGTTTAAGCTTTCAGCCGGAAATTTATTTCCGGATTAAGGGCAATTTAAAGTGTCGCGAGTATCGCGCCCGGTGACTGGATTGGTACCTTTGGCGACTTGACACAGCATTTCATACTGCTCGTCGCGCAGCATGACATCGGTAAAATCTGCGCCATCGATGGTAGCGCCGTTAAACCTGGCATTGGGCGCAAAAGCACCTTCTAAAATGGTGTTAGTCAAATTCGCTTTCAGGAAAAGTACTTGCCCGATGACGGCATAACTCAAGTCGGCGCCTTCTAAATTGGCTTTTTCTAGATGAGCGCCGAATAAACTTACCCCGCGCAAATCTGAATGGCTAAAATTACTTTGTTGCAGCTTAGCTCTGGTGAAGCTAGCATCCTTTAGATCGCGATTGGAAAAGTCAGCACCGATGAGAAATTCCTCGTTATATTCCAACGCGAAAGCTGGTGAGGTCATCGTGCCTGCAATTGCCAAAATTGCGATCGCTAAAATCAGTAAAAACCTCTTAATCCGATAACCTTTTCCGCTCCTCATGTTCCCTGTGGCTAAAACTCTGCGATTCTTATTATAAAATAAGACGAGAAGCACTTGCACCCCCATCGTTTACGTGGGGGTGCAAGTGCTTGCCGGGACTTTTAAGTCCCGTCAGGTAATATCGTGGTGACATAACTACAAGGAAAGGAGGTGATAGATCTTGCTGACAAGTTATGTTTACAAATTGAGGCCAAGCACATCTCAATCAACCAGTATGGCTAACTGGGTCAACAGACTTCGCAGCCATTACAACTGGTGTTTGAACGACAGGATTGCCCAATACAATCAACAATTCATTCAAGGGGATTACTGCGATATTAGAACTGAAGGAGAAGCTTGTCCCTTGACATGCTTCGTCAGCAAGAATGGTGCTTCTGGGGAACCCTGGAAGGATGACAAAACTAAAAACCCTCGTCGTAGTGCTGGGGAGATTCAGATTACAGCATTGCCCCAGTTAAAGCTGGCTAGACCTTGGTACGCAGAGATTGATTCGACGGTATTACAGCAGAACGTAAGGCGATTGGATATTGCGTACAAAAACTTTTTTGAAGGTAGGGGGTTTCCCAAATTTAAAAACCGTAGCAACTTTACTTCTTTTACCTATTCTACAGGAGTAAAAATTAAGGGAAGCAAGATTTACTTGCCCAAACTGGGGTGGATGCGATTATTTAATTCCAGGCCAATACCAGATGGATTTAGGATTAATTCTGTTACCGTTAGACAAAAGCAAGATGGTTGGTATGTTTCGGTCAGGATAGAAGATAAAACCGTACCCGATTATGCGGCTAGGCACTTAACAGAAGTCAGAACGGTGATTGGTTGCGATTTAGGGATTGCTAAGCTGGTACACCTTTCTGATGGTTATCAATTTGACAATCCTAAGTTTGGCATCAATAAAAGAACCAAGCGACTTCTGTCTGTTAGGCAACGCCGAGTTAATCGGAAAGTTAAAGGGAGTAAAAACCGTAAAAAAGCGTCCCAGAAAGTTGGACGCTTGCATAAGAAGATTGCCGATAAGCGACAAGCTTATCAATGGTGGGTAGCTAATACTATTGTTTCTCGACGAGTGGATGCTATTGCCTTGGAAGACTTGAACGTCTCCGGCATGTTGCGTCGTTGTCGGGTAAAGAAAGATGAGGAGAGTGGGAGGTTTTTAGCGAATGGACAATCCAGAAAAAGGGGGTTAAATCGCGCTATCTCTGATGCTGCCTGGAATGAGCTGATCTTAAAGATTGAGTATCTCGCTGCAAAGAGGGGAAAAGTCGCTATTAAGGTCAATCCGAAACATTCCAGTACTGAGTGCAGAAATTGCGGTCATATAGACCGGACAAATCGCGATGGTGAAAAATTCATTTGTCAGAACTGCGGATTTTTCGCTCATGCTGATATTTCTGCGGCTAAGAATATCCGAGATAGAGCGTCAGAAATGGTACGTGCGGACTGCGCGTTCCCTGTGGATAATGCCACTAAACGCCCGAAATATCGTAAGGAGAAGAGCCAGTGCGGTCTTGGGGAAACCCCAAGTGGAGCATCTGGCGTATCGCCGCGCCCTTGTGGCTCTCTTGGGCGAGCCTGGGAACCCTTCTGGGGATATTAGGATTGAAAAATCTTAAGAATCTCCGCACCAACAGGCGCGGAGAGTGTCAACAATGTTTACGATACCTCATAGTATGGTCGAGCCAAGCCACCCGCCATCCTCTGCCGCCGATATCGGTATTTTAGGAGAAGATTTTGTTGCCTCTTGGTTACAGGCGCAAGGTTGGACAATTTTACATCGTCGCTGGCGTTGTCGCTGGGGAGAGTTGGATATCATTGC